>JAFTCP010000172.1 GCA_017454625.1 Synergistaceae bacterium
AGCTCCCGGCTCAACTCCGTTCTCAATTAAAAACTCTTCAAACGGTTTCAGTGTGCGAATATCTCAGCAATTTTTACCATATCCGTAAATTTTCGTCTAAGTTTATCTTGTCGGCATTGAGAATTAATTTCGCTCCCGGTTCAACACCTTTCTCAATGAAAAATTCTTCTTCTCCCGTTGGAAATCCGTCAACAGCAAGAAGCTCCGGAGTGTTTCCTTTTACGATGAAGACCATATTTCTGCCGTTCTTCATGATTACTGCGGTGTCAGGGACCATCACACCTTTTTGAACGTCAGTTACAACACTGGCTGTGAATAATCTTGAGCGTAAGACTTCTGGCGGGAAAAACGGAAGCCGTAAATAAACTTTGAACTTTTGCGCTGAAGATTTTACGGCGACGACTTCAGCTTTTCTGTCCTTGCCCTCAATTTCCGTCCTAATTCTTATTGAGGGGTTATCCCTTTTTCGTAAGGCACGTTCAAGCGAAGGAGTTCTGTCGAGATAAGCAATACACCTCAAAACTTGCGGCTGAGGAACTAATTTTCCGATTGGCTCTCCTCGTCGTAAATGCGTTCCGTTTTCGATTAAGTCAGCGTTATTAAATTCTGGGAACGGGGCGAAGTCAGGCCATAATTTTGGATATACCCAGTTTCCTTCTTGACCGTCTAAGCCCGGATAAAAATATGCAGGATAGGGAGAGCGTACGGCTGTTCCGTCGAGGGCGGCGAGAATTTCTCCTTTTGCTACCATTCGAGGACGAGGCGAAGGATAAGTTAATATTCCGTCTTGAGGCGCGTAAATTAATTGCTCGTCCCACAATAATAACCCTTCAAGAGGCTGTTCCTCGTAATAATCCGTCGAGACTGCTTCGATTACATGAGGATGAGACTGCCTGTAATTCTCATACCAGATGCGGTAAACTCGATAACCGAGCGCGAATATCAGGATTATTATTATGTAATTAACGAGACGCAGAAACTTTTTGAGTGCTGCTTTACGTCGCCGACGGCTCACCTTTTATCACGCTCGATCTCAGCAAAAGCATCGTGATTATGAATACTCTCATAGCTCGTAACTCTTGCGTTGTACCATAAAATTCGTTTTTCGTTGTCAAGTGTTATTGCGAGTTCCCTTATGACATCTTCGACAAATCGCGGGTTCTCGTAAGATAATTCCGTGATAAATTTTTCGTCCTCACGTTTTAACAGCGTAAATAACGGAGCCGAAGCTGAGCTTTCTATCATATTTATCAACTCTTCGAACCAAACTAAGCCTGAGCATCTGACTTGAAGCGAGACTAAAGCACGTTGATTATGAGCGCCGTAATTCGAAATTTCCTTTGAGCATGGGCATAGAGTTTGCACGTTTAAGTTTATCTCTATGATCATGTCAAAATGTTTGTCGTATTCATAGCTTGCCTTCAAGTTTACATCACACTTAGAGAAGCTCTCAATTCCTGACACGGGGGCTTTTTTGCGGAAATAATAAGGGAACTCGAAGCTAACGGAACTTTCCGAAGCGTTTAATTTCTCGCATAATCTCTTCGTGAATGCCTCAAGGTTGGCCGGAGAAACTCTACCGTGATATTCTTCAAGTGTCTCGATGAAACGGCTCATGTGAGTTCCTCGATATTCACGGGGAAGCATTACGCTCATTGAGACGCTGGCGATTGTGTTCTGGGTCTTGTTGTCCTTGTCCATGAGGATAACAGGGTAACTCACGCCGCGAACTCCGACACGGTCAATCTGGATATTTCGGCTGTCAATTTCCTTCTGAACGTCGCGCATTAATTTACTCTCTTCCATTTTCGTATAATTCGTCGCACGCTAAATCTATTTCGTCGTTCCATATTATTCCGTAACCTCCTGTGTCAACTTTTACCTGCTCAAACAAGCCAGGAACATAACTTAACATCTGGAACACTGGAATTTTACTCATCAAGGGCTTAACGTCATATTTTCTCACTGAGCCGTCAAGAAACTCAGCAAGCAAAATCATATCAGGAAGCGGCGTAATATTCTTCAGTCTGTGAAACATGATAATTATTTCAGCGGCGGCAGCTTGTGAATTTTCTGGGAGTTCCACATTTCGAGCAACTCGCCTTGATGAAGTTCTGCCCACTCACGAACAAGACTTACAGCACGAGGCGGCAAATCTCCTTGAAGCATATTCAGAGTATTAATGTCGAACTCGCCCATGTATTCACCGTAGAGAGCATGAAAATGCGGAGGGTTATGCTCACTTGACATGAAGAACATTTTTATGATAAGCCCGTAAAATCTCGCTATCTCTGGCAATTCATATCTTCCCTTCTGAGAATTACGCAGCTCGTCGCAGTCTCCCATACATGAACTTCATGCAGCTTGCAATTCTCACGTTTCACGCTCTCTTCAAGCTCACGCCAAATCCATAACGCAATATTCTCCGCGCTCGGCTGAGTGATTATGTCGTTAATATATGAATGATCCAGACGAGAAAGAATTTTTTCCTTCACAATCTGCTTCAGCTCGATAAAATCCATAATCATCCCTTCACTGTCAGGCTGACCATCAAGAACAATTCGCAACTTATAAGTATGTCCGTGTAACTTTTCGCATTTCCCGTGATAGTTAATGAGATTATGAGCGGCATCAAACGTAAAATCCTTGCTTAATAACATTTACAGCCTCCACTTCTCGCCGAATAATTTTACGGCCTCCATCGTTTATGAAGCCAGAACCATAATTCCGGCCTCTTGCGTATGAATTTCTCCAGAGCTTTGTTGCATTCTAACACGGCCAATTTCACACGCTCGTCATGATTTACGCTTTTATCAGGAAGATTAACGGGGTCAAAAAATTCTATTTCGTGTTCAAACGGGGCGTTTCGGTAAATGCAGACTGGAACAATCGGAACTCCTGCGAGCATAGCCATTACGACGGGGCCGGGCATGTTCGTAGCGTCTTTTCCCATGAAAGGGACCATCATTCGGCCTGTTCCTGCAATGTCATTGAGGAGGGCTAAATGCATTCCGTTTTTTAACAAGCGCGCGTATTTCTGTACGGATAATTCCTTCGGCAAAAGTTCTTCCTGTGAATTTTCCCGCATTTGGTGAACGTAACGCGAAATATCCTCATCATGAAGCTCCTGCGAGACTATATTTAATTTATGGCCGTGTCGTCTTGCGTACTGAGAATACCAGCTTGATAAAATTTCCCAGTTCCCAAAATGTCCGGATAAAAATATTACGCCCTTCTTCTCGGCTAAAAGCTCAAAAGCAAATTTCTCATTATGAATTTTCTTTACCCAGTCAAAAACCTGCGAAGTATCCCGCTGTAACGCTAATAGCTCCGTAACTGTCCACGCGAGATTTTCATAACATTTTGCGCGCATATCCTTCCGCCATTGTTCGGAACTCTCAGGATATGCAATCTTCAAGTTCTCATCGATGACCTTTGCACGGGGCTTTATTAATTTCAGGAGTCCGGAGAAAAATTTTTCCGTAATTTTCCCCCGAAGTCCTGTGTTCGCAAACGCCTCAAAAAATTTTATCGCTCGTACTGCCGCTTTACTCATTTATTCGCCTCAACTTGATGTGAAATAATATTTTCCACTGTGAACGTCAAGAAATTCTTCAAGTTATTTACAACACTCACGCAAAATTTATCACAGCTCATTTTGCAATAACTTTTTCAGTAAAAGCCGGGCCGTTATCGCTGAGTTTCTGCCGAATAAATTTATCGCTAAAAGTTTTCATTGTGCGATAACTTTTCTATAGAGCGTAATTATCGAATCCGTACATTTTTCGTGTGAACGTCGAGATTTCAGGAAATGCCGGGCCGCCATCGCTAAATGTTTTCCCTTGTCGCCTAATCCCTGAGCAATAACTTTCTTGATGTCCGTATTCTCGTCAAGCAAAAAATATCCGTCAGGTCCTAAAATTTCATCGAGATAGCCGGACTTTTCTGATGCAATCGCCGCTCCTCTCATCGTCAAAATTCCTGCTCTCATTGCCTCGCGCGGTGTCGTCTCGTTGGCAAAATATACTCCGCTTAAGACTTCAGGACGTAAAAGTTTGTCGGAAATGTCAACAACTTCATAATCCCCTTTCGGAACTTCACGCAAGCCGCGAATAAATACAGCCTTCTTGACTTCCTCACTGCTTGAACCTAACGAATCGAACACGGGATAAATTACAGCCTCTCCGCTCTTTGCTCCCTCATTGAAGAAACGCGAAGGATAACCGCCCCAGAATTGCGCGCCGTCTAAGAGTGTGTGTACTGTTCGTGAATGAAGCCGGACAATTCTCCACCATGCCGGCGGATGTCCGAACAGATGCCAGATTTCCCGTTTAGCGAAAATATTTTTAACTCGTTCGAACGCGGCTTTGTAATGAAACTCCTTAGCGTTGATGACCTGTAAATCTATGTCCCGTGAATGGCTTCTTAATGCGTCGGCCATGTGCATAATTACTTGAGCCAGAACGTCGCTCACTGAATCCGAAATATACCAGTTACATGTATGCATATTATTCAATCCCCGCCATGTTAAATTTTTTCCGGCCAATCCTGACAAATAAATATTTCTTACAGATTAACATATCTTCCGTGATTTCTGCCTTCTCATCCGAAATTTTTACGCCGTTAATCGACACTCCGCCTTGACGAATTGCACGCTTAGCCTCGCCGTTACTCTCACATGCTCCGGAACTCGCTAAAACATTCACGACACCAGAAGGAAATTTTACGTCATCAAGTTTTGCATAAGGGACTTCGTTTTTGAGCATATCGCAAGTAGTATCATCAACTCCGGCAAAATCAATCTTGGGATTAAATAAAATCTCGCTGGCTGTGATAACTTTTTCTGCAATTTCCCGTGAGTGAACCGTCGATGTAACTTCGAGAGCTAATTTCTTCTGGGCGATCCGATTTTCAGGTCTCGCGTTGTGTTCGTTCATAATCGCGTTAATCTCATCAATCGGAAGGAACGTATAAAGTTTTAATAATTTCTCAACATCTCGGTCGTCCGTGTTGAACCAGAACTGATAAAATTTATACGGGCTTGTTTTCTCAGCATCAAGCCAGACAGCTCCGGCCTCAGTCTTTCCGAATTTCGTCCCTGATGATGTCAATAATAATGGCTGTGTTAATCCGAAAACTTCAGCTCCGTTAGTCCTCCTGATATAATCCGAACCAGCTAACAAATTTCCCTGCTGGTCATTTCCTCCCATTTGAAGCCGGCAATCGTAATGCTCGTTGAGATACTTGAAGTCCATAGCCTGAAGCAAAACATAAGAAAACTCGGTGTAAGAAATTCCCTTTGAGGGATCTTCGAGGCGTGAACGAATATATTCGCGGGCTATTAAGTTGTTGATTGAGAAGTATTTTCCGACATCATGAAGAACTTCAAGGAACGTCATTTTGCTTAACCAGTCGTAATTGTTCAATAATAACGCTGAGTTTTTCCCGCAGTCGAAGTTAAGAAACTTTTTCAGCTGAACTTTTACGCCCTCAATATTATGCTGGACAGCTTCGAGAGTGATTAAGTTGCGTTCTTTGCTTTTTCCCGAAGGGTCGCCGATTAATCCCGTCCCTCCTCCAGCTAAAGCAATCGGCCTGTGTCCAAGTTTCTGAAGCCAGCCCAGAGCCATTAAGGGGATTAAGTGCCCGACATGTAAACTGTCAGCCGTCGGGTCAAATCCAACGTAAGCCGTAACCATTTCTTCATTCATGACCTGAGCAAGACGCTCTTCATTGGTGCACCATTCAAAATATCCGCGCTCTCTCAGGACTTCAAAAGCATTCATGTTTTATGCACACTCCTAATAAATATTGATAACATGAGCAAGTTTTTCTTCACGTTTACGCATTTTATTTCATGATAAATGATATTTCACGTTTACAGCTATAATTCATTTGCATGCTTATACTCTTAGTTTATTACAGCCTTAATCATAATGTTTATGAGTTTTACACTCTTAATTCATGGATAAATCATAGACATATTCACGAGTTGCGAGTTCACGTTCACATTCTCAATTCATGACTTAGCCAATCATAGACACAATAAACTTTATTTTCACGAGTTAAGCCGTTTATGCTTTCACGTTCATACATGCTCATAATCTACTTTTGCCGGTTATTATATAATACTCAAAAAATTTCATTCCAGATTTTGGGAAAGGGTATTTTATGCGAAAAATTTTTCACTCACTCATAATTTCGACGATAATAATTACTTCGCTTGCCTCAAATTTATATGCTGCTCCACTTTACGATTTATTCTGGCGGCGTTCATGGACGGAGATGGAGATGCAATTTAACTCTCTCAGGAAGAAGACGGCTAGGGATTATTCGTTGATGGCGAACGCGTATAGATTTCAGGAGAAATGGACGGAAGCCGTTGCTATTCTGGAAGCTCAAGCTAAAAATTTTCCGGCCTCAATAAAACCTTATGCGGATATGACACTTTTACTAGCTTACGAGAATACTAATCAGCCTCAAAAAGCCCTGACATTCGCAGAAAATCTCTACAAGAATGCTCCGGCTGAGATAAAGTATTATGTTGCGCTGGCTCAATATCGGATTAACGACAAGCAGAAGGGAAATACTTTAACCGCTTTAACTCGAATGCTCGCGAATGCCGGGACTGACGAGCGAAAAATTTACACTCTCACGCGTTTAGTTCAGCATCCGGGAAATCGCAACAAAACCGAACACGCTTTACAGCTCTTAGAGTTACAGGCAGGAAGTAAGGAGGCGGCTTCAGTCTTGGCTGGCTTGAAAAATCCGAATAATAATATCCGCGTCGCTCTGGGAGTTCATTATCACACGATCGGCAACAACAAAAACGCCCTCGAAATTTTAAGGGGAGCAACCGGACGTAAAGCAATTTATTATCGAGCATGGGCCAATTCAAGACTTAAGAATAACAACGAAGCGTTAAACTTATGGGGAGGCTTAGCGGTCAGCGGAAATTCTTACGCGTCATCATCCGTAACGAGAATTGCGAGTTTGGCGAAGGATAAGGGAATGCGTGAGCCTTGTTTGCGAGTTCTTGACAGGATTTCCAAAGAACGAAGGGGAAACGTCCAGATGCGAGCGCTTCAAGCCCTCTTGAACCTGACAGCCAAAAACGACACAGCTCGGCGCGACAACCTCGAAGCTCAAATTCTGCGTTCATTTCCGAATACAAGCGTTGCTTTCAATGTAACATGGGCACGAGCATTCAGAAATTTAGACGCTCGGAATTACACGGAAGCCGCAAAATTATTCCGTCAGCTCGACGCTCCGGGAGTTACGCAATACAAACGCGCGAGGATATTATACTGGCTTGGACACGCTCAGGCATTGGCCGGACAAAATCAAGCCGCCGCTAACACCTTAGCTCTTCTGAAACGTAAATATCCATTAACGATTTACGCGCTTTTGACTGGGCAGAAGTTAAATATTGTGAATGGGACTAATCCGAACTTGACGCTGAAACCTTCGGAGCTTGAGCAATGGGGATTTATTTATCACGCGTATTTGAGGCTCTCACGTCCAAAGGCTAACACGAGGGAACTTTACAGCGCGTTGAGATTATCGCGGTGGCTTGGGCTTGAAGAGAGTTATTCTGAGGCAAGAAGGCTTGAGACACTCATGACCTCGAACACAACTTTATACAGAGCTGACCTCGAAGCGTTATATCCCAGACCTTATAAAGCACTCGTTGATGCTGCGGCTAAACAATACGGCGTTGAGAGTAATTTTGTCTGGGCAATTATGCGTCAGGAAAGCGCGTTCAAAGTTAATGCCAGAAGCTGGGTAGGAGCAGGAGGATTGATGCAGCTCATGCCCGCAACAGCTAAAGAAGAGGCTAAACGTGCAGGACTTTCACGCTACGATTTATACAACGCAAGCGACAATATCAAACTCGGAACGTCTCATCTCGGATGGCTCGGAAGAAATTTTGCACGTCCTGAGTACGTCATGGCCGCTTACAACGCAGGTTCCGGGAACGCCCGCAAATGGCTGAAGGAAGTCGGGAATAACACGGATTTAGCACGATGGATTGAAGCCGTAAAATTCGAGGAAACTAACGGCTATGTTCAACGTGTAAGCGCAAACTTGGAAATTTACAGAATGCTTTATAATGGCAAGTAAAATCTTGGTAAAAGATGGACTGTGAAACTCGACATGTCAGCGCAAATCTTGAGACTTTTTATAAATGATAAATGGACTTTATGAATTGTCAGGTTGTCTAGTTATCGTTCAAGTCTCAGCAAAAATTTTTAGAGAGATATATTAATGCTAGATAAAAATATTCCCTATGAACTCTCGGATTACGTGTTAAGTAAATATTTTCGTTCAGCCGGAGAACGTCAAGGCTGGCTGAATGAGAATGAAATTATCGCGTCTGTTTCGGGCGGAGGAGATTCGATAGCTTTGTTGTGGATGTGTCGAAAATTCTTTGACGGGAAAATTACGGCCTTGCATGTCAATCACGGCATAAGAGGAGAAGAAGCCGACGACGACGAAAAGTTTACGGCCAATTTCGCTGAAAATCTCGGTGTCGAGTTCGTGAGCGTGAAAATTGACGTTCCAAATCAGCAGGAAAAAGGAGAATCCCTCGAATCAGCCGCAAGACGTTTACGCCATCAGATTATTATCACGACCGCGAAAAAGTTAAACGTGAGAAATATTCTGCTTGGACATAACCGCGACGACTTAGCCGAGACAGTTTTATTCAACATTTTACGGGGAACAGGAATTAGGGGAAGCGTCGGCATCACTGAGACGACGGAGATTGACGGGATAAAATTTTTCAGGCCGTTGCTGGGACTTCGACGTGAATTTTTACGCGACATTCTCAGGGTTAGGGGCTTAACCTGGCGTGAGGACAGTACGAACAACGACGACAAATATACACGAAACTTCATCAGGTTAAAACTTTTGCCAATAATCGAAGCTAACATCAACACTTCATCAATTGAACACCTAGCTTCATTCGGAGAAGAAATGAGGCGGGTTCGCGAACATGAAGACGAGTTCAGCCGGAAAATCCTTAACGAATGCCGCGAGGATAAATATATTCTGGACAGGAAATTTTTACGCGGTCTTCCTGAAGATGACGTTGCACTGATAATTCGTGAGATTGGCCGGGAATTTTCGCTTAGGACTTTATCACGCCGGCGATGTCTTGAACTCGCTAGATTAATCCGACAGCCTGAAAATTTCGTGTTTCAGTGGTGCAGAAATTTCAATATTACAAGCAAAAGGGGAAAAATTTTCTTTGAGGATAAACGATGAAACTATTTAACTATTTCAGAAAGACGCGCTCATCATCAGAGGAGAACTCAGACGATGAATTATTCATAACTCCGGAAATTCTAGAGCAGTTTGAACAGGTCAGGAGGCTTTTGCAGCATCGGGCCGAAGAGCTGAGACTTCAGGAAGTAATAAAGGATTTGGACGCTCAGCGTACGGATTGGGAGAGACGTTCAGCGTTGTTCGTGCCATCAAAACGGAGGCTTGAACGCGGAGGAAAAGCCTTAGAACTCGGCGAGGATTACGAGGCAATAAAGGACTTACGAGTTTCGCGGGATAAAAGCAAGATTAAACAAGCATCTTTACGCGATGAAATGCAGATTGCACGCACAGAGCTTCAGAATGCGGATGAGGCTTTAACCCTGATTGAAGCGGAATATCGCGACAAGTTAGCTGAGCAGACGAAACTAAACAACATCGTCAAGCAGGTAAAAATTCTCGATGATCAAATTTCCGAGCGTCAGGAAGCGGCAATCCAAGCCCGAACGGAATATGAGGACTCCGAGCGTGAGTTGCGAGAATGTTCGGTGAACGTTGAGAAGGAGCAGATTTCACTTGAGAAAGTCGAAGTTGCTTTGAGGGAAGCGAGAAAGTTTTTACAGCTTCATTCGATTGACGAGAAATTACAGGCTGGCTTAGCGGGTATTCAGAAGTGCTTCAACATGTACGAGGCCGCCGAAGAAAAAAGAATTTCCCTGAAGTCCTCGTTGTCATCGGCAATCACACGAAAACAGCAAGCTCAAGGAGTTTTGAATGACCGTGCGGCTTTATATTCGGATGTAACTCATCGTTTCGCCGTAATCGAGAAAAATTACGTCCGGGCACGTTCGTTTTATGAGAGCACTCTCAAGGGAAAAAGCATAACTGAATGGCGGGAAATTTGCGAGAAAAGCATAGCGAGATTAACGGAACTTGACGAGCTTTATAAAAAGTTTCAGGAGGTCAAAGCTCTGGAAGATCAGCTGAAAAATTTACAGGACATAAAATTACGAATGCAACAGGAAACTCGGAGCCTGAATATCCGCGATGTTGAGCAATCCGGAAAAATTAACGAACTCCAGGCTGAAGCCGCCAAACTTGAAAAACGAGTAGCGTTATTACATAGGATTGAAGATTTAGACGCTGTACGTGAACTTTTGCAGGAGGGTATTGCGTGCCCGTTGTGCGGTTCAATGACACATCCATATGTTTCTGGTGCCGAAATTCCTGACACGGAAGAAGTTCACCGGCAGTTGCAGGAAACTCAAAGCCAGCTGGACGAATTACGAAACGAACTCACGACCAGACAGACGAGAGCGGGAAAACTCAGCGAGGAACTTTCATCAATCGGCAATGATGAAGCTGACTTGCGCAGGAAAATCAACGAGCTTAACGCGGAAATCTCAACGAAAGTCTCACAGTTAGGCGTTAAATTAGGCGCTGGAATTTCACCGTTTGAAGAGTTAGACCGTGAACGTCAGAGGACACGTGATAAATTGCAATTGGCCCGAAACTCAGCCGACACAGCCGAAGCCGCCGAACGAGACTTGAAGGCCGCATTTGACGAGCTGGAGAAAATCAAGGAGACGAGGGAGGAAGTTTCGCGTTATCATCAGGACGCGTTGTTTGAGCTTCAGAACGAGAAATCCGAAGAGGAAAATTTTGACAACGAGAGCAAGAGCCAGGAAGAAATTGTGAACAGCCTCAAGCGTGAGTTATTAGCTCAAATCATGCCTTATGGCTACAAGACAATTCCGGACAAAAATCCTCGTGAGTTAATCGAAGCCCTCGAAAAAAGAAAGGATGAATGGATCGAAGGCTCAAAGCGTCGTGATGAGCTTGAACGTGAATTATCGAGGTTGAACGCGAAGATGACCAACCTTAAGAAAACTCGTGATGCCTTGAAGCTGAAACGTGATGAATTATCGAACCGAGTTAAAGCGGTTGAAGCGGAACGGGACAGCTTGCAGCAGCAGAGAATTATTTTGTTCGCGTCAAAAGTTCCGGAAGATGAGCAGGCCAGAATGTCGGAGTCAGTCGAAAATTTACGTTCACAGCTCAACGAACGCCGGGACATTAAGGCTGAGAAGTCAAAGAAACTTGATGTTGTCTTAACGGCTCTTCACTCACTAGAAACTGAAATGGCGACGGGGCGGGAGGATTTACAGCGTCATGAAATTAATTTCGGCAAGAGATTATTAGCGCTTGGCTTCAAGAATGAGGATGATTACGCGGCGGCTCTGCTAACGGCTGACGAGCGGAGGGATTTGCAGAATAAGTTGCGTGAGCTTACCCAGACGGATTTAGACCTTAACGCTGAACGTGAGAATACTCGCGCAAAAATCCTTGAGCTTCAAACGGACAATCTCAACATGAACGATGAAGAATTGCTTGCGAATATTAAGGAGCTTCACGATGTAATCAGCAAATATCAGCTGGAGAATGAGGCTTTGCGTGAGAAGATTAATCTTGAGCTTGTGCCGGAGATTAAGAAGTTAATGTTGCAGTGCGGTCTGCCGGAGGTGTTTTAGCATGAGTGTAATATGGGAGGACTTGAAGTTTTTCCTTAAGCGTCTGAAGTCTTTACCAGTCAGCGAGAGTTTGAGGCTTGGCGATGAGGGATTTTGTGTTTCAACCGGCTGTGAGTTTGAGAACTGGATTTATTATCCTGAGAAGATTGTTGACGTTAATCTTGTGAATGAGGCTGTGAAATTTTTCAAGGAACGTAATATGTCGTTCATGTGGCCAATTTATGATGGAGGCGGTGAAGTTTTGAGGAGTTCAGGACTTTATCATGCCGGAGAACTTACAGCGATGAGCCTTAACCCGAACAAAGCCGTAAAGCCAGCGTTGAACTCTTCCGTAAAAATTAGGTCAGCCGAGAAAATCCCTGACGAGTGGGCAAAAACTGTATGGAGAGCTTTTGAGTATGAAGGGGACGAAGTTAGCAGAGAATATTATGACTTAGTCGAAGCGTTCAATAATGATCGTGAGAGTTTCTCGTTGTATATTGCTGAACTCGACGGGGAATTTGCCGGGACGTTTTTACTTACTCACGAAAAATTTTTGTCGGGTGTGTATTATTTCGGTGTAATTCCTGAGCTTAGACGTAAGAAAGTTGCGGCTTCAATGATGAACGAAATTTGCAGGTTATCACAGGGAAAAACGATTACTCTTCAGGCGACACCTGCGGGAGTTCCATTTTATGAGAGCTTCGGCTTTGAGAGGTTGTTTGCAATGCCGATATACTCAAACGAGATGAATGTATTCTAATCATCAGGAGCAGGCCGACTTTCGCTCCCACCCACCCACCCGCTCAAGTCGGCCTGTAAAAAATAATCCCTCCCGTTAAAGAGAGGGAACATGAACTTTCTTTATTCTACAACTGCCGCATCAGGGATGAACACATTCTCCGGAACTTCTTCGTTCTTCCAGATTATCCCAAGTCCTAAAGCTGTCATCGCGAGCGCAACAATAGGATTGAGCCAGTTCATGAAGCAATAGGGCAGATAATCCAGCGTCGCAACTCCCAAAACTGAGCTTACATAAACTCCGCAGGTGTTCCATGGGACTAATACGCTCGTCATCGTTCCGGAGTCTTCAAGTGAACGCGACAACATCACAGGAGCTAACTTTTTCCCGTTCGGCCAAGTTCGTTCTTCAAACGCACGCTTAAACATTCTTCCCGGAACTATGATCGATAAATACTGTTCGCTTAAGAAAACGTTTGCCATGAACGCCGAAGCTAAGACCGAGCCGATTAAACCTGTTACGGATTTTACGTGCCTCATCAAAGCGTCAAGAATTACATCAAGAAATCCGCAGACTTCCATAATTCCGCCGAGAGAAAGAGCAACGACGATTAAGCAGATAGTCTCAAGCATTGAGGTCATTCCGCCGCGAGTGAATAACTGAGTGAGCAAGCCTCCTACGTTCGAGAAGACCTCAGACGTAACACTCAAAGCCGGAGATCCTGCCGTGAAAGCCTGAGTGAAAGCTCCGGTTATCTCTTGCATCGCTTCAGGTGTCGCCGCCTCTGCAAAAGTCCCTAAGTGTTCAGGAACGTAACCTGAGAATAAAACTTCGAGTGCTTCATGAGGAGTTGAGCCGCGTAAAAGCGAGATTACCAGACTTGCCGCAATCCCCGCAACAATACCCGGAATTGCCGGAATTTTCATGAACGCCATCACGATAATAACCATCGGAGGAATAAACGCCCATAACGAAATATTGAACTCCGCACGCATCATGCTTTGAATTAACGCTATTCTTCCGCCGTCCGAACCCTGCGCGCTGTCTCCCATCATGAACGCGATTAACGCCGTGATTAATAACGTCGGAATTGTCGACCACATCATAGCTTTGACATGCTCAAATAATTCACTGCCGGCCACAGCTGGAGCAAGATTAGTTGTGTCTGATAACGGGGAAATCTTATCGCCGAAATACGCTCCGGAAATTACAAATCCTGCCGTTATTGGAAGTGGAAGGCCTAAACCTGCGCTAATTCCTATTAAGGCAACTCCGACTGTTGAGCTTGTAGTCCAGCAGCATCCTGTAGCAATCGCAACGACTACGGAGATTATTAGTGAGGCTAAATAAAAATATCTCGGTGTCATGACTTCAAGCCCGTAATAAATCATCGTGGCAACAACGCCGCTTTGAATCCATGAGCCTACAAGACAGCCGACGAGAACGAGAATAACTATTGCTTGAATTGAAACCTGAATTGCTCCGGCCATACCCTTTTCGAGTTCAGACCAGGAACGTTTGAGATATAACGCACCGACTAAAGCCGCAAAGATTGCCGCGAATAACAACGGAACCTGAGCGGGTAATCCAAGCCCGAAGTGTGAGCCTGATTCGAGTTCGACATCAACAACACCGAACGTAACGATTAAGGCGCTAACAAGGAGCACAGAAATCGATAGTAAAAGACTGGGACGCTTGCACAATGAAACATTCTTCCTCTCGAAGTAAGATTAAAAATCGCGCAAAGTTTACAGCATTTCCCCTAAATTGCAAGAAAAAGTTTCACTCCCATTTACGATAAATTCCCGCATCGCGTTTCTCCTGAGCTTTCTTTGAGATATGCGAGCCGAGAACGATATTATTAAACCCTTTACGCTGAAGTAACGCCTTCATTCTGTTCATGAACGGACAAGGCAGTCTATGAGAGTTATCCGAGCATACGCACGACGCAAAATGAAACACAACATCTTCTTTTGTCATATTGGCCTTACGTAATCTCACTCCTAAATTTTCAAGTTTAGGCGTTAATAAATTCCCGCAGCATCCTCCGCAAGTCATCGTCATGTAGCGTGTCTCTTCGGGATAATCCGTAAATTTTCCCGTTCGTTCGTAAAAGTCATTCATACAGAAGAACCCCGAACATCTTTTCACGACATCTTCACACTGAATAATCACAACGAGTTCGGCCTTATCATCGATCATAATTACATCCTCCCTAATTTTCCGATTACGTCATCTTCAACGACAGCTTCAAGCCCATGTGATGAGATAATCTCTTTCGCGCGCTGTAAATCTTCTTCCTTAACGTCAACAAAATAAACGTCCCTATCAATATATCCTTTAGCTCCGAAATTTCTAGGGTCAACTTTTGCACCGCATCCGCAAGCGTTCAGGCTGTCAATTGGATAATGACTTGCCCGCACTCCTTTTAAACCTTCGGATTTCAGCAAGTCTCTAATTTTCTGCCAGGTCTCTTTATCTTTACGCTTAAAAACTGTAACTTTTTTCACAAACCACATTATAATTAACATATCCTTTCATTAAGTATTAGCGATGAAAAGTATAGCAAAGTAAGAGTATCAATCCTCGAAAAATTTTATCGTTAAGCTGGGAATTCCTGACAACCTCGTAATGATATGTTAAATTTAACAGTATCTTTTCGTTAGGAGTTGAGAATTTCTCATGAAGTATAACAGAGTAAAAGTATCAGGCCTCGAAATTTTTTATCGTGAAACTGGAAGTCCTGACAAACCGACAATGATTTTATTTCACGGTTTCCCGTCGTCAAGTCATATGTTCCGCGACTTAATGCCGATGTTACAGAATAATTTTCATCTCATCGCTCCGGATTATCCAGGCTTCGGACAATCTGATATTCCCTCACGCAAGAACTTCACTTACACTTTCGACAACATCGCAGAAATCATAGACGAGTTCATTAACGTAATCAATGTTGAAAAGTTTTACATGTACGTCTTCGATTACGGCGCTCCGATTGGATTTAGAATTGCTATGAAACATCCTGAAAAAGTTTTAGGGATTATCAGCCAGAACGGAAATGTTTACTCAGCTGGTCTCGGCAAAAAGTGGGAAGCCCGCGCCGAATACTGGAAAAATCCAACGAAAGAGTTACGCGAACAGTATAAATCCGCATTCTCACCTGAAACTATTATAGGCCAATACACATTTGGAACTGAATCCGGAAGCGTTTCACCCGACGGCTACACTCTCGATATTTTTTACACTCAGCGGCCCGAATACGACGAAATTCAATCAGATTTAATCTTCGACTATCAAAATAATGTAAAACTTTACCCGAAATTTCAGGAGTATTTACGAACTTATCAACCTAGATTATTAGCTGTTTGGGGAAAAAATGATCCTTCGTTCATTCCAGCCGGAGCCGAAGCCTTCAAGAATGATTTACCCGAAGCAAAAATTTATCTCGTCAATAGCGGACATTTTTCACTCGAATCTTGCTGTGAGGAAATTGCGGATATAATCCGTAAAACTTTCGCGTAAACTATATTTTAGGCTATAATTGAAACATTCAAATTTTTTCAATCAGGGAGGTAAATTTTCTCAATGTGGCTTTTCTTAGTATTTATCACTCTGGTCTTCGGTGTGCTTGCCGGACTTTATGCTTGGACGGTTTACCAGAAGCTCGACGAATTCCAGATCGGTCATCCTCGCGTTAAGGAACTTTCAGAGATTATTCATGGCGGAGCTATGGCGTTCCTCAAAAAGGAATACACTTGGCTTGCCCCGTTTGTCGGTGTTGTAGCAATTTTGCTCGTGTCGGCTCTCGGACTTGGTGCGGCTTTCGCGTTCATTCTTGGTGCGGCATGCAGTGCTACAGCGGGTTACATCGGAATGTACGTTGCAACGAACTCCAACGGGAGAACAACTTACGCTGCTCTCGCCGGAATGTCCGAAGACAAAACCAGCCTTGAGAAGTCAGAAGATGCTCCGGAAGGAGACGCTCTTCACTCAGTCGCAGCCGGTAATGCCTTAGAAGTTGCGTTCTCAGGCGGAAGCATCGTAGGAATGGTCGTTGTCGGCCTCGGATTAATCGGACTTGCAATTGCTTATTTATTCCTGAACGACGTTACGGCTCTTACAGCTTTCGGAATGGGCGCAAGCTCAATCGCATTGTTCGCACGTGTCGGCGGAGGAATTTACACGAAGGCGGCAGATGTCGGAGCTGACCTCGTAGGTAAAGTTGAAGCCGGAATTCCTGAGGATGACCCGCGTAACCCTGCAACGATCGCTGACAACGTAGGCGACAACGTAGGAGACATCGCAGGAATGGGAGCTGACTTGTTCGAGTCTTACGTCAATTCAATTCTTGCGGCTATGGCCATCGGTGCAGTCTATTCATTCACGAAGGACGGCCAGGCTCTTGGACTTTGGGGTATCGGTTATCCTATGTTCCTCTCGGCTTGGGGAGTTCTCGCGTCAGTAATCGGCTGTATGATGATTTCCCAGAAGGCTCCGTTTGCTTCGACAGTCAGAGCGTTCACAAAGAAACTTCCGGGAATGGCCGGAGTTGTTCAGAGGATTGAAGACGGCGACGCGGCATTTGCACTCAGAACGGGAACTTTCGTAGCCGGTGGATTAATGATTGCTGGAACGTTCGTATTGAGTATTCTCTTCTTCTTTGCAAACTCATTCAGCGTATTTTTATCCGTTACGTCAGGTGTTCTTGCTGGAATTTTAATCGGTATAGTTACGGAAGTTTATACTTCGGGCGATTACAGATTTGTTCAGGGAGTTGCTGAGAGTTCCAACACTGGAGCGGCTACGATAATTCTTTCGGGCTTATCACTCGGAATGATGTCAACGGGAATTCCAGTTCTCTTAATCTGCTTGTCAACTTTAATCAGCTATTATCTCGCTGGAATGTTCGGAGTTGCTGTTGCGGCTGTCGGAATGCTTTCAATCACCGGAATTTCCTTGAGCGTCGACGCTTACGGCCCAATCGCTGACAACGCTGGCGGAATTGCTGAGATGAGCGAGCTTCCTGAAGGCGTAAGAAAGATTACGGACCATCTTGACGCAATCGGAAACACAACGGCGGCAATGGGCAAGGGATTAGCTATCGGCTCAGCGGCTTTGACGGCGTTAGCATTGTTCGTAGCTTATTCACAGGCGGCCAAGATTGACAAGATCGACATAATGAACCCTTATGTAATCGTCGGCCTTCTCATCGGCGGAATGCTTCCGTTTATTTTCTGCTCACTCTCAATCGATGCAGTCAGCAAAGCAGCAGGTTCAATGATTGAAGAAGTTCGCAGACAGTTCCGTGAAATTCCTGGCATTATGGAAGGAACGGGCAAGCCCGAATATGAGAAGTGTGTTGCAATCTCGACGCATGCGGCTTTAACACAGATGATTGTTCCCGGCGTAATGGCAATTGCTGTACCTGTCCTTGTTGGATTTTTACTCGGCAAAGAGGCTCTCGGCGGCTTACTCGGCGGCTCAATCGTTACGGGCGTTATGATGGCTTTATTCATGGCGAACTCCGGCGGAGCTTGGGACAATGCGAAGAAGTATATTGAAGAGGGACACTTCAACGGCAAAGGTTCTCCCAATCATGCGGCGGCAGTTGTCGGTGATACGGTCGGCGACCCCTTCAAGGATACAGCGGGCCCGGCTTTGAACATTTTGATTAAGTTGATGACGGTTGTAGCTCTGGTACTTGCGCCGTTATTCTAAGAGTGAAATTTTACGCGGGAGGGTTGGAGTTTTAGGACTTCTCCCGCTTTTTATTATCTAAAGATTAATGATAATGTCGTGTAATTTCTTTGCTGATTCATCCCAAGAAAAACGCTTTATATTCTCATATCCTTTTGCGATGAGATTTTCACGTAATTCTTTATCGATAAGAATTTCCTCAATTTTTGAAGATATAGCTCTTATGTCATAAGGAGAAACAAGCAATGCAGAATCTCCTACAACTTCGGGCATCGATGTAACATTTGAACACACTACAGGGACTCCTGAAGCCTGAGCCTCAACTAAAGGCAGCCCAAAGCCTTCATAAAATGACAGCCACAAAAAACAAGCGGCCATTTGATATATTCCTGGTTTATCCTCTGAAGGTATATTTCTTATGAAATGTACATTTGAGGTTATTCCTTTTTCCAGAGCAAGGTCCATAACCTTTTGAGATGGATTTGTAATAACAAGTTTATAGATTTTTTGCAATTCGTCAGGCAGAATTGAATAGGCATTTATCACAGCTTCAACATTTTTTCGAGGATCAGAACCTCCAAAATATAATATATATTTCTCTGGAAGGAGGTATTTTATGCGAAGTTGTTCCATTACAGTTTTAGAAGTGTTGAGGCACGAGAATTCTTCAACATCTACACCATTGTATACTACATCAATCCTATTTTTATCAATTCCGAAGAAATCAGCTATATCTTTTCTTGAAAATTCCGAAACAGTTATTATTCTTGAAGCCCTGCTTAAAATATCGTTGGAGTTTTTCAAGCAAAGCTCATACATACTGGAATATTCTTTTACCCTTAATGGGATTATATCGTGTATTACAGCTAATATTTTACCTTTCAATCTCATTCTGGGAAGGTCATTTTCAAAAAAGACGTAAACATCATCATCGCTAAAACTTTTAGATAATATGTTATAGCTTACACATTTTCGGAAGATATTACGAAATACTCTAAATATACCTCGGCTAAATTTGTCATTAAATCTGTCAAACACAAAACCCTTGGGAAGTCTTACATGTTTTACGGGAAAATTCACAAATTGATGCCCCTTGCTGAGCAACGAAAAATACAATGAAGATATATTTAGATCCTCATATTTTATTAATCTTTCTGCTAATTCTGTTTCATAAGTGCCCATTCCTGCGTGTGTATTAAGGAATGTAAAGGCAAAATGTACGCTCTTGGCTCTTGGCTCTTGGC
>JAFTCP010000173.1 GCA_017454625.1 Synergistaceae bacterium
AATCGCGGCGAAATCGAAGAGGAACGCTTTGACGGTGAACCTATCGCCGGAAATTATTCACGCCGGGACAAAAAAGCCTTCATGACCGTAATCATCACCGACGACGACACAATGGAAGCCGAAGCCGTAATCAGCACGCAAAATCCCGAAACAACTTGGAAGGCTCGCGGCTGGATTGATGAAAATGTTCTTGAGCTCTCAGATGAGAATTACAGCAGATGCCAGGTAACTCTAACTTTTTCGGGTAACAGCGTCAAAGTTGAAGCGACGAAAACTGACGACTGGCAGGAAGTTTTAGGCGAGGACGTTGACCTCTCAGGAACTTACACACGAAATAAATAATGTACTCACTTGATGAAATCTTCAGGGGAAGCACTCACAAATCTTCGGTGTTCTCCTCTGAAGCTGTTAATTTCCTCGAAGCCCAAATTTACACGAAGAATTTACGAGGCTCCGAAGTCCCGCACGTGAAATGCCAAATCCGAAATAAAGAAGTCCGCCTAAATCCCGAAGAGGCCGTACGTCAGCTCTATGTTTACACGTTAATTCACGATTACGGCTATTCTCCCGAAAAAATCAGGCTCGAACATCAAATCACCTTCGGCCGCGAGAAAAAACGTGCTGACATCGTAATTCTCAACGAGACGGAATATATCATCATCGAAGTCAAGAAACCGAAACTGCTCGACGGAAAAGAACAGCTCAAATCATATTGCAACGCTACAGGCGCTTTAATCGGCGTTTGGACGAACGGACAGGAAATTTCTTATTATCACCGCAAAAATCCGAACATATTCGAGAGCATTGATGACATTCCGAAGTCAACCGAAACACTTGACTACATTTTGAGTCGGCGCTGGACACTCGAAGACCTCGCGGAAAAAGATAAATTAATCCATGAGAGGCGAACGCTTAAAAGTTTAATCGAAGAGATGGAAGATGACGTATTAGCTAATGCCGGAGTTGATGCGTTTGAAGAAGTCTTCAAGCTGATTTTCACGAAGTTATACGACGAAATGCAGAGCGGACGGGACAAATCACGCTTCCTTGAGTTCAGGAATTACGGCAGCACTGACGACAAAGACAGAGAGAAAGAGGACGAGAAACTCAAGCATAATCTTAGTAGCTTATTTAATCGAGCAAAAGCATATTGGCCGGGAGTTTTCGCCGAGAACGAAACTTTTTCATTAACTCCGTCGCATTTAGCCGTATGCGTCTCATCTTTACAGGACGTGAAATTATTCAACTCTAACTTAGAAGTCGTTGATGATGCGTTTGAATACCTCATGAATAAGTCTCAAAAGGGGGAAAAGGGCCAATTCTTTACGCCTCGTTACGTGATTGATATGTGCGTTCGGATGCTTAACCCTTCGGAAGACGAGAGCATGATTGATACTGCGGCGGGGTCGTGCGGATTTCCAGTTCACACGATGTTTTACGTCTGGCAGAAAATTTTAGCGAGCAGAGGACTTCATCAGAGCCATTTGTTTACGGCCGAAAAGAAGCCGCCTGAATGTGATGATTACGTGAAAAATAAGGTCTTCGCAATCGACTTCGACGAAAAAGCCGTACGCGTTGCCCGAACTCTTAACCTCATAGCCGGAGACGGACGAACAAACGTTCTTCATCTTAATACGCTTGATTATGGGCACTGGAAACAGGTAACTGATGATTTCGACTGGCAAGCGGTTTATTTCGAGGGCTGGAAGGGATTACGAAAACGATGCGTTATTGACGGCGAATATGGGAATTTCACGTTTGATATTGTCATGGCTAATCCTCCGTTTGCGGGCGACATCAAGGAAGATAAAATCCTCAAGAAATACGAACTCGCTAAAAACTCAAAAGGTGATTACGTTAGCAAAATTGGCCGGGATATTTTATTCATCGAACGTAATTTACAGTTTCTCAAGCCCGGCGGAAGAATGGCAATAATCCTCCCTCAAGGACGCTTCAACAACTCCAGCGACAAATACATTCGCGATTTCATATCCGAACAATGCCGAATACTCGCGGTTATTGGCCTTCATGTCAACGTCTTCAAGCCTCACACAGGAACGAAGACTTCAGTTTTGCTCGTCCAGAAATGGGATGATGTCTTGTGCCCGCGCAAAGAAGATTATCCGATTTTCACGGCGGCAATGCAGAAACCCGGAAAAGACAACTCCGGCGATAAAATTTACGTGAAAGGCCCCGACGGACGAAACTTAACCGACAAGAACGGGCACTTAATCGTCGAACATGACTTATTCAATCATGACGGCTTAACTCAGGACGGAATAGCCGAAGCATTTATCGAGTTCGCGAAACGTGAGGGATTAAGTTTTTTCGGTGATGCCCGTCCGTGTGAAGTGAATTTGCCGGATGGGCTTGAATATTCCGAAGTTATGTTGAGTGAGATTGTAAGTAATAATCGCTGGGATGCTGAATACTTTTCTCGTGAACGTGTAATGCTGTATGAAGCCGTGAAGAATAGGCCGCATATTGTGCTGGGAGATATTGCCGACGTTACGGACGGAATACATGAATCTTTTGAGTATGACGAAGACGGCGGAATAAACATGATTTCTGCGACCTCGCCGCGACGAAATTACTTCGACCTCTCTCGTGAGGCTTTCATCTCGCCAAAGTTACACGAAGCCAACCCTCGCACAGCGCTAAAAGCAGGAGATGTTATACTCTCAAGCGTAGGGACGATAGGGAATTGCGCAGTTGTTACGGAAGATATTTTGCCCGCGAACTCCAGCAGGTCTGTGGGAATTATCAGGCTGAGAAGTACATTGCTTCCGAACATGCTGTCTTTATTTCTCATCTCTAAATACGGACGAAATCAGACAAGACGAGAAACTACCGGCAACGTTCAACCCTGTCTATTCATTTACAAGATTAATGAGTTGATAATTCCGGCGTTTAGCATTGACTTCCAGACGAGGATAAACACTTTAGCGGAAAAAGCTCATTCCTTGCGTCTAGCTTCCTCACATCAATACTCCGATGCACAAGCTCAGCTCACACAAGCCCTACACTTCGATAATTTCAAAATCTCACAGGCCAATACAGCAATAATTTCTTTCTCGAAAATGTTCGATGCCGGACGTTATGATGCTGAGTATTTTATGCCTAAGTATGATGATATTGAAGCTATGCTTAGAACATATGACCATGATATTAAAACGCTCTCAAAAATTGCAAAATATATCTTCACAGGAGAATACGCAGAAGAATATTTTACTGTTGACGATAAACCGAAATTGCGTAATTATGTGAGAGGAACTGACATTCAAGCTGGACATGTTCAGAAAGATGATACACATTGTGTTGACCCAGAAGGTTTTAACAAATTTGTTAGTAGCGGCGATATTGTAACTGGCAGAGTTGGAACCATAGGCAATTTTGGGGTAATTGATGATGAGCTAGACGGAGCATTATGTTCTGACAACATAATATGTTTCCGCCTCCCTCCTGAATATCTGCCGGATGTTTACGCTTTATACTTTAATCTCCCAATTATTCAAGATTTCACGAGAAGGTTAGCGCGGGGCTCTGTACAGCAAAGGCTAAATCAGGAGACATTAAGGGAAGTATTAATTCCTCTAATTAATGAACAAACTCAAGCCCAAATTGCCGAAAACGTCCAGAAGTCTTTTGTTTTGCGTCGGAAGTCCGAAAAGTTGATTGATATTGCTGAAAAATCCGTTGAACTCGCAATTGAACATGATGAAAATTTTGCGATGAATTATATTTCGAGTGAGGAGGAAAAAATTTCATGAACCCAGTTGAGAAAGTCCGCTTGGCTCTGGATAATTCTGGAGCTTCGGACATTGAGATAAAAATTGTTGATGATACGATCTTCACCGTCGAGGATGCGGCCCGAACCGTCGGAGTTCCTGCGGGGGAAATCCTCAAAAGTTTAATCTTCGTCGTCGATAAAAAGCTCCCGTGCCTGGTGTTAATGAGCGGGGCTAATCGTGTTGATGCAAAATTAGCGGCTCAAGCACTCGGAGGCAAAAGAGGACGAATGATGCCGTCTGAAGAAGTCTTTGAACGTTACGGCTTTCATGTTGGAGGAGTTCCGCCGGTCGGTTATGATGAGAATTTGCCGGCGGTTCTCGATGAAGATTTGTTTGCTCATAAAGTCGTATGGTCTGCCGCTGGAACGGATCACGCGTTTTTTCCGGTTGAGCCTGAGAGATTGTTAGCGATTACTCACGGAACACGAGCAAAATTGAAGAAAGAGAGTTAAATTATGCCGACAACTCAACATGATAACCGCGAAATTTTCGAGACCTGGCCAATTCCCAAAGCGTTAATGGAACTCGCGCTCCCAATGATATTCGGTCAGCTCATAATATTAATCTACAATCTTGCTGATACGTTTTACATTGGTCGAACGAATAATCCCTTGATGGTTGCGGGCGTGTCATTATTATTGCCAGTCTTCAATATCTCTATAACTTTTGCAAATCTCTTCGGAATTGGCGGCGGAACGTTAATCTCTCGCTTAATGGGAGCAGGACGCGACAACGAAGCTAAAACGGTTTCAGCCTTCAGCTTTTACATGACGATAATATCAGCCGGAATTTTCTCGCTTTCAATGTTCGCATTCATGGAGCCGATTTTGCGTTTGCTTGGGGCCAGTGATGACACGTTAACTTTCGCGAAACAATACACTTTTTGCGTAATCGTTCTCGGTGCGATACCGACGATTTTATCAATGACACTCTCAAACTTTCTCAGGTCAACGGGTTATGCCAAACAGGCAGGCTTTGGTGTCTCAATGGGCGGAATTATCAATATCATTCTTGACCCGTTATTCATGTTCGTGCTATTGCCGAAGGGTTATGAAGTTCTCGGAGCTGGAATTGCTACGATGCTCTCAAACGTGATAATCTGCTTATATTTTCTCGTAACAATTTTACGTCTGAAGAATAATATTCTCTCACTCTCAATCATGAACATAATTCCCTCAGCGAAAAATGCCCGCTCAATCTTCTCCGTCGGAGTTCCTGCCGCAATCTCCGTAACTCTGTTCGATATTACGTATATTGTCATTGACAAATTAGCTTCGACTTACGGGGATATTCCGCTGGCTGCTGTCGGAATTGTCTTGAAAGCTGAGAGATTGCCGCTTAACGTGGGGATTGGACTTTGTCAGGGAATGATGCCGCTGGCCGGGTACAATTATTCATCGGGGAATTTTCATCGAATGAGGGAAGCTGTGAACTTCTCGCGTCTTGTCGGGTTAATCTTCGGATTTGTGAGTGTGGCGATGTATGAGATATTTGCGCCGCAGATTATGCATATTTTTATTGATGATGCTCAAACTGTCGAACTCGGCACGAACTTTTTACGCGCTCGGAGTTTAGCTACACCGTTCATGTTCATCTGCTTTCATCTGGTGAATTTCTTTCAGGCTGTAGGTTACGGCGGGAAGGCCTTAGCTCTTGGCTCTGCTCGGTGGGTTGTGTTCAATATTCCGTTACTCTTCGTGCTGAATTATATTTTTGGCATGTACGGAATTGTTTGGACTCAGGTTGTCGCGGATATTATGATGACGCTTGTATCAATTATCGTGTATAAAAAGTTTGAAGCGCAGTATAGATTATGAAGCCGGCATTTGCTCCCACCCACCCACCCCGCAAATGCCGGCAATAATTCCCACAGTGCTTGCAGTGTGAAACTTGTTTTTGCTGCGCACCGGTGATATTCTTACACGCAAAATTCTCATATTTATATCATGAAGAAGGTATTGAATGTTGGAAGAAAAAAAATCATTTGCTGAGAAATATAACACGACAACTCTGCACGACCTCTTGAAGGAACTCGGACTTGACAGCAAAAAAGTTATCGCCGCAAAGTTCAAGGGAGAAACTCATGACCTCTCATATATTCCCAACGAAGACGGAGAAGTTGAAGCAATCACCGTTGATACTCCCGAAGGTCTCGAAATTTTACGCCACAGCACGGCTCACTTAATGGCTCAGGCAATCGAACGTCTTTATCCAGGCTCACATTTCGGAGTAGGTCCGGCAATTAAGGATGGATTTTATTATGATGTTGATGTTGCCGGAACAATTACGGAAGAAGATTTGCCGAAGATTGAAGCCGAGATGCGCAAGATTTCCGGAGCTGGCGAAAAAGTTACTCGCGAGGAAATGACGAAGGAAGACGCTTTAAAGTTTTTTGCTCAGGATCCGTACAAGACTGAATTAATTTCTGAGCTTGATGTCCCGACGGTCTCAGTCTACAAGCAGGGAGAATATGCGGACTTATGCAGAGGCCCTCACGTTCCGGACGCGTCGAAAATTCATAACTTCAAGCTGTTATCAATCGCAGGAGCTTACTGGCGCGGCGACGAGAAAAACAAGATGCTCACGAGAATTTACGGAACAGCTTTCGCAACTCCCGACGAACTCAAAACTTACCTCAAGCGTCTTGAAGAAGCAAAACTGCGCGACCATAGGAAACTCGGAAAAGATTTAGACCTCTTCAGCTTACACGAAGAAGGTCCGGGCTTCCCGTTCTTCCATCCTAAGGGAATGGCAATCATGAACACGCTGTTAGACTTCTGGCGAAAAGAACACAACAAGCGCGGCTACACGGAGATTAAGACACCGCAAATTCTTGACCGGGAATTATGGATTAGATCCGGACATTGGGACCATTACCGCGAAAATATGTATTTCACGGAGATTGACGAGAAACCATATGCGATTAAGCCTATGAATTGTCCGGGAAGCATTTTAGTCTACAAGACGCAGTTACGGAGCTATCGTGATTTGCCGATGAGATTGGCCGAGCTTGGATGCGTTCACAGACACGAGAGAAGCGGAGTTTTACACGGATTGATGCGGGTTAGATGCTTCACTCAGGACGACGCTCACACGTATATCACTCCTGAACAAATCAAAGAGGAAGTTACGCGCATAATGGAGCTTGATAAATACGTTTACACTGAAGTATTCGGCTTCAAATATTCCGTAGAGCTTTCAACTCGTCCCGACGACTCAATGGGAACCGATGAGCAATGGGAACAGGCCGAGAGCGCTTTGCGTGATGCCTTAGAGAGCACGAACACTCCATACACGATTAATCCCGGCGACGGAGCATTTTACGGGCCCAAAATAGATTTTCATCTTGAAGATTGCATAGGCAGGACTTGGCAGTGCGGAACAATTCAGCTTGACTTCCAGATGCCCAGACGTTTTGACGTTACATATATCGGCGAGGACGGAGCTGAACATACGCCGGTTATGCTTCACAGGGTTGTATTCGGCAGCGTTGAGCGTTTCATGGGAATATTAATTGAACATTACGCCGGAGCTTTCCCGTTCTGGCTTGCTCCTGTTCAGGTTAAAATTGTGCCGATTGCGAAAGATCATCTTGATTACGCGAAAGAGCTTCAGGATAAATTTATGAGCTTGGGGCTTCGTTCTGAGATTGACACGAGAGAAGAGAAACTCGGACGCAAGATTAGGGACGCTCAGCTTCAAAAAGTTCCTTATATGCTGGTTGTTGGCGATAAGGAACGAGATAATCACACTGTCGGAGTTCGTGAGCGATCAGAGGGAGATTTAGGCTCAATGAGTTTTGATGAGTTTATCGATTTGACCAAGCAAGAATTTAACCCGATAAGATAAAAAAGTTATGTCCGCAGTGTAAGAGAGCTTGCATTGCGGGCTTTTTATTTTACAAATTTTCAAAATAATGCGGAGCCTGAAAAAATTTCTTCAAGCCCCGTAAATACATGCTAACCCTTTATAATTTTACGCACAACAGCTCTCACAGAAGACTTCATAACTCCTGCGATAAATATTCCCAGCGGAAGAACATAAAACGCAAATTCCCACCTGTTTATAGGCTTGTCGCGTTTTATCCGGCTGAAATTTCTTGTTAATTCTGCGTCGCTTCGTGTAAGTATATACGGAAGACAGAAACTAGGTATAGGCACTCCGTGATTTTTTGATTGGATTGGAAGATTAATTATATTCGGTAAGTTCTTTATGAGTTCGTTTTGCGATTTATCACCCTCACACTCAGCGGGCCAAACATAATACCCCCCCCCCCGTATGCGTAATTCCCGCAATATCATAGTACTTATTACGGATTATATCAGACGCGTAATTATACACAAAAGGAGCTCCCTGCGCGTTAATCTGATGGTGAATTGAAAATTGGCCTGAAAACGTAAAAAATCTCTCAGCGTCCAGAAGTGAAGCGAACAACACAGCAGCATAACCTCCAGCGGAAGCTCCGCAAGTCGTAACGTCATAACCCCGCGTTAATTCCCTGAGAAATTCAGCCGTCTTGTCTACGTTGTCATAATTTGCATTCATGCCGGTTACGTACCATTGTTTATAAACGTCGCGGACAAAAATTATTAACTCGTAACGCTTTCGGATTAATCTGTTAGACGCGAGATTTTCCCATTCATAGCGGTCGTTGACGATAATTTTTTGCGTAAACTCCTCTTCTGTGTTGGGAAAATATAAACCGTTGCCGGAGAAGAAAATTATTGCCTTGTTCGTCTTTGAGCCCGTGCGAATTAGCCTGTAATTATCCTTCTCGTATTCACGCCGCAAAAGTTCGCTCCCGTTCCAAGGAAATGAAACATTCATAAACTATCAGCCTCCTATCATAATAAAAAGGGGGAAGCGTTATCCCCCTATGCGCTTTGTCCGAGATATGCCGCCTTAATATCCTTATCCTCCAGCAAATCCCGGCTTAAGCCTTCCTTAAGCAATCTCCCAGTCTGAAGGACATATGCCCGATGTGAAAGCAATAATGCCTGTCTCGCGTTCTGTTCAACAAGCAAGATACTCACGCCCTGTTCGTTAATGCGCTTAAGCTCCCGGAAAATTTCCTTGATGATTATCGGTGCAAGTCCTAAACTCGGCTCATCAAGCAATAAAACTCTCGGCCTCGCCATTAAAGCACGGGCAATAGCAAGCATCTGCTGTTCTCCTCCGGATAATGTCCCGGCGTACTGTTTCAGTCTCTCCTTCAAAATTGGGAACAACGAGAATACCCATTCATAGTCTTCCTTAAGGTCGCTCGTATCCTTTCGCGTGAAAGCTCCAATCTTCAAGTTCTCTTCAACTGTGAGCGTCGCAAAAACTCTTCGGCCCTCTGGAACTAAAGCTAATCCGCTTCGGACAACTTTGTAATTCTTCGATGAGAGAGGATAACCGTCAAGAAAGAAATCTCCGCCGGAAATCTTCACCATTCCCATCAAAGCATTCATGAACGTTGACTTGCCCGCTCCGTTTGCGCCTATAACCGAGACAATCTCATTTTCCATAAGTTTCAGCGAAAATCCCGCGAGTGCCTGAATTGCGCCGTAATTCACGTAAATATTCTGAGCTTCAAGCAAAGTTTTCGGCATGTTATCATTCACCTTCCTCATCACTCCCTAAGTAAGCCGTCAAGACTTCCGGATTATTCTGTATCTCTTCGCCCGAACCCTCAGCGAGTTTAGCTCCGAAATTCAAGCAAATTATGTGCGGGCAGATTTTCATGATTAAGTCCATGTGATGCTCGATTACTAAAATTGTCAGGTTAAAATCCCTGTGTATTCCCGTGATTAAATCGTTGAGTTCGAAAACTTCTTCAGGGTTCATTCCTGCGGCTGGCTCATCAAGCATTAACAATTTCGGCGACAACGCTAACGCTCGCGCAATCTCTAAGCGTCTCTGCATTCCATACGGCAAAGTTCCTGCGGCCTGGTCGGCTCTGTCTGCAAGTCCAACACGGTCAAGAAGCTCAAGGCTCGTCTCGCGTAATTTCCTCTCGGTTTTTCCCCAGCGTCCAAGATGGAAGCAGGATTCCCAAAAGTTATACCAGCAAGACGGATCCGGGCTGTGCGTCTGAGTTACGCTGCCTGAGAAAATTTCTTCACGGAACGACGAGATATACCGATTTTGCGCGGCTGTCATCACGTTTTCTAAGACGCTTGACCTCGTGAATAATCGCAAATTCTGAAACGTCCTCGCAATTCCAAGCCTGATAATCTGATATGCTCGCAACGGCGTAATATCGCTCCCCTGAAAATAAATATTCCCGGAAGTCGGAGTGTAAACGCCGGAAATTATGTTAAAGATTGTCGTCTTGCCCGCTCCGTTCGGGCCGATTATTCCCGTCAATGAACGCTCAGGAACATGGAAGGTCATATCACTTAACGCGTTAACTCCGCCGAATTTCATGTTTACGTGTGAAAGTTCAAGCATTATTCTTCCTCCCTCCCTGCTGAGACGTGTGAAAAGTCAAGTTTTTGCTTATGGCTGAAAAAATTACGTGTTATTCCCAACTCATACCCCAAACGATAATACGGCGAATTACGTGAGAATTTACGCATTCTTCTTTCTCCTCCATTTCTTAAGGAAGCCCCATAAATCCCAGACTTCATTGCTCCCTAACAATCCTTCGGGCCTGAACACCATTATTATAACGAGCAGTAACCCGTAAATCAGCATTCTGTATTGCGAGATGTCCCGGAAATATTCCATTATGAGAGTTATTGCCGCTGAGCCTAAAATTGTTCCGCTCATTGAGCCTAATCCGCCGAAGACGACAACCGCCGTTAATTCCGTACTCTTCATCATGTCGAACATTGAGGGCTGAATGAAGCTCATATATCCTCCTAAAAGTGAGCCCGCAATCCCGCAGAAAAACGCCGAGATTACTAACGCTTTCATTCGTGTTCGCGGAGTGTTGAAGCCCATCAATGAAGCCGCTGTTGCGTCGTCTCGTGAGGCTTTGAGTTCCCGGCCAAGTCGACTTTGCAGGAAGTTGAACGTTATTATCATCAGGAACACGAAAATTACTACAGCCGTCGAACGCGTCGTGTAAGGGTCAATTCCCGGAAAACCGCGCGCGCCTCGTGTGAAGGATTGCCAGTTTTCGAGAATTAACCTTATCGCCTCGCCAAGTCCAATTGAAGCAATAGCGTAATAATCTCCCGTCAGCTTCAACGTCGGAACTCCTATCAGCCAAGCAAGTAACACAGCCATCAATCCTCCGGCAATAATCGCAGGGAACCAGTGAACTCCGTAACGTACCGTGAGAATTGCCGTCGTGTAAGCTCCAAGCGCCATATACGCCGCATGTCCGAGCGTGAAAATTCCCGTGAAGCCCGTCAAAATTGAGACACCCATAGCGGCAATACAGTTTATGCACATCAGGATTACTATTCCTTCCTGATAACCGCCCATCGGCCAAAATGCCAGACAAAGGCCAATTAATATTAGTATGATATTTCTCTTCATGTTTTAGTTTTTCCTCTTGAAATATGCCGTTCTCATCGCCAGCAAACACAGCATATTTCACTTCATGTTAAATTTTTTCGCTAATCTCTTTACCGAAGAAGCCAGCAGGACGAATTAACAGCATTATCACTAGCAATGAGTACACAACTAAATCTCTCATTTGTGAGCTGATAAATCCCGCCGTAAGCATCTCAGCAAGTCCAAGTATCAAACTTCCTACGACAGCTCCGGGCAATGAGCCTAAGCCGCCGATTACCGCCGCAATAAACGCTTTCGTCGTGATGCTTCCGAGTTGGGGATATAAACTGTAACGCACGGATAAAAATATTCCTCCGACTGCCGCCAAAACTCCAGCTACGAAAAATACAAGGCTTATCAAGAACGTAACGTTTACTCCCATTAAGCCCGCTGTACGAATATCACATGCCGCAGCACGAATTGCTAATCCCCAGCGTGTTCGGTTAAGGAAGAGTTGCAATAACGAGAGAAATATTACAGCTGTAACGAGCGATAGAATATCCGAAGCACTCAGTGTAACGCCTCCCCAAAGGTTAAATATTCCGGTTGGAAATGTATTTTGAGGAAGAGCGCGTATTCTTCCGCCGACGGTTACGACGAACAAGTTTTCAATGATTATGTTCACTCCCATTGAAGCGATTAACAGGTAAAGCGTCATTGATGTTCGCTCCCTGATTGGCTTATAGGCTAAACGTTCGGTTAAGACTGCGGCAACTCCCGAAGCTATCAACGCTCCGAACATCGAGACAGCTACGGAATATCCCCATTGAGTTAGTAAATAATAGCACGCGTAACCTCCAACAACTAAGAAGCCTCCGTGTGCAAAGTTCGAGAATAACAATATCGAATAAACCAGAGAATAACCGACGGCAATTAACGCGTAGACGCTTCCGAGTGATAAGCCGTTGATTATCTGCTGAATGAGTGTAGAAAATGTAAATGCCAAGTTACAACGCCTCCAATAAAAAAACGTCAGCCCAAAACGAGCTGACGTAAAATTAATCACATGATTTTTATTCCGGCTTAATCTTAACGAAGAATAAAGCCTTTTTCTGGGTCTCGTCGCATTTAAGCATAACTCCGTCCTTATCCTTCGGGTTGTGGAACTCGTCCATAGTCAAGACGCAATGAAGAAGTTTTAAATCCTTCGTCTGCTCTAAAGCATCACGAACCTTTTCGGGATCATCCGTTCC
>JAFTCP010000174.1 GCA_017454625.1 Synergistaceae bacterium
CGTTTGCGTCCCTGTAAGAGCGGCTGACGAGGCAGGAATTAAGAAAGCCCTTGACGAGACAGATATTATCCTCAACCTCTCAGGCTTAGGAATGCGCGGCAAAGAAGAATATACCTGCGTCGATAAGAAATTCTTGAAGCCGTCTCACATTTGCTTCGATGCTACGTACAATCCCGCTGAAACCCGCTTCCTCAAAGAGGCTAAAGAAGTCGGATGCATGACGATTAACGGACTCGGAATGTCATTGTATCAGGGCTTACGTCAAATTCAGCTCTGGACCGGCGGAAAAGCTGTACCGCTGGATGTAATGCGTCAGACGTTGATGGACATTCTCGCAGGTAAGTAATCATGTCAAATTTGGGCTTGTCCGGTAATTTCTCATTCTCTCAGTCAAATTCAGCTTTGGACGCGAAACTTGGCAGGCTCAAAATTTTATGCCGTCGCTAGTTCATGGGCGGCTCGTTTAATTTCACGAAGGGAGTAAAAGTATAATGGCACGTAAATTTTCACTCGCATACTTAACAATTCCGGGCACAAACCCGATGGATCAGATTAAAATCGCAAAGGAAGCCGGCTATGATTTCGTGAGCCTTCGCACAATCCCGATGCATTTACCCGGTGAGCCTTCATTCCTTCCGCAGGATGACCCGAAACTTTTCGCCGACATCAAAGCCGCTCTGAAAGAATACGATATGCCTTTGATGGATATTGAGCTTGCACGCATTCGCAAGGATTTAGACATCAACGAGTACAAGCCCGCTTTTGAGGCCGCCGCGAAACTCGGAGCAACTGACGTACTCGGCAGCGTTTGGACGAGAGACCGCGCATGGTACACTGAAACAGCCGGAAAAGTTGCAGGGTTCGCAAAAGAGTTCGGCTTAAAGTTCAACATTGAGTTCCTTCCTTGGGCCGGTGTAAGAAACCTTCAGGAAGATATTACGCTCATCGATGATCTTAATGCGGCAGGACATGATAACGTCTTCGTAATGGTCGACACCCTTCATGCTGGACGCGCTGGCGTAACCGGTTCAGAATTGGCCAGAACTCCACGCAAATATTTCAACTTCATTCACCTTTGCGACGGCCCGGCTCCTAAAGATGCGGAGTGCAAAGATACAGTACTTGACAACATCAAGGACGATCTTATGCTCTACACAGCTCGTGAAGCAAGATTTTATCCCGGCGAAGGCGACGTAAAGATTGCTGACATGGTTAAAGCTATGCCGAATATCCCGTTGTCAATTGAGCTTCCGAACTTGAAGGAAATTCAGGCTCGCGGAGTTGCCGGACATGCTAAACAGTGTCTTGACGTTGCGAAGAAATACTTTGCGGCTAACGGGATTGATTAAGTCATGTTGAAATCGCTGAAAGTAAGAAACGTTGAGCTTGGCGCGGGCGTTCCGAAGACGATTGTCCCGATCGTAGCGAAAACTAAAGCTGACATTCTCGCGAAAGCTGAGGAGATTACGAAACTTCCGGCTGACTTGGTCGAATGGCGCGCGGATTTCTACGAGGATTTATTTGACACCGATAAACTTTTGCCGACATTGAAGGCTTTACGCGGCGTGCTGAAGGAAACTCCCATTCTCTTCACGATACGAACGAAGCCCGAAGGCGGAGAAGTTGCGCCGACATTTGAGGATTATTCACGCGTGAACTTGGCAATTGCTAAGAGCGGCGATGCTGATTTAGTCGACGTTGAAATGTTCTGGGGAAATACAGACTGGAACGCTAAAGCCTCCGCAAACTCAGCAAAACTCGTTGAAGAAATTCACGCGGCAAAATGTCTCGTCGTCGGTTCACGTCATAATTTCTCAGCAACTCCGTCAAGTTCCGAAATCGTCGAGACCTTGAAGCACCAGAAAGAAGCAGGCTCGGACATTCCCAAAGCCGCAGTTATGCCGAAGTCAAAAGAAGACGTAATCGCCGTAATTGCCGCGTCAGTCGAGTTCGGAAATATCACGGACAGACCGTTTTTGACAATCTCGATGGGACCTCTTGGAATGATGAGCAGAGTTGCTTGTGAGCTTTCGGGTTCATGCATGACTTTCGGAGCTGCAGGACAGGCCAGCGCACCGGGACAAATTCAGGTTGGCGAGTTGAAGGACATGCTCACGTTAATTCATACAGCACAGGCAGGAGCATAAAAGATGAATTTACCCGATTGTGAGTTTTGCGGCTATATCGGAAAAAATTCAGGTATGTTAACGTTAATTCATGTAGCATAAACAGGAGCATAAAATTATGAATTTACCCAACAAAGTAGAAATTTGCGAAGTCGGTCTTCGTGATGGCGTTCAGAACGAGAAAGTTTATCCCAACACTGAACAGAAAGTAGAGATTTTACGGGGATTTATCGATGCCGGCTATAAAGTTATCGAGGTCGGCTCGTTCATGCACCCGAAGAGAGTTCCTCAGATGGCCGACACTGATGAAGTCTTCAAGAGAATTGGTGAAGTTCCCGAAGATGTCCAGTTAAGAGCGTTAATCCCGAACACTCGCGGAGTTCAGAGAGCAATTGACTGCGGATGTAAGAAAGTAAAATTGAACGTCTCAGCAAGCCGCATGCATAACCTCAAGAACTTAAACCGTACGCCCGAAGAGAGCGTTGCAGGTTTTGCGGACTGTGTCAAAATGGCCAATGAGAATAAAATTGAAATCTCCGGCTCAATCTCAATGCCTTTTGCGTCCCCTTGGGAAGGCAGAACTCCCGTTGAAGATGTTGACGCGATTATTGAGGCTTATTTGAAGGTTGGAATTGATGAAATCTCGTTGTCCGACGCTTCAGGTCAGGCCGTTCCTAATCAAGTTTACGATCTCTGCAAGCACGTACGCGAAAAATATCCTCAGGCTTCATGGTGGCTTCACTTCCATAACACCAGAGGTGCGGCAATCGCTAACATCGTCGCGGCTATGCAAGCTGGAATGACACGCTTTGATGCCTCGTTCGGTGGACTTGGCGGCTGTCCGTTCGTTCCTGGTGCGGCAGGGAATATCTCATCGGAGGACGTTATTAACATGCTCGACGAAATGGGAATTGAAACCGGCGTTGATGTCTTGAAAGTTATGGCACTCTCAAGAAAAATTCGCGATATTGTCGGACATGATTTAGACAGCTACGTTTTGAGAGCAGGAAGATCCAAAGATTTAATTGCGTCTCAGGCAGAATAAGAGTACTAACCCCCTGAGAAATTTAATCGGGGGGAATTAATATTTTTAAGTCAGGAGGATTTATCTATAATGAAATGGCTTGACGAACACTTTGAAGAGGTTTTGATGGTCATCTTTCTGGTCCTGATTGCATGCGTTATGATGCTTCAGGTTGTAGTCAGAAAAATTCCGTTTATTCAGTCGTTGACGTGGGCAGAGGAATTCTCGCGCTTTATGTGGATTATGAGCGTGTTTATTTCCCTTCCTTACACGATTAGGAAAAGCAACATGCTTCGTGTCAGCGTCGTTCTTGACCTTCTTCCCCAGAAATTACGCAAGGTTATCAATTTATGCGTTGACTTAATCGTCGCTGTATCAATGGCATTGCTGGCTTATCATTCAGTCGAGTGCTTGCAGTGGTCAGCAGGAGAGATGCTCGAAGGTGCGAAGGCTGAGACTTCTCCGGCTATGGATTGGCCTATGTGGTGGCTTTATGCGGTCGGACTTTTCGGATTTGCGCTTGCTACGTTGAGAGCAATTCAGATGTTCTTTATCCATCTTGCTAATTTCAACGTTAAGGAACTCACGACACTTGAGCAGACACAGCTTGATGCTAAAGCTGAACTTGAAGCGGCACAGGCAGCAGAGGGAGGAAAGTAAGTTATGGCAGCGTTACTCGTATTTGTAGTATTCCTTGTAGCAATAATTTTATCTATACCCATCGGCGTGAGCATGATTTTAGGTTCAGTTGCTCCAATTTTGCTGATGGCACGAGGCGGAGTTATTCCCCAGATCGTTGACAACACATTAAGCGGCGCGAACTCGACCCCGATTTTGGCGGTTCCTCTGTTCATTCTCGGCGGCGTTATCATGGCTGAGGGCGGAATTTCCAAGAAGTTATTTAACTTTTTCGCTTATTTCGTCGGAAGAATTACCGGAGGAGTTCCTTGCGCGGTCGTTTTAACGTGCTTATTCTACGGAGCAATTTCCGGTTCTGGTCCTGCTACGACGGCGGCAGTCGGTGCAATGTGCGTGCCCTTCATGGTCGATTTAGGCTACAACAAGACTTGGGCGGCAGGATTAATCGCGGTTGCTGGAGGCTTAGGCGTTATCATTCCTCCTTCAATTCCTTTCGTTCTCTACTCATTAGCGACGGGCGTATCAACCGGTAAATTATTCTTGGGCGGCGTATTTCCTGGAATTTTAATCGGCGTGTTCCTTATGGCCTATGCAATTTTCTATTGTGCAACGAAGGGCGAGGACAAAGCGAAGATTAAGGCGAGACTTGATGAGATCAGCGCACAAGGTTTCTGGGCATTATTCAAGGATTCCTTCTGGGCTTTAATGTGCCCGATTATCATTCTCGGCGGAATTTACACGGGATTTTTCACTCCGACCGAAGCGGCTGTTGTCTCCGTCTTCTACGCAATAATCGTATGCTTGTTCATCGAGCGCACAATTAAGTTCTCGGCACTTCCTGCGTTCCTTGTCAGCAGTGTAAAGACTTACGGCGGATTAGCATTCGTTTTAGCATTTGCGACGGCATTCGGAAGAGTTTTATCATTGACGCACGCGACCTCAGCGGTTCAGGACTTTATCGTCAACAACTTCCACAGCTCAATATCAGTCTTGAGCGTCTGCACGATTATCTTCTTAATTCTCGGTATGATTATGGACACGGGCCCTGCAATCATCATTCTTGCTCCTGTTCTTCTGCCGGCTGTTAAGATGCTCGGTGTTGATGAAGTTCACTTCGGCGTTGTTCTCGTTTGCTGCTTATCAATCGGACTTGCGACACCTCCGTTCGGACTTGACTTGTTCGTTGCTGGAAATATCTCACAGGATCAGCCTATGGACGTTGCGAAGAGAGCATTCCCGTTTATCGTTGCATTCTTGCTGTCCCTTGCATTGATTGTTTACGTCCCGGCAATCAGCACGTGGCTTGTTTATTAATTTAGGAGGGAATAATTTATCATGAAGAAATTTATTATTGCCCTGTTAGTATTAGTTTTAGCGTTGAGTTCTTGCGCTTTTGGAGCGTCGGAATTTGATGAGACGTGGCTTGTTACGGCTGATACGACAGCTAAAGGAGCGGCGGGCCAGGTATTTGTTCAGCTTGTTCAAGAGAAAGTTAAGGCGGCGAATGCTGGACTTGTAATTGACTATTTCCCGAACGGTGAACTTGGCGGAGATGCGGACTTGTTACGTCAGGCACAGAAGGGCTATATCGCTATCATGCTTTGTCAGACGGCTCCGGTAGTTTCGTTTATTCCTGAGATGGCAGTATTCGATCTTCCTATGGTATTTGCGAGATATGACGGCGACACGATCGATAAAGTTTTGAACGGAGATTCCGAGTTCCACACTCAGATGTCAAAAGCGTATGAGAAGGCTGGCTTGCATCTGCTCGGTTTCATGCAGAACGCGACGTACAGACTTACGACGGCGAATAAAGATTTGCAGACGCTTTCGGACTTCAGAGGTCTTCAGATTAGAACGATGGAGAACGCAAACCATATGACATTCTGGACGGCAATCGGAGCTGAGCCTACACCATTAGCGTGGTCGGAGCTTTATATTTCGTTGCAGAACGGAACAGTCAATGCTCAGGAGAATGCGGCTGATACATGCGTCGGAGCCCACTTTGAGGAAGTCCAGAATTATCTTGCGTGCACAAATCACATTCTCTATTGCAACCAGATCTGCATTAACGATAAAGTTTATAAAGCGCTTAAGCCGGAACATAAAGCCGTACTTGATAAGGCAGTGGCTGAAGCGTTGCAGGAGATGCGTCCGAAACTTGAGGAGATCGACAAGAGCAACAAAGATATTCTCATCAAAGGCAACATGAAGATGATTGAATATGATAACTCGTTCTTCACGGATGTATTAGCGATGCAGGGAGTTCGTGATTTGTACAGAAGGATTGACAATGCGACGAATGGACTTGCGAGCGTTCTTGAGAAGAGTTTAGCGGACGGCGCGGCGGCTAATGCTCCTGCACCTGTTGAGGCACCTGCGGAGGCTCCTGCGGCTGAGTAAGAACTTTTGAAGGTGTAAAAAATTTTCCCGGTCGAATTGGCCGGGATTTTTTGTGTAAGAATTTACGATAGCGATATTATGATTTGTATTGTGATGTTATGAAGAAAAATTCGTGCGTAAATCTATCATAATGAGGTAAAATCTTTTTCGCAGATTTATGTATGAGAAGGAGGAATGCTGATGAACAAATCACAAGCGAACGTTTTAATCACAACTTCACCGTATACGACGCTGTTATATTTTCTTGTGAGTGAGATTGATGATATTAACAACACGAAATATTTTTTTATTAGGACAAGAAAATATACGCAGCAGGAAAAAGAGCAAATTGCAAAAATTTTTCCGTCGTCATATTTTCTAAAGGAGCCGCAGATTACAGCAAGATTTAGGAATAATAAACTTCTTCAGAAAGCCTATACAGCCCTGCAGTTAATCTTCAAGAAAGCTGGAGTTTATTTATGGCTTCGAGCTTGCAGAAATTTACGCTGGCCGTTTCTTAAGACTTCAAAAATTTATGCTTATGATAACGTCTCAGCTTCTAAAGCCCTGATTGCTGGGAGTGAGTATGTTTTTCTCGAAGAAGGATTATTCACGTATGAAAACGCCGATATTTACGCGCAAAGAGCTTCACTTGCAAGACGACTTCAAATTTTCCTTGCTGCTCCTTTTGCTGTAAGAGGACTTGCAACGACGAAACAAGCCGTGAAAATTATTCTGACAGGAGTCGCAGAAATCCCGAAATGTTACGCTGGGAGAAATCTTGAAATCGTCTCAATGCCTGAACTCTGGGAAAAATCCGATATTAACAAGCAAGAAATTATCATGAAGTTCTTTTCTCTCAGTCATGAAGACGTTAACGCGCTTAAATCAAGAAAGATTATCTTTGTGGATCAGCCGCTTTCTGACGACGGATTAATCACTCGCGACGAACAAATCGAGATGCTGAGAAAAATTTTTGAACGTTACGGGCATTCTCAAGTTTTATTAAAGACGCATTACAGAAGTTCAATAAATTATCGCGAAATTTTCCCGGAAGTCTTTATATGGGACAAACTTACGCCGATGGAATTATTGAATTTATGCGGAGTAACTTTTGATAAGGCTGTAACGGTAAACTCAACGGCGGCTTTGTCATTCCCTGAGAGCGTAAAAATTGATTGGCTCGGAAAAAATCCTGATGATGAATGCTTTAATCATCTCAGTCCGGCCTCACGAAGATTATTTGTTGATTTTGTAAATCGAATTCCCCTCCCTAATCGAATTAAATCCCAAGACGCAAAGGAGAATTAGTAAATGCACGAAAAAATATCGCCCCCCCACCCTGTAAGTATTATTGCTGAGACAGACAACGGAAATTTAGAAGTCAAAATAGGCTTAAACGAAACTCCTTTAGTTATTCCTGAAATCGGGATTAATCATGAAGGAAGCCTCGAAGTCGCAAAAATGATGGTCGATTCAGCCCATCGTGCCGGAGCAAAAATCATCAAGCATCAAACTCATATCGTCGAAGATGAAATGAGCCATGCCGCAAAAAAAATTATTCCAGGAAACAGCACCGACTCAATTTATGACATCATGGCCCGCTGTGCTTTATCCGAAGAAGAAGAATATGAATTAATGCAATATACTCAGAGCTTGGGAATGATTTTCCTCAGCACTCCTTTTTCACGGGCCGCCGCAGACAGACTTGAAAAATTCGGAGTGTCAGCCTACAAGATCGGCTCAGGCGAGTTAAATAATTATCCACTCATTAAACATGTCGCTTCATTTGGAAAGCCCATGATCGTCTCTACGGGAATGAACGGACTTGATGATATTGCCAAAGCTGTAGAAATTCTCGAAAATGCCGGAATAGATTATGCTTTAATGCACACGACTAATCTTTATCCAACGCCGCCCGAACTCGTAAGGCTTGGAGCAATGCAGGAGATGATGAAGGCTTTTCCTGGAGTTCCTATAGGCTTATCGGATCATACGCTCACTAACACGGCTTGTATCGCTGCTATGACACTTGGAGCATGCATTGTTGAGCGACATTACACCGACCATAAAGGACGTAAGGGGCCGGATATAATATGTTCAATGGACGAAGCTGAATTACGTTCACTTCTTGAAGCCGCTGAAAATGTAAAGAAAATGCTCGGCGGAACGAAAGCTAAGACGAAGGAAGAACAAGTTACGATTGATTTTGCTTTTGCCTCCGTAGTTACGATAAAGCCAATAAAAGCAGGAGAAGTTTTTACGAGTGAAAATATCTGGGTCAAACGTCCTGGCACTGGAGAAATTCACGCGCGAAATTATGAAAATATTCTCGGAAAAAAAGCGGCTTGTGATATTGCTTCCGATGTTCAGTTAAGCTGGCAGATGATTAATTCATGACTAAGAAACGCATAGTTTTCATAACAGGAACTCGCGCAGATTATGGAAAAATTAAGTCGTTAATGCGCGTCTTGAACGATGACCCAGATTTTGAAATATTCGTTTTCGTCTGCGGGATGCACTTATCGAAAATATTCGGAGCAACTTATCAGGAAGTCCAGAAGGATAATTACAAGAATATATACATTGCTTATGGATTGCTTGCAACTCAGGACGTAAGTATTAATATGGGCAATATGATGATGTGTTTCTCAGGATATATCGATAGCATAAAACCTGACATGATTATAATTCACGGCGATAGAATGGAAGCACTTTCAGGCGCAATAGTCGGAGCAATGCATAATATTCCAGTTGGACATATTGAAGGCGGTGAGTTATCCGGGACAATTGATGAGTCAATCCGTCATGCTATATCAAAATTTGCTCATGTTCATTTTGTCTGTACAGAAGAAGCCAGGACACGTTTGCTTCAAATTGGCGAGGAACCAGAGAGAATTTACGTCATAGGCTCTCCTGATATAGATATAATGATGAGTAATTCCCTGCCGTCTCTTCAGGAAGTTAAGGAAAGGTACGAGATTAATTTTTCTGACTATGGAATATTAATGTATCACCCTGTTACGACTGAATATAATATTATCGGCGAGCATGTGAAAATTATAGTTGACGCGGTAATTGAAAGCATGAAAAATTTTGTCGTGATATTCCCGAATAATGATCTAGGCTCCGAAGTAATATTAAACGAGTACGAACGCTTGAGCAATAACGAGAGATTTCGAGTTATTCCGTCAATGAGATTTGAATACTTTTTGACGCTGCTTAAAAATTCGGGCTTCATAGCAGGTAACTCAAGCGCAGGAATTCGTGAGAGCGGAGTTTACGGTATCCCAGCAATCGACATCGGCACAAGACAAAGCGGGCGTTATTCACTCATTGCTTCTACGAATATTCAGCACGTTAACGAAGACAAACAGGAAATCTTGAACGCTATTACAAAGTCGAAAAATTACCGCAAGCCTTCTTTATTATTCGGAGACGGCAGGAGTGTAGATAAATTCATGAGTGCGATAAAATCTCCTGACTTTTGGGACATAAAAATCCAGAAACATTTTATTGATTATGACATACAAGCATAATAATTTTGGGGAGAGATAAAGTGTTTAACGAGGAAAAAATTCTTGCGCTTATTCCTGCACGAGGAGGAAGCAAGGGCATTAAGGGGAAAAATATTACTCCTCTCGCGGGCAGGCCGTTAATAGCTTACACGATAGAAGCCGCTTTGAATAGCAAGTATATTGACAAAGTTATCGTGAGTACTGATAATCAGGAAATTGCGAATACAGCGAAAAAGTTCGGTGCTGAAGTTCCGTTTATGAGACCTCCTGAACTCGCAGACGACAAAGCTAAAACGATTGATGCAGTTCTTCATGCCTTGAGAGAGCTTAATCAAGATGGGAAATCTTACGACGTTTTAATATTGCTTCAGCCTACAAGTCCATTGAGAAATACTGAGGACATAGACAATGCAATAGAAACTTTCTTTGATAATGGGAAAAAAGGGCTTGTGTCGATTTCTCCTGTTGAAGATTCGCCGGTTTTAATTCGTTCGCTTGATTCTCAGGGAAAAATGAGCCGCCTGCTTAATCTCAACAGCACATGCAGACGACAAGATATGCCGGAGTATTTCAGGGTAAACGGGAGCATATATATTAATAATGTCTCAGAGATAAATATCAGTACAAGTTTCAATGATAATCCTATTCCGTTTATTATGACGAGAGAGCATTCACTTGATATTGATGAGCCGAAAGATTTAATTCTTGCTGAGTATTATATTAATGCGTAAAATTTTCCCGGTCGAATTGGCCGGGACGTTTTATTATTTACATTAAGCCGAATGACTTTAAGAACAGCGTCCATAAAAATATTGTTATTATTGATAATATCGTCGTTGTGCAGACTAACTGACCCGCTAAATTTCCGTCAGCTCCCATCGCTACAGCCATCGGATATGACGCAACCGCCGACGGAGCCGCGAAAAGAACCATCATTGCGCACAAACTTTGATTTCTAAATCCCATCATGATTGACAACGGCATAAACACAGCCGGAACAATTATCATCCGTAAAAATATTCCCCATAATAGCGGCTTAATGTCAGCTTTCGCTTCGGCCATGTCCAACCCAACGCCTAATGATATAAAGCTAATTGTTGTCGTCGAGTTCGCAATACTTCTAATTACTGACCAGACAGGAACGGGAATATAAATCTTGAAGATTTTGAAGATGAACGCGAAGATTGCTCCGATTATCATGGGATTTTTCAGGACAGCGATTAATAACTTGCCGAACTTTGCTTTGCCTGAACGGTTGAGTTCAAGGATTATCGCCGAGAAAATATTTATTGCCGGGACAACGAGAACTCCGAGCATTACGACAGCTCCGATATTTCCCTCGCCGAAAATCGCTTCTGATACAGTAACGCCGAACAAAATATAATTCCCTCGCACGACGGCTTGACCAATCACAGAAGATTTATTGCCGTCCTTCGTGATTAACTTCGGAACAGTCAGACTGAACGCGAAATTCAGGAGCAAGCATACAGCCGCAAATATCATCTCTTTCATCATGAAGCCGCGCGAAAAATCCATCTCGTAAATATTCTTGAAGAGTAAAACGGGCATAAATATTTTGAAGATTACTCGGTCATACTCTTTCATTGCCGGACGATCGATAATCCTTTGAACTCGGACGCAAAAGCCCACGAGCATTAACAACATCATGGGCATAACAACTCTTACAGCGGCAAAAAAGCTCTCATTCATGGTAACGCTCCTTGTCTTCCTGAGAAAATTTCAGTTTGGCTATTCTGGCTTCGTCTCGTGTGCTGAATATAAATTCTTTTCCGGCGTGATAAACTGTTCTAAATCGCAAGTCCATTAACTTCACGACTTCGTCAACTTCATCAACATTCATCTTTATATTCTCGCAACTCCGGACTTCCTTGCCGCCTCAGCTACAGCCTTAGCAACCGCCGGTCCAACTCTCTTGTCGAATGCCGCAGGAATAATATAATCCGGCCCAAGTTCATTTTCGCTGACGAGTTCGGCCAATGCATGAGAAGCCGCAACCTTCATTGCCTCGTTAATGTCGCTCGCTCTCACGTCGAATGCTCCTCTGAAAATTCCCGGAAATGCTAAGACGTTGTTAATCTGGTTGGGATAATCGCTTCGTCCTGTCGAGATAATTTTTGCTCCGGCGGCCTTTGCTTCTTCTGGGAAGATTTCAGGTGTCGGGTTAGCACACGCGAAAATAATCGGGTCTCGTGCCATCGTCTTAATCATATCTTGCGTCAACATTTCCGGCGCTGAAACTCCGATAAATACGTCAGCACCTTTGACGGCATCAGCGAGTTTTCCCTTTATGCCTTCAGGATTGGTGATTTCGGCCATCTCGTTTTTAATCCAGTTCATACCTTTTTCACGGCCCTTGTAGATTGCTCCGGTTCTGTCGCATAGTGTGATATTTTTCACTCCAGCTGAGATTAAGTGTTTCGTGATGGCGATTGCGGCGGCTCCGGCTCCACTCACAGCAATTTTTATCTCGTCAAGTTTTTTGTCAACAACTTTTAGCGCGTTCGTAAGTCCTGCAAGTGTGATTACGGCTGTTCCGTGCTGGTCGTCGTGGAAAATTGGAACGTCGCATCTCTCTTTCAGCTTGCGTTCAATCTCAAAGCATCTCGGTGCTGAAATATCCTCAAGGTTAATCCCTCCGAATGAGCCTGAAATGTTATAGACTGTCTCGACGAAAGCATCAACATCCTTAGTCTTCACGCA
>JAFTCP010000021.1 GCA_017454625.1 Synergistaceae bacterium
AAAAAGTTTCCCCCACGTTCGTAATTGAGCAGGGGGAATTTATTTTTCTCTCACAGCTTCCACATATTTTGAAAGCGTCGTTGTTCCTTCGTCTCGTTTAAAACTCTCTCGGCCTCATCGATTAACCCCGAAATTGTCTCAGTCTTGCTGAATTGTTCGTATCTCGCCCAGCCGATATTTACGTGAATGTAATGCTTAAGCCCGCTGGAAATTGAAGCGTTGCTGATGTAATTTCGGATATGCTCAATGAATAATTCCCTTTCCTCGTCGTCCTGAATATCAGCCGTCAAGATAAATTCATCACCGTAATAATGAGCAACAAAACATTCATGCTCCTCATCCCGGAATTTCTTTAACGCCTCAGCGATAATCACCAAAACTCTATCGCCTTCCGAACGGTCATAGCTCGCATTTATCGCCGATAAGTCCTCAACGTCAGCCGCGAATACATGTAACAGCTCCGGATTTTCCCGCCTCAATCTTTCCGAAAGCTCACGCATCAACCCGTTCTTGTTAGGAATTTTCGTTAACGGGTCAATCGATACGAGGCTGTCAGCGTAAGAAATATACACGAAAATATCAGCAATGACAATTATATAGCATAAAAACGGAACTTTCCAGTTCAACGATTGAAGAGGCCCGCATATCATGAAGAATGAGGGATATATTGCCATCAACGGGGCTACGTCGCGTTCATAACGTGTCATCTTACGTCGTCGAATTACAGCAAAAGCTACAGCCGCAATCGTATACGAAACCTGAATAATATACATGAACGTCATTAATGGGCCGTCTGTGATTGTGTCAGCTCCGATTTTTATGAACCAGCCTGTGAACGGCGATAATAATATCATTATCACGTTGAAGGCAAAAGGAAGCGAGACTAAAATTTTATTCCTGAGTGAGTTCAGCAAATCGGACCTCTGGTAAAACTCATTGTACATGAACACATACCAGCAGACAGCTCCGAAAGTAATAAAATTCAGTGAAGACGCGATAAATTGAGCTGACGGCGACGAGGGAATTATAGAAATGTCGACAAGAACCCTGAAAATTCCTGACAAACAGAACAAAATTTGCACGAATAATAATCTTCCCCAAACTACCCTTGCTTCCGTGTGATCTGAAGAACTCTGTTGACGATAAAGCAGAATGATAATTATCACAGCACAGACAACATGAGCCTCAATCTTGAATAACGCATACCCTGAGTTTGACAAAACAGCCACGAACTCGCTAAACATTCTCGAAACAGCTTCGGGAAAAGTCATCGTGTCTTCGCCTCCTTAATCCCAATCCTGAAAGTTTTAATTTTTCCGTCAGCCTCATCAAGCAAAATTTTTGCCCGATCAGCCTCACGCCGTGAATATTCAGCCGCAAGTTTCGCATCATCACTCATCATGTCAATATACCTGTAAGAATTTCCCATCAAGTTAAACGCTCCTGATAAAGCCGTGTGAATTTCATCAAGCTCATTAATTTTTGTCCGGCTGAGTTCATTAATTCTCGCTGAGAGTGAAGCAATCTCCTTATGGGAATTATCGAGTTCAGCCCTTATGTTGAAGTTGTAAAACGTCAATATCCCGGTTGTTATGAGCAAAACGGCCATTAAGACAGCTTTTAGGAAGAATAACTTTGATTTGAGAGTTTTATTGCTGTAGAGATTAAGTTTCGTGTTAGCAGGGTTGGAATTTTTCAGCCAGTCAATGAACTCAACATGAGAAAAAGTTATCCTGCCGAACTTCTCATCAAAGCACGAGCGCATGAAGTTTATACTTTCCTCCCATTTCGACGCGAGAGTGAGAAAAATTTTCATTGCTTCGTCGTATTCATCAAGCTCACACAAAAACGAAAATCTGACTTGTCGGCCTTCACGGTCTTTTCCGCCAGTCTTCATTCCTCCAGCAAGAACGTAAAATCTCCCGTCGTCCTCGTTCAAAACGTTAAACGGCTCTTCAGTCCCGGTTATTCCAGATGATTTGAGATTGTCCATGAATATTTTTTCTGCTTCATCTCCGGCCAATTCACCAGAATTTTTGTAAACCCTGTAATCATTCTCGCGAGTTCTCGTCAAGAATAAGAAATCTGTGCACATAATTCATTCACCATCAGGAAGTCCGATTAACTCCCGCCCTGAGATTATCTCTGAGCCGCTTATATTCTCGCTTATGCCTTCACGAATTGACGCAATAGTTTTGTCGAGATTTCCCATTCCGAAGACGAAGTTAAACGCAGCATTCAACTTTGAACGAGAATTAATCTTCTTGTATTGTTCCAGCAAAAAGCTCATCGCGTAACGTAAAGGCTGGTCGGTGTCCTCCGGCATAAACCGGCTCCCTGTGATTTTCCTGAAGACTTGCAGAGGCTCACCCTCTTTAACCTCAAAGCGGCTCAACTGGACATTTCCCATCGTCTTAACCGGAAGCAAAGCAATCGCTAATTTCCCATAATACGGCGATGAAATACTCGCAAGTTTTATCGTCCTCGAAAACGCTTTCTTCACAGCCTCGCGTAATTGGCCGGTCTCTTTTTCTTTCGCGAGATATTTTTCACACTTCACAGGCACGAGAATAATTAACTTGTCCTCGTCGCTCTCAGCTAAACTTTTCTCTATGACATATTCCATCTCATCAATGCCGGCGTAATTCTTATATTTCCCGTCGTACTGCATGAGATACGGCGAGTTTATCACAGCCATAATCACGGATGAGCCTGATGCTTTTTCCGAGACTTCCTCAAAATGTGATGACTGTTCGGGATTTCTCGGATTAATCCAGCCGCCGGGAAAATCAAAAAATCTTACACGAACATTCTTACGGCTTCCCTTGAGAGTAAAAGAATATTCATGTGCTGTGTCAGTTCCCTCAATGCCGCCGCTGAAAATTATTTCCCTGTCGTTGTCCTCTGCTTCAAGCCGCAATCGTGAATAAGCCTCGCTGAGTTTCTTAAACGTCGCTTCATTCTCAGGCATAAAGGCTCCGTTCATGACGCGCGCGAAATACTCATTCATGCAGGCTAAAAGTGTCGTCTTCCCGCATCCCGAAGGTCCGAGAACTGTAAACCATAATTCATTAGTGCTCATGATTTCACCTCACTTGAACGGGTTCGGAATTCTTATGCTGTCGTTGAGTTTCTTTGTGAGCCTGTTGACTTCCGCTTGCAATCTCTCATTCTCAGCTTTCAAGTCGTCAGCCTGTTTTTTATAGCGATTGGCCATCTCCATAGCTCGGTCCTTCTCGTCCTGTAAAGTTCTCACATCATTACGGGCTTTGTTGCGTTCAAGGATTGCCGCTCGTTCAGCTTCTTTAGCTTCGGAGATCTCCTGTTCGGCCTGTGCACGTGTCTGTTCAGCTTCAGCTCGTGCCTGTTCCGCCTGAATGTTGCTCTCGTCGATTATTTCCCGTGCGTTCTCGTTCACACTCTTGACGGCGTAATATCCTGCTCCCGCCATCGCCAGCAAGATAATTATCACGGCTGAAATCTTGATTGCTGAGCCTAAAACGCTTTTTCTCGGTGCTTTCGGTTCGGGCTTTTTGTGTTTGGAAGCGTCAAGAAGTTCATGACCGCACAAAATCTCGTAACTTCCTCCGGCCAATCCCGCAATCTTCCTCATGTTATCGCTCGAAATTTCCCCATTATGAATTAGGAAGCTCACAATAAGTTTCATAACGAGTTCCCCGTTTTCGGGCTTAAAGTTTACGTTTTTGTCCCGTCTGAAAATTTCGCCGGTTATTGTCCCGTTACTCTTGAGAAAGTCCGTAAAGCTCGCTCCTCCCATCGTATTAACCGGAACGATCGCGATTGCCGAACGTCCTTTATATCCTGATGCCAAATCGCCAAGCGCTGAGGTAATTTTGCTCGTTAAGGCGTGTTTATCCTGGCGCGTGTAGGCTTCGGACTTAACGGGAACGATGAGTAACAAGGCATCATCATTAGAGTTATCGAGTGCGTTAATGAACATGTCCTTAGCTTCGGAAATTCCGGATTGAGCCTCGTAATTATTCATTAATAATGGGGCATCAACAGCGGCTATGAAAATTTTTGTGCCGTTAACGTCGTCCGGATTCTCCTGAAAGAAAAATTGAACGTCGTCTTTATGGTTAATCTGATATTCCCAGTTCTCACTCCCTGATTGATTGAATGTTACCGAGAAACTTGATTTTTCCGAAGTCGCCTTAGCTTCAAGCTCCTTGTAAACTTTGTCGAGAGCGTCGAAATCCTCAGCTTCAGGCAGTGAGAAATATCCGGGCAATTTTTCACGCATGACCTCATAAATGCACGCGATGAGTGAAGATTTCCCCGATCCGTTTCGGCCAGTTACAGCAATATTAATTTCCAATTTTTAAGCCTCCTCCTATTTATACAAAGTTGTCGCATAGTGTCATAAATGCGCTGATTTTCCCGTAGGCTGACTTCATTTTATGCCCCTTGATAAGCAAAGTTGAAGTTCATGTTGTCGCATAATGTCAATATCGTGTTCAAAGGCCCGCTGATTTTCCCGTAGGCTTCGGCTTTAGCCTGTGAACTTCCGAACTCTTCCGGCCAGACATCTCCGCGAATATAACGATAAAGCGCTCGCCACTGAGTTTCAAGTTTTATGCTGGCAATATATCTGTCTCGTCTGATTAAGTCGTCAACGAAGGTATTAGCTACGGAAAATGCGAACTCGTTGGGCTCTGAGTAAATCTCTTCGCGGTCAAGGCTTTCACGTAAAGTTGCGAGTGTGTCCTTATAAATTTCGATTAACGACGAGTAAAGGCCCTCTGTGCTGGTTAAGATTGCTCGGCGCTGGCGGGATTCTTCCTTCATTGGGTCGAGGAGATTTAACGCTTCACGAATTAACGGCTGTATTCTGTTCTGACAGCTTATAGTCGCTTCATCAAGTTTCTTCAAGCCATCAAGCAGCGTCGGCATAATCTCGGCTTTGTCGGCTTCAATGAAATTTATAATCTCACGCAAAATTCCTGAGCCCTCAGCCGTAAAATGCATGTTGAGTTTTCCGTGTTCAGCTAAAATTTTGCATAAGGCTTCTTTCATGGGGATTAACACGACACTTTGCAAAGTTCCGTCCAAGTCCTCCTGCATTTTTCCGCCTAAATCAGTTCGTAATTGATGCATTAACTCCGTGTAAGCTGCTTCGGGTGAGCCTGCGCGTCTAATCATGCGTCTTACGGTTTCAGGAGTGATGTTGTCTAATTTTCTTTCGTCGGCGGCTTTTTCTTCGAGTTCAAGAGTTTTGTTGAACTGTTCGCGTAACTCCGTGCATGGCTGATTTTGTTTCTGTCCTAAGAATGATTCGAGTTCGACAGCTTCAGCTAGGCCGTCAGTCAAATCATCCCATAAGACATCAAATAATTTGTCGAATAACTCGCTGATACGCTCAAAATTATTGGAGCTTGAGAAGACTTTTCCGGCTTCGATTAAAACGTCGTGGAGGTTTCTGACTGTGTCGTTCATCATCTCTTGAAGACTCTTCGCGTATTCCCTGTCGTTGCGTTCAATATTGGCCTGTAAAAAGTCAAGCGCGTGTGCAATTAAACTCTCGGCAACTTCATCTTCATTCTTGCAGTCGACAATTACCGTGCTGGCCGTGTGAATGTCCTTGCTCCTGAGGGTTAAAGCGAAGTCCTCACATTGTTTAATATTTTCGTCGCGTGAGTTGTGATTGATTACCCAGAATGACCAGTGTTCAATTGGAAGTTTGCGGCCTAAAGCTCGGCGTGCCTGGCTGTAGAGATTAATATCCCTGTCGAAAACGTCATCGCCTGTGCTTCTCGGCATTGTTACGAAGAAGACTAAATCAACCTGGTCGCTTAAAGCCTCAATCATTCTTTCAGTGTCGCCAATTCTCGTGTCGCCTAAGCCCGGAAGGTCAATCAACTTCAAAGCTCCGACTTCCTGATTAGGGAACTTGCAATGAATTTCCACGCTCTCGACGGCAATATGCCTGAAAAATTCTTCACCTGTAACAGCGTCATTCTGGACGACGTAACGCCTAATTTCGCTCTCTGGAATTTTCGGGCTTCTTCCTGTTCCGATGTAAGATTGATATTCCATCAAGTGAGCCTGTAACTTTTTCAGTTCGCCGATGTAATTTCGCATTCTCGTCTCGTCCTCAATGTTGCTGGTCGTGAAAGTGTCCTTATCAGGCAGGACGCAATGACGAAATTCCGTTAATGTCTCAGGGATTGCGAGGCCGGGTTTATGACGTTTAAGCTCGCGGAAATATCTTCCGACCGTGTTATTCATGAACTCTTCTTCGCTCAGGAAATTAACATAAGCAAAAGTTTCTGAGGCTTCCGGGTCGTTAATAATATCGCTCCGAACTCCTGTGCATACGGATCTATCACTGTCGGGGATTACGTCCTCATTCAAGCGCGTAATTGTCTGGAGGAGTTTGCTTTTTCCTTGACGAGCGAGGCCGATTACAGCGATATTGAGCGTGTCGCGTGATAATCTCCGGTAAATGTTCGTCATGTTCGCTTGAAGTTCATCGGCTTGTTTAGCGTTAAATCCCCTGAAAATTTCGTTGACCTTCTCGCGTTCGGGCGTTAATGCTTCGTCGGATAATGCCGAACTGCAAATCCCCTTGAGCTTGATGAATTGTTCGAGTGTTTTCTCAAGGCTGGTTTTTGCGTCTATTATGCTCTTAGCGAAGGGCTTTCGGCGTTGGATTATGCTTTGAATTTTTTCTCTGCTCAAAGTTTGTGCCTCCATTATAAAAATATATTGAATGTTTATGCTGAATTATACATGCTATTAATGAAAAACTTATGCGTGAGATTGTCGCGAGCTCATCATGAAAATAGAACGTGTTATATTATTGCGACGACAAAAAATTTTTACTCCAAGTTGAGCGCAGTTAACGTTAATGAAAACTTTATCATGAAATTATTGCAGACTCACCATAAAAATAGAACATGTTATATTTTCTTGTTCGTTCAGCCTGAAAATTTTTACTCGTCGTTTTCTGGTTGAATGCAAATAAAATTTAGGTATAATTTATTCTCGTTCAGACTGTTTCATACTAATTAATATTTATTCATAGGGGAGGTGAGTACCACAATGGCCGACAACCCGACGATCGCGGAGATCAAAGCTGCCGAGACTCAGGCCGCTAATGCTGTGCAGAAAGCCAAAGAAGACGCTGCTAAAAAACTTAATCGCGCTAGTGCAGACGCAGAAAATTCCTTGAAGGAAGCACGACAAAACGCCGCCCGAAATTTCAGGGAAAAAATTCGCAGAGCTGAAGAGGCAGCCGAGACCAAAGCAAAAGCGCTATTGTCCAAGCGTGAAGGTGATGCGAAAGCCTTTTACGGCAAACACAAGGACAAAATTCCCGCAGCTGCTTCATTCATAACGGAAGAGGTGATGAAAAAATATGGGAGTAGCCAGGCTTAAGAAAGCGGAACTGTATTATCACAAATCCGTCCATGAAAAGATTGCCGCAGCATTGCAGGAAACCGGAGCTTGTCAGATTATCACTACTTCTTCAGAAGAAAATCAGCAGAAAATTTCTGACGTTGAAGCTCTCATAGCGTCGATTGATGAAAAGCTCGCCGATGTTCGTTATCTCAACAGGACATTAACCCCGCATTACGTTGACCCGATTCCTTCGCTCGACAGAATGTTAGGAGAACGCCCCGAAGTTACGATGTCTGAACTTGAAGAACTTGCATCGAAGACGGATTTGAAGAAAATCTGCGATAATACCCGCGCAGTTGAACATGAAACAGGAGAGGTCAGATTAAAACTCTCTGAGGCAAGATTGAACTCGTCAATTTTGTCGGCACTCGAATTTTTTGATTATCCTCTCTCAGTAATAACCGAAGGAACTCGAACACTCACCGGCTTAATCGGAACACTCAAGGCCGAGAATGTCAGCGGGTTCAAAGCGGCATTAGGCGAGTTCTCGAAATTTGCTCAGGACTCGGAATTAATCATTGCTCCCTTTGACGAGAAGGACAAAGCAAGTGAGATTTACGCCGCTGTAATTTATTCGCGCAATATCGAAGCTGAAATTAGAGAAACTTGCGCAAAAAACGGCCTCTCAATCGTGGAAATTCCGGCCAATTTAACAGGAACTCCGGCGGAAGAGAAGGAAAAAGTTACCGCATCAATCTCTGAACTTGAAGCTAAAGAAACTGAACTTTCGGCGAAAATTGCGGCTTTAGCTGAGGAAAATGTGCCGACGGTTCAAAAGTTATCGGATTACTACAACAGTTTATCAGCACGCTACAACGGGACAGCGAAGAGTGATGCGACCGAATGCACGATGCTCACGAAGTTCTGGCTGCCTGCGAATAAAGCTGACGAGATTAAAACGAAGATTGAGGAAATTGGCCCGGACATCGAGTTAGTTTTGAATGACCCTGCACCGGATGAAGAGCCGCCAAGTTTGCTTAACAACGGAAATTATGTACGACCGTTTAATATTTTGACGGAATTATATTCATCACCGACTTACAGGGGAATTGATCCGACTCCGTTACTTGCGCCGTTTTTCTGGATATTCTTCGGAATGTGCTTAGGCGATGCCGGATATGCTCTTGTCGTGTTCGGAACAATTTTATACGTCTTCAAGAAGTATAAGAAAATCGGAACGGGCGTAAAAGATTTCATCAGGTTATTCCTGTTCTGTTCGGTGTCGACTTTCATTTACGGCGTAATTTCGGGCTCATTCTTCGGGAATTTCATTGACAGCTTTGTGCCGGTCTTAATCCCGCTGAAGAACTCGTTAATGCTCGTAGATCCAATGACTAACCCGATGCAAGTCTTAGGAATTTCATTATTGCTCGGAGTAATTCACTTGATGTTCGGATTATTAATCGCGGCTTATGACAAGCTCAGACACGGAGAATTTATTGACGCTTTAGGCGAAAATATATCATGGTTCTTGTTAATCGTCGGCTTATGCTTATTCGGCGTTGGATTGGGCGGAATGCTTCCTCCTCATTTTACGCAGATTGGCCAGGCAATGGCGATTTTGGGAGCTGTGATAATCTTCATTTATGCCGGCAAAGGTGAACCGAATTACTTCAAGAAGATTATTAACGGTTTCTTAGCACTTTACGGCTCAACGTCATATCTGGGCGATATTCTGAGTTACAGCAGATTGTTAGCGTTAGGCTTCGGCTCAGCAGTCATCGGAATGGTCATTAACCTTCTTGGAGGTTTGGCGGCTGATATTCCCTATATTGGCTGGCTAATCGCTGTAGTCGTAATAATCGGCGGACATATTTTCAGTATCGCAATTAACATACTCGGCTCATTCGTTCACCCGTTGAGACTTCAGTATGTCGAATTTTTCGGAAAGTTTTACACGGGAGGCGGCGAACCGTTTACCCCGTTGACGCTCTCACAAGAATTTGTAAACGTGAAGGCGTAAATTATTTATAAAGGCGTGAAAAGTTGTAGAGAATTGGCAATTGACGGCAACTGTAGCGCGAACAAGGGAACGTGATAATCCCGCGAAAAAATTTATCACACAGTCAAATATTTATCTTGAAAGGAATGTATATCTATAATGTTAGGTCTTTCACTTGCGTTATTTGGGGCAGCTTTAGCAGCAGCTCTCGCCGGAATCGGATCAGCAATCGGAATCGGTGTAGCAGGAGGAGCAGCGGCAGGAGTCATGACTGAAGACCCCAACAAGTTCGGTTCATGCTTAATTCTTCAGGCTTTACCTGGAACACAGGGAATTTACGGATTATTAATCGCTTTCTTCGTTCTCAACAAGTTAGGACTTCTCGGCGGAGCTGGTGCGGTTGCTCTTGATTGGAATCAGGGCCTCCAGATTTTGGCATCATGCCTTCCCATCGCAGTAGTCGGCTGGTATTCAGCAATTTGGCAGGGCAAGACTTCAGCGGCATCAATTCAGATGATTTCAAAGAAGCCCGAAGCAATGGGTAAAGCAATTATCCTTCCGGCAATGGTTGAGACGTATGCGGTGCTTGCACTTCTTACGAGTATTCTTATGCTCATGGGAGTTCAGGTAGGCTAGTCGGGCAGGTGTTGAAGAATGGCACTTGCTGACATCAAAGCAAAGATTAAAGCCGATTCGCAGGCACAAATTAAGGCACTCGAAGCCGAGAACGACGCAAAAGTCCGAGAGATAAGCCGCAAGGTCAACGCCGAGATTAAAGAAGTTCAGGACGCTTACAACACAAGACTTGCTAAGGAAGAGCCTGAAGTTCTAAGAAGACGTGAGATTGTTGCTGAACTCGACGCAAAACGTATTGATTTGGGAGTTAAGCAGCGTTTAATGGGAGAAGCATTCGACGCGGCATTAAAGCAGATGGTCGAGATGGCTCCGGATAAATACGTGAAATTCGCGGATAAATTAATGGCTCAGGCTTCAGTTACAGGTAAAGAGGTCGTCTTCGTCGGAAAAAATGAGAAGCATTTAGATCAACGCTGGATTGACGGCTACAACGCTTCACATAATACTCAATTGACGATTTCACCTGAGAGACTGCCGATAGCCGGAGGATTTGTGCTGAGAAACGACAGAATTGACACAAATTGTTCATGGGAGATGCTGATAGCCGACGCGAGGGCGGACATTGAGACCGAAGTAGTGAAGCGGTTATTTGCGTAAGGAGGTGCTGTTACAGTGAGTTACGTATACGCCGTATCTAGATTGCGGGGTATGGAAAATCACTTGCTTGACACGGCATTTTTTTCGCGGCTTATGGACAGCGCAGGAATTGACGACGCATTAAAGGCACTTGGTGAGACTTCATATTCACAATGGATTTCAGGGAACGCCAATTTTGACAAGGCTATTGACTCCGAGATGTTCGCAACGTTTGAGGAGTTAAAGAGTTTTGTCCCGGATAAAGAATTGCTTGATATTCTCAGGCTTCCTTATGACTTCCATAATGTAAAAGTCTTGCTTAAGGGATTATTCAAGGTCAGAGGCGGAGAAGCTGAGGGAAGACGTTATGATTTGCTCTCGAAACTCGGAACGATTGACACCGAAGAATTGATGAACGCGATCGAGACGGAAGAATACGGCTTTTTGCCCTATGGACTTACTGATTTAATCCCGGCGTGCTGGCAGTTATGGGATCAGACGAAAAACGCTCAGGCTGTGGAATTATTAATAGATCATCAGATGTTCAAGGCGATGTTAAAAGTTGCTGAGGACTTGAAGATGCCTGACGTAATCCGCTGGGTTCAGAACAAAATTGATGCGGAGAATTTGCGTAGTGCCGTAAGACTTGCAAGAATGAAATATGACAGCGCAAAAGCAATCTCATTTTTCCACGAGGGCGGGACAATTCGGCCTGACGACATGGCTAAATTGTTGAACGAACCTCAGGAAACTTGGGCAAGACTACTTTCTTATACTGACATCGGAAGCGTTTTAGGAGCATTGCAGGATCAGAACGACATCAACGCCGCTTTAACGGAAGTAACAAAGGCGATTGATGAATACTTGATGAAAGTTCTTGAGAACGCAAAATACTCAATGGATGCTCCGGCCAATGTCTTATTATATTTGCTGAACAAGGAAGCTGAAGCACGAAACATGAGGGTTGCTCTTGTTTGTGTTGCTGGAGGACTTGACCGCGAATTTGGAAGGAGGCTCCTTAGCAATGGCAGATAACAAACCTATGGCGGCAATCGGAAGCTACGAGATGGCTTTACCGTTTCAGGCTGTCGGAGTTCGGAGCGTGATATTAACTCCTGAGACGCGAAACACTTTCGAGGCGACACTTGAGCAGTTAGCACGTGAGGATTATGCAGTCGTATTCATTCAGGAAGATTTATTTGTCGAGTTTACGGGCAAAGTAGAAGAAATTAACGATAAATATTCAACCAGCGTTCTCCCTGTGCCGGGCCCATCAGGTGCTACAGGTGCGGGCTTGGCTTCGATACGTGGAAGTGTTGAGAAGGCTGTCGGTATGGATATTTTTGCAGAACGTTAATATTCATTTTTCCTTTTAGAGGCTGTGAATTACAAATATTTATTCTCCTCATTGTGTCCGTGTCATCAGGTGCGGCATGGGAGGCAGCGTTTAGAAGGCCATGAATATTTTTCGGAATGTTAAAAGATGATGGTAAAAAAATTCGGAGGCGGGAGATTATAAAAATGCCTGAGAAGAAAGAAGTAAAAGGAGTAATAGAGCGTATCTCCGGCTCTCTTGTAGTCGCTGGCGGAATGGAAGGAGCCAGTATGCAGGACGTTGTGCATATTGGTGAACTCGGACTTGTCGGCGAAATACTTGAAGTTAACGGCGATAAGGCATCAATTCAGGTTTACGAGGAAACTTCGGGCCTGAAGCCTGGTGAACCCGTTATCTCAATGGGAGAGCCTTTAAGTGTTGAGCTTGGGCCGGGAATTATTGAGCAGTTCTACGACGGAATACAGAGGCCGCTTGAGTTAATCGAGAAAGCCGCAAAGAGCCCCTATATTTCGCGAGGTATCAGCGTTCCGGCACTTGACAGAAATAAAAAATGGAACTTTGAGCCGAAAGTGAAAGTTGGCGAAGAAGTTATAGCTGGTGATATTCTCGGAACGGTTCAAGAGACTGTTGTTGTCGAACATAGAATTATGGTTCCGTTCGGCGTTAAGGGAAAAGTCGCGAAGATCGAGAAGGGCGAGCATACAATCGAGGACGTAATCGCCGTAATCGATGACAACGGGACGAAGTATGAAGTGAAAATGCTTCAGCGCTGGCCTGTTCGTAAGCCCAGACCTGTAAAAACTCGTCTTGCTCCCAACGTTCCGATGACGACAGGTCAGAGAGTTGTTGATGCGTTCTTCCCTGTTGCGCTCGGAGGAACAGCATGCGTACCCGGCCCGTTCGGTTCAGGTAAGACGGTTATTCAGCACCAGTTTGCTAAGTGGGCACAGGCTCAAATCGTCGTTTACGTTGGATGTGGTGAGCGTGGAAACGAAATGACCGACGTTTTGTTAGAGTTCCCGGAACTTGATGACCCGCAGACCGGCCAGCCCTTAATGAAACGTACAACACTCATTGCTAACACGTCAAACATGCCCGTTGCAGCTCGTGAAGCCAGCGTTTATACAGCAATCACATTAGCCGAGTATTATCGCGATATGGGCTATTCGGTCGCATTGATGGCAGACTCAACAAGCCGCTGGGCAGAAGCATTACGCGAAATGTCCGGACGACTTGAAGAAATGCCCGGTGAAGAAGGTTATCCGGCATATTTGGGAACACGTTTAGCAAGTTTCTACGAGAGAGCCGGAAGATGTATCGTGAACGGTAAAGAAGGCCGCGAAGGTTCAATCACGGTAATCGGAGCAGTCTCACCTCCCGGCGGCGACTTGTCAGAGCCTGTTACTCAGAACACATTGCGTGTTACAAAAGTTTTCTGGGGACTTGACGCTAACTTAGCTTATCAGAGACACTTCCCGGCTATTAACTGGTTATCGAGCTACTCACTTTACACAGAGAGGCTTGATGCATACTGGGATGAAAAATTTGATGACCAATGGAGCGGACTTAGAGTTGAAGCAATGGGCCTTCTTGAACAGGAGAGCCAGTTAAACGAAATCGTCAGGCTCGTCGGAATTGATGCACTTTCACGCGATGAACGTATGGTTATGGAGACGGCCAAGTCGTTACGTGAAGACTTCCTGCATCAGAACGCGTTCCACGAGATTGACACGTATGCTTCAATGGATAAACAGTTCAAGATGTTACGAACGATTGTTAATTTCCATCATGCCGGACTTGATGCCCTTCACAAAGGCGCGCCAATGAACAAGCTGTTTAATTTGCCCGTACGTGAGCAGATTGCAAGAATGCGTTATCTTGAGGAGAAGGATATTGCGCAGATTGACAAGCTCGACGACACGATTAAAGAGCAGATTAACGGCATAATTCCTGTCGGAGGTGATAGCAATGCTGCCTAGAGAGTACAGGACAATATCAAGCATTTCCGGCCCGTTGATGATGGTCGAGAAAACACAGGATGTTATGTATGATGAGCTTGTTGAAATCACGTTAGCAAACGGCGACAAGCGCAGGGGCAGAGTTCTTGAGATTGAGAGCGACCGTGCATTAGTTCAGGTTTTCGAGGGAACGACGGGAATTGAGAACGAGGATTCAAAAGTTCGTTTCTTGGGAAAAGTTTTAACGCTTCCTGTTTCACGCGACATGTTAGGAAGAGTTTTCAACGGACGCGGTGAGCCTATTGACAGCGGAGCG
>JAFTCP010000175.1 GCA_017454625.1 Synergistaceae bacterium
ATTAGGACTTAACCGAAGCTACTTCGCAAAAATTTTCAGGCTCGCAACGGGAAAAAGCCCTCAAAGTTTCCTGATGAATTACAGGATGATTAAAGCCGCCGAAATGTTGACGCTCACGAATAAAGGCATAAGCGAAATCGGTTGTGAAGTGGGTTATCCAAGCCAGATTAATTTTTCCAGAGCGTTTAAGAACGTTTATTCCGTCTCGCCTCGTGAATGGAGAAATACTCATAGAATTATTAAAGGGTGATTAAAGTAGCTGAAATGTTGACGCTCATTAATAAAAGCATCAGCTAAGTCAGATAAATTTTTCGCGGCCATTCAAGAACTTATGACATGGAGAAATACTCATAATATAATCCATACATAATAGAACATTGTGTGATAGCTGTAGATAATCGCGCAAAAAAAATTCACACCCTGCCTCAAACAAGGTGTGAACTTATTCATCAATACGGCAGCAAGTTCCATAAGAGATTTATTATCGGGTCAAAGATTATGTTGATTATTCCCGTCATCAGCAAAACAAGAAGCACAATCATTCCGTAACGTTCAAGCCAGAAGTAAATATGCAGGTATTTAGCCGGCAGAAACGCCTCAAGAACTCGTGAGCCGTCAAGCGGAGGAATTGGGATTAAGTTAAACGCCGCTAATCCCATGTTGATATTGACCATCTGAAACAAGAATATCAATCCTGCACGTCCCGTAATTCTGTACCAGTTAGCTCCGAAAAAACGAAAGAATAAAACCGTGATTATCGCCGTTAAAAGATTTCCAGCAACTCCGGCCAATGACACAATGATTAAATCTCGTCTGGGATGCTTGAAGTATCTCGTGTTAATCGGAACAGGTTTAGCCCATCCGAAGCCGACCAGCAAAAGCATAATCGTCCCGACTAAATCGAAATGGTCAAAAGGGTTCAATGTTAATCTTCCATCCCGCTCTGCCGTAGGATCTCCGACCATTTTAGCCGCAAATCCATGACAGAACTCATGAAATGACAACGCCCATAACAACGCCGGAATTGTTAATAATAATCTCACTGGATCGCTCAATAATCTCATCTCTTGAATAAACCTCCTAATCCTTTTTGTAATCCCTTCTTGACTTCCTCTTTGACTTTCTCCTCAACTTTTTGGCGCGTACTCTGTTTCTTTTGCGGCTGCGTCTGCTGCTGCTGCTGAGGCTGTGAATTCTGAGTTTGTTTCTTCTTGTCGGGGATTAACGTCTCAATAGTCCTGTCGATAATTCTATCAGTTAAGCTCCCCTGCTGTTTCTTGTCCGATGAATTATTTTGTTGAGCCTTCAAAGTTGACGGGCCAATCTTCAGCGATGAGAATGACGGTGAAGCCGCTTTACCCGAAATCTTCAGAGTTACAACCCTGAAATCTCCGGTTGATGCTGTCTTCTCAGCCTCTTTCATTCCGCCGCGCAAAAACGTCTTGATGCTGTCTTCAAGTCCCTTAATCCCAGTCTTCAAGATTGCTTCAAGTCCGCCTTTCGTTCCTCCTTGAATGGCATTGATTAGCTGATAGTTGATGTTTAATTCCGGCGCTAGGTCTAATCTCACGTCGGAGCCGCTGAAGTCAATTGTTCCGTTTTGTGTGAGCTTAGCATAGGTGTAAATCGGATCATTCTTGTTGGCATTGACGATTGAACCTGATTTGAGAATTAATTTCCCCGTCTGAAGCGTTAAGGGCGCGTTAATCGACGTGTAATTAATCCCCTTCGTTCCGTGAACTTTCGCGACAATATCAAGCCACTTGAAGCCCGTAATTCCTCCAGCTCCCGTTGAAAAATTGCCCGTGCCCGAATAAGTTACCCTGTTTTTGGAAGCTCCGTTAATTTTCAGCGTCAATTTTCCCCTGCCCGTAATTTTCCCGTTAAGTCCTCCTGATGCGTCCTGAATTAAGCCGTTAATGTCAACGTTCGATGCCTCAAGGTTATTCGTGAAGCTCATTGTCTCAGTGTTGAAGGCAAATGAATTTTTCGCCGAGCCTCCATAAAGTTTCGCCGTCCCGTTGTCAGAAGTAAACCTGTTTTTAGCATAAGCCAGCGGAAGATTTACACTCGTTAAGTTTATTCCGTAGGCTTTGAGAGCTGAAGAGGTTAATGCTCCTTTCCCCGTGATGTTCTTGTCGCTTCCTGAAATCGTGAAGTTCAGGCTTGCTGTCCCGGAGAACTCTTTATACTCGCTTAAAAGTTTTTCAAGTTTGAGATTATTCCCGTTAATCGCAATGTTCAGCTTCAATGCCGGAGAAATCTGCACAGTTCCAGAGGCTTTGAGTTCAGCACCTTCAACGTCAGCACGTAAAGTTTTCAGCGTCAAGTTTTGCGTGTTTCCTGAAACGTCAGCGATAAAGTTATTCAGCGTGAAACCCTGAGCATTGAGAGCCGGAACGTTTGCATTAAGACTGATTGCCGGGTTAGTGTTGGAGCCGGAAATTTTGAGAGTTCCTGACAAATTCCCTTTCATGTCGACACCAGAAGCCGACGCTAACGGAGCAAGTTCCAAATCCTTGAAGTTGAAGCTGAAATCCAGCGGGGTTTTTCCTGACACCGACGCTAAACCTGAACCCGTAATTTTCCCGCGTCCGCTTTGAGCCCTCAGACTTGACAGCATAATTTTATCGTCGTTCTTGTCGAGTTTTGCTTGAACGTCCGAGAAAGTTACGCCCGAAGCCGTTATGTTTTTCGCCGAAATGTTGAGATTGAGCTTGTCAAGTTTCGTTAAGTCTCCTCCGAGCGCAGTCGTCAGCTCCAAATTTTGCGCGGTAATCATGTCCATAGCCTGCAAGTTCTGTGATGATGCCAGCAAATTAACTGAAGGATTGTTGACTGTTCCAGTTATCTTTATTCCGGCGTTGACGTTACCTTTGAGGTTATATTGCGCGATGTCAGGAACGTAATTTTTCAGCGAAGCCGGAGACATTAAAAGTGTAGCGTTAATGTCGAGATTAGGATTTTCCGACGGAAGAGGCCAGATTTTCCCGCTAAGATTAATCGGCATACCGTTTAATGTTCCTTCGGTCTTGCTGAGTGTCAAAGTTTTATTGGCAAATGTGAAGTCTACAGCAGGTTTCGTTATCGTCTGCTCCCATCCTGAAAATTCGGGACTGTTCAGTGAACCTGAAATTACCGGATTATTCGGGCTGCCCTTAACGTTGACCGAAGCTGTAACTTTTCCCGACAACTTGTAATCCGACGCGTCAGGTATCATATTTTGAACTCGCTTAATGTCAAGCTCAACAATTTTTGCCGAAACGTCCATATTCGGAGCTTTCAGGACAGACGCGATTTTTCCCTGTAAATATCCTTGTGAGCCTTCAAAAGTAAATTTTCCGTCGACAATAGCCGTATCACTTTTAGCTAGTTTCAGCTGAGCGCGAATATTCGTGAAAGCCCGGCCATTGTAAGCAATTCTGGGAGCCGTGAAGTTCACTAACCCGTTTAACTCGTCCATTGTGCCGCTCACGTTCGCGTTGAAGAGTGAGACTTTACCCGTTAAGCCCTTAAGCTCAGGAAGCCCGAAAATTTTATCAAGCCCGTCAAGATTGGCCTCGCTTCCGTCAAGTTTTATCATGATGGAATTATCAGCAATCGCAATTTCACCTTGAACAGGGACATTAAACGCGCTCGCTTGAATGTTGCTGAGGGATATTCTCTTGTCGAAAGCGTCATAATTCACGTTTGAGCTTACACGTTCAACAGGAAACCCGTAAATTTTCGTCCCCTTGTAATCGATTGAGCCGAAAAGTTTTATCGCGTCAAATTTTCCCGTCGCGTCAACGTTGAAATTTGCCGTCCCGTCGAAATCTTCAGCTTTCAGCATTTCAGGATAAAGCGCCGTAAGTTCCTTCAAGTTAAGATTTTCGCACGACGCATGAATATCCAGAACTTCGCCGTAAAGTCCTCCTGTCGCTAAGATTTTCCCGGAGCCGAAATTAATTTCCGAGCGGTTAATCCCCGTCAAGCCTGCTGATTCTCCCATATCAATTTTGCCCTTAATGGGAATATCGTTAAAAGCCGCATCAACGTCAAAGTCAAATTTCTTCAGGTCCGCGATAATATCATTGACTTCAAGAGTTCCGAACTGTGAATAAAATTTGCTGTCCCTAATCCTGAGATAATCAATGGGAATATCAGGTACAGGGTTTCCGGAGTCAGCAAATGCGGGTGAAGCTGTAATCGACAAACGTGAAAAAAAGTCATCCATCATTGAAGAGTTAAAATCGTCGTCATTAATCTCAAATGTCAAATATTTCTGTGCTGCTTCAAGAAAATTTTCAACATCCATGCTAATCCCGCCGATTGAAAGCTCAGCAAGCCTTATTTTCCCCGTAAGAAGAGCCGGGAAATTCACACGTCCGGACAAAAATCCTGCTGATAAAATATTTTGGCCGTCAGGATCTTCAATTTCGAAGTTGTGAAGCGTATAGCCTTTAACTGGATTTCCTGTGATTTTTTCGGCTTGAAGTGAGATTTTGTAATTTTCGCTGAGATAATTTTTTGCCAGTTCAAGAATTACATTACCGCCGATATCTACGAATGAGAAGATTGCGCCCAAGACAATTATGACAAGGAAGATTGCGATTAAAAATTTCATGAACCCGTTTCCCTTACGCTTTGGAGCAGGCTTGTAACGCCGCTTAGGTTTACGGACAATGAAAGTTTGCAAGTTATCTACATTATTAATCAATATAATCACGCCCCTCATAAATACGAATAAATAATTTTGCCTCAAATTATAAGCTATAAAACGTGATATAGTTACCATTTATAGAAAATAAAATCTTTCATGAATAAATAATAACAGGAGAATGAAAATTTATGTGTATGACAATTCTCGTCGGGAAAAAAGCCTCAGCATCTGGAGAAGTTTTAGTTGCTCACAATGAAGACGCTCCAGGCCGCTATATTATGCAAACTCATCTTGTCCATAAGAAGCGGCGGCATCCCGGAACAATGATAACATTTGAGCCTGATCTCGCAAAATTGCCGCTCAACGAAACCCGCACAAGTTTATTCTGGGCTGAAGCAAAAACTTTTGACGCTGAGAGGCCCGGCCCTTCATTCTGTGATTTATACGTGAACGGTTACGGCGTTGTGATTTGCACGAACAACTGCGCAAGCTCGAAAGAGGACAGCCCCGAACTCAAAGACGGCGGAATTGGCTACGGTTTAAGAAGACTTATTGCGGAAAAAGCTCACACGGCAAAAGAAGCGTTAGAGATTGCATGTAAACTCGTCGACGAATACGGCTATGCTTCCAGCGGAAGAAGTTACGCGTTTGCGGATAAAGATGAAATTTTCGTTATGCAGATTGTTCACGGAAAACATTACGCGATTGCTCGGGTTCCTGATGACGAAGTCGCCGTAATCCCAAATCATTACACAATTCATGAACCGGACAAAAAAGCTCACGGCTACAAAGAACTCATTGACTATGCAGTTAAGCGCGGCTGGTATAAACCTGAAGACGGAGTTTTTGACTTTGCGAAAGTTTATCAGGCTGAAAATTCCTACGGTCTCGAGAAAAATACACACAGGCACGTCCGGGCATTCGAGATTTTACTTACTATGAACTTAGGCGCGCTCTTACAATCAGAATGGCAGCCGTTACCGTTTTCAATCAAGCCGGCGTATAAAGTTACAATTCCTACGTTGAAGAGAATTTTGCGAACTCATTACGAGGGAACATCATCGGATAAATCCAACGGGAAAACTCCGCATTTCATGAAGCCGCTGACCGTTTGCAACATTGACACGCTTGAAAGCACGATAATTCAGATTAGGCACAATCCCTACAGAATAATTTTGCGTAAGGCTCTGGGCCGTCCGTGTTATTCGTCTTATCTTACATGGTATTACGGGATAAATTCTTCCCCTGAAGGCTACGAGGATAAAGAGCCGGAGAAATCCCTTGCTGAACATTTCAAGACTAAGCCCGAAGATTTGGACTATAAAAATAACGCGTGGTTTAGAGCAATGGAAATTCAGGCGGCTTGCGATATTCTTTATGAGGATAAGAAGGAAGTTGTGCGCGAGAAGATTAAGGCTTTGGAGGAAAAACAGGAAAATGATTTACACATGCTCGACCAGCAAATTGAACTCCGTCTGCGAAATAATCCCGACATAGCCCGTGCAATGATGGAAGGTGCCGTAATTTCATGGTCAAACGAAATTGAAGACTTGATGAACTCCCTGAAGTCTGAGCTAAAAATCGTAAACGGTGAAGCCCTGAACGCGATTATCAAGGGTGAGAGTTTCCAAGTAAAAATTTCTGACAAGTCAATTAATCTTGATGAGCTTGAAATCTCAGAATGCAAATGCGGGCCGTCGTATTTGGACGTAAGTGAATGGTCAAAGTGTGCGGGAATTTCTGAAGATGAGATTGATTTTGCTCCGGCTGAATGGATGAAGGATGCTGTGCCGTGTTTTACGGATTTATACATGCTGTTAATTGACAAGTCCGGGAAAAAACGCGCTGGCTGTGTGAAAATTCAAATCAGGTAAACGCGCTCAGAAAAATTTTTTGTTGAGAAAATATAACACGTTCTATTATTGTGCAGAAAAATATAACACGTTATATTTATTGAGGAGGTAAAAATTTCATGGCAAAAAAGAAATCTCAAAGTGTAACTCTCGAGGACATAATCAAAATTGGCCCGAAGAAGTTTATCATCATTCTTATTGCGGCAATAGTTATGTACTTTTTCGGTGGCGATGACTTCTTGAACTTGAAGGATACGAAACCGGAACAGGAGCAGGAACAGGATAATTCGGGTTTCACAACGGGAATTGTTACTCGTGTTGTTGACGGTGATACTGCTGTTGTGAAAGTTGACGGTCAGGATATTCGCGTAAGAATGCTCGGCGTTGACACTCCCGAAACAGTTCATCCGAATAAGCCCGTGCAATTTTACGGGAAAGAAGCCAGCAATTTCACGAAGGATTATCTCAACGGTAAACAAGTCTGGCTTGAATATGATAAATCGCCGACTGACAGATATAATCGTCATTTAGCTTACGTCTGGACATCGAAGCCGTCAAAGATTAACGAAAGCACGATGCGTAAAGACATGTTCAACGCGAGATTATTACTCGGAGGCTACGCAAAAGTCATGATTATCAAGCCTAATAAACGTTATGAGGAGTTATTCAAGAAATTTGAGGCCGAAGCACAACAGGCGCGCAAAGGCTTATGGAACCAATAAATTTATAAGTCAGGCGTTATGTTATACTGAGAATTTGCAAATATCATTACAATTCAGGAGGAAAATTTTTTATGTTAGGTTATGGATTAGATCCCACCATGCTAATATTAATTCCCGCAGTCTTATTATCAATGTGGGCACAGTCCCGCGTTCAGTCAACTTTCAACCATTACAGCCAGATTGCCGCACGAGGAGGAGTTACAGCTGACAGCGTCGCAAGAATGCTTCTCACTCTCTACGGTATGGCCTCAATGCCGATTAATCACGTTGCCGGAAATCTCACGGACCATTACGACCCTCGCAACAAGACGCTGAACTTATCCGACGGCGTTTATGGCAACAGGAGCATTGCATCAATCGGAGTAGCGGCTCACGAGGTCGGGCATGCAATCCAGCATCACGAGGCTTATTCACCGTTAATCTTCCGAAACTCAATCGTCCCCGTCGTAAATATCTGTTCGAGCGCGTCAATGCCCTTATTCCTGCTCGGTCTGGTAATGGGAAATCGTTTACTCGTCAACATCGGGATTATGCTTTTCACGGGAGCTTTAGTGTTTCATCTTGTTACGCTTCCTGTCGAGATTAACGCGAGTTCACGGGCTTTAGCTCTGCTTGAACAGACACACACGCTTGACCGCGAAGAATTGGCCGGAGCTAAGAAAGTTTTGACAGCGGCGGCTTGGACTTACATAGCGGCGGCTTTAATGTCAGTGCTGCAATTGCTGCGATTAATATTGATAAGTCGTTCATCACGACGGAATTAGCGACCCTAATGTCAAATTTGAGATTAATTTTTCGCCCCAAAAATCTCGATTGTGTTTTGTTGACGCTGATATGTGTAAAATTACGGAGAAATACATTTTTGCGAGGACCTGAAGCGATTTTAACGGCTGAAGCCACTAGAGAAAAAGTAAAGATGGAGGAATTAACTTTTGCGCGGAATTGAAGCGGCTTTAACAATCTTAACTCACGATACCGGCCAATTTCCAACGGAGGCATTAAGAAAACTCGCTGACCGTGAAAAAATGAAGTCAACCGATATATCCCTAGCGTCATCGTTGATTTATATCGTCATGAGGCGTAAAGAGTTATGGGAGAAAATAGCCGGCGATTATCTTCGTTCGCGTGAAAATCTTCCTGCTCCCGTCGTAACGGCTGTAACAATGGGAATTGGCGGGCTTCTTGAGTTGCGCAGATTTTCAGGAGGAGTATTAATTAACGGGATTATCGAATACCTCAAGCACAATAAATCCCTCGCAAAATATTCTTCGGTGGTCAACGCAATTCTTCATAAGGTCATCGAAAGCCAGCAGGATAAACTCGAAAAGTTCAGCCGCTCTTCATCGTCTCAGGCCAGAGCCATGCTCGCAGGAGTTCCAACGTGGACATTGCCGGCATGGTCTCGGACTTGGAATAATTCTGAGATGTTCGAGATTTTTGCGATGATGAATAATCCCTCGTATTCTTCACTCAGAGTTTCGCCGAATGCTGGAGCGTCGCATGTGAAGAGTTTAGATGCTGAAAATTTACATTCTTCGCCAATAATCTCGTCGAGAGAAAATTTCAAGACGGAAGACTTACATGCTTCAGGAAATCTCGGCACAATTAATCACGTTCAAGAGTATCATGTTTCCGAAAATCTCGAAGCGGTTACTCCTCAGCGATCTGAACTTCCGGGTTTGGGAGATTTACATGTTTCGGGAAATTCTGAAGCGATTAATCCCAGTCAAAAAGTTCCGGGCTTAGGGGATTTACATTATCATGTTTCTGAAATTTCAGGCGCGATTAATCTTCATCAGTCAATATTGCCGCTGAACGTTCCGGGCTTCAAAGAGGGAATTTGCACGGTTCAGTCCGAAAGTTCGATTTTGACGGCCTCGCTTGTGAGTAAATTTTATTCCGGCAAAGATATTATTCTTGATATGTGTTCGGGACGAGGGATTAAAGCCGCTCAGATTTTGCAGGAGAACCCTGACTCAAAAGTTGAATGCTGGGAATTATCCGAGAAAAAATCTAAATCAGCTGAACATGAACTTGAAAGATTAAGTGTTAAAGACCGAGCGATTATGAAAGTCGGCGACGCGTTAAGTCTTGACCCCGTCGATAAAGTTTCGTTTGTTGTGCTTGATGCTCCGTGTTCATGCTCCGGGACTTGGAACAGGAAGCCTGAATCTAAATGGCGTTTGGACTGGGGAAAATTTGACGCAATAGTTGACACTCAGAAAAAATTGCTTGAACGCGCCGTGAATTTATGCGAGAGCGGAGGGCATATTCTCTACATCACTTGCAGTTTACTCAAACAGGAGAATGAAAGCGTCATCGCCGAAGTCCTATCACATCATGCTGAATGCGCGGAAGTCTCAAGTTTTATTACATGGAACGGAAATTGCTTTAAGCGCGGGAAACCCTACGGAATTTACATTTTGCCGGTTAATTCTTGGCTCGACGGGTTTTATTGCTCGTTAATCTTGAAACGTTAAAAGGAGGATTGAGAAATTGAGAAGTCATAAAGGAGGCGTTGTTCTCTGGACATTATTCATCGTAACAGGAATAGTTTTTGCGTCAGGAGCTATTGCCGTCTACACCGTATTCATCAAGCCTGAGGGGAAATCAACAGTCCCGTCATTCAACAATCAATTTATCAGTGATGCCGTCGCTGAAGCTGAAAAATTAGGGCTCGTCGTTCAGCTTGAAAATGTCGCGTCAACTTTACCCGAAGGAAGAGTTTTAGCCCAAGCTCCTGATGCCGGAACTGAGTTGCGAAAAGGGCAGGTTATAGTTCTTCAGGTAAGCAGGGGCGGAGAACTTCATGCTGTGCCTGACGTTCGCGGGAAAAATTTAACGGACGCTCAGAACGAGATTAAATCTTCCGGGTTTGCACTCGGCGACATCGTGAGAATTAGGGAAAATAACGTTCAAGCCGGAAATGTCATAGCTCAAAGTCCCGCACCTGACGTGAGAATTGGAGCAGGACGAAAAATTGACCTGTTAATTCAGGACGGAACTCCTCAAAGCGAAGTCGTCAAAGTTCCCGACGTTAATCGAATGTCCGAACAGGAAGCCCGCGATGCACTTGATGCTGTCGGATTGAAAGTTAATGCGATTGATAGAGTTTACAGCCCGTTAGTTCCTGAGGGATTAGCGATTGAGACGAGACCGGCGGCAGGAAGCACAATGCGTTCTGGTCAGGGAGTTACGCTCAAACTTGCAAGCCAGCGAAGGCCAGCGGGATACATGGACGCTGATACGAGTTCGACGACTACGGCCAATGGAAGCGTGAGACGCGTAACAAGTCAGCAAAATTCTTCGCAGTCAACAACACAAACGACGACGCAGACAACTCAAGCTAAGCAGACAACTCCAGCCCCAGCGTCTCAACAGAAGGCTTCAACTACAACGCCAGCCGCGACGACACAAAAAGCCGCTTCAACAACTCCTGCTCCAGCCGAAGCAGCCCCGAAGCCAGCTACACAAGCCGCAGCTCCTAAGACTACGACAACTCCAGCAGCTTCACAGCCGGCCTCATCAGGAGGAAACAAGACAGCTAGAATACGTTATGTTGTGCCTCCGATTGGACGACCGATGAACTTGCGCGTTGAAATCACGGATCCTTCGGGAAAACGCGACGTTCTTAATCGTCAAGTTAAAGCGGGCGACAGCATTAACACGACGGCGAAATATTCTCAGGAATGCTTGATTACAATTTATCTGGGCGGCGAATCCGTCTGGCAGGAAAAACAGAGGTAAAAAATGCGTGAAATCCTTTTAGCACCATCATTATTGGGAGCAGACCCGTTAAACCTTGAAGGCTCGATTAAAGCGCTGAATAATAATTATGACTGGCTTCACTTGGACATTATGGACGGTCATTTTGTGAGAAATTTATCATTCGGCCCCGACGTTGCAAAAGCTCTCAGGAAGAAATTTCCGGATGATTTTATCGACGCTCACTTGATGATTGACGAGCTCGAAACTATTTTACCCTTATTCATCAACGCCGGAGTTTCGTTAATCACAATTCATGCCGAGACCGAACCGCATTTGCTTCACGCATCACTCAGCGAGATTAAGCGTGCGGGAATAAAAGCGGGAGTTTCACTTTGTCCCCCAACTCCAGTTAGAAATATTGAAAGTGTATTAGAGCTTGCTGATTTAGTGTTAATCATGTCGGTAACGCCGGGATTTGGAGGCCAGAAATTTATTGAGAGTTCACTTGAGAAGGTCAGGGAATTAGCGAGCTTAAGAGAAGTTCATAAGTATAATTATGTGATTGAGATTGACGGCGGAATAAATGAGAATAATATAACTCGTGCTGTTCTTGCCGGCTGTGATGTAATCGTAGCTGGAAGCGCAGTTTTCAAGAATGATAAACCTGACGAGTGGCTTGTGAATGTCCGCACGAAAATTAAGGAGGCAATGAAAGACTTTGAATGATGAGATGAATGATGCCTTAGTAGCTTTAGGGCAGGAACTAACAAAACGCCGTGAAAGTATTGGAATGACGCTTGAAACTGTATATGACAGGACGAAAATCAGACCTGAATACTTGCGCGGGATTGAATCCGGAGATTATAAAGGTTTTCCCGAAGTCGTTTACATTCAAGGCTTTGTCCGAACATACTTAAAGTTAATCGGAGCTGAAGACTTGCAGGAAGAATTTATGAATGAGCTTGACAAACTTGACGGAACAAAAACTCCCCGTAAGCAGGAAACTAGATCTAACAGCATTACTAAAGTTCTCAGCAACGGTTCATCAATCCCGAAAGGTTTTAAGCCCGCTTCACATTTCTGGTTATTCCTGGTGTTAATCACAGCTCTTTTAGGAACAGCCGGTTACGTTTGGTATGCGATGACTTACGGAGGATTTGACCCAAAGACGTTTGAGTTCTTCAAGTTCGGCAACAGCAATAACAATCCCCCTGCAATAATTTCTTCTGGGGACTTGGGAGTTATCGTTGACGGAGAAATTGAAAGCGTTACGATTTCCGATGATGAGACTGTCTCAGATGAGCCGGAACCGGAAGAAGTATCACCTTATATTGAAATTCACGCGGTTAATGACGTTTGGATGAGCGTAGCTTTTGGGAATGCTCAGCCGTTTTACAGAAGGACTTTGAGGCGCGGCGAAGTTGTACGATGGGATTTAACGAATTATGCCCGTGTTAATTTCGGAAGACCGAGCGCGGCACAAGTTATTCTGAACGGAAAAGATTTAGGCATTGTGAACCCGTCAGCGAAGAGAGCAGAGACTTACATTTACAATCCCGACGGAACATTCAGACGCTCAGGCACGAGATAAATTATAATTACATTCAGCAGGTTGTAATTAATCAAATTCGCCTGCTGATTTTCAGAACGGAGGAATTATTCATAAATGGCAGCTGAAGCAGTAAAACCCTGGTGGCGTGAGACTATAGAAACTATTATATGGGCGTTCGTCCTGGCGATGATAATCCGGACTTTCATCGTTCAAGCATTCTGGATACCGAGCGGCTCAATGATTCCGACTTTGGAGGTTGGCGACCGAGTTTTAGTTGCTAAGTTCTGGAACGTCTTCTTTGAACCGAAGCGCGGCTCACTTTACGTTTTTCGTTATCCTGTTGACCGTGAGCGTGATTTTGTTAAACGAATAATTGCAATTCCCGGTGATGTCGTCGATATTCAGAACGGAATTGTTTATATTAATGGTGAGCCGACGGATGAGCCTTATGTTAAGCGTCATGATTATTTCACGATGAGGCCGAGCAATATTTTCCCGGAAGTTCCGTTCAAAGTTCCAGAGGGGAAATACTTCATGTTAGGCGACAATCGCGGAAATTCTCAGGACAGCAGATTTTGGGGATTTGCTGATATTGACGACATGAGGGGGCCTGTGTTCTTCCGTTACTGGCCGCTTGACAGAATAGGGATACCGAAATAATTTCATGCCTCGAACAGTCTGGTATCCCGGCCATATGGCTAAAGGGACGCGAAAACTTTATGAACTCGTAAATAAACTCGACGTAATCGTTGAAGTTCGTGATGCCCGTGCTCCTGCGTCAACTTCATCGCCGTTGATAAAATCTCTCGCGAAAATTAAGCCGGTAATTCATGTTTTGTCGCATAAAGATTTAGCCGATGACGAAAAGTTAAAGTTGTGGCTAAACTCCCTCAAGTTCACTTATGCCGCCGACTTAAGAAAGCGTGAAGGTCTCGCGAGCGTCAAGAAAGCAATCATGAAGTTTAAGCCGTCTCATCGTGAAGTTCGTCTTGCCGTCGTAGGAATTCCGAACGTCGGGAAATCTTTACTGCTGAACTCGTTAATCGGGAAATCGAACGCGTCAGTTGGGAATATTCCTGGTGTAACAAAGTCCGTCAGCTGGTACAAGAACGAAGGAATGTTAATCGTCGACAGTCCGGGAATTTTAGATCCTCATGCTGAAGCCGGAGCGCATTTAATTCTTTCGTGGCTTGGATGTGCGAAAGCTGAAGTTGTCGGAGGCTATGAGAATGCCGCAATCTCCCTGATAAAGTTTCTGTGTTCACGTGAGCTTGTCTCGTTAATTCCCGTTGAAGTTGACGAAATCCCAGCACTCACCCTTGAAGCAATTGGCCGAAAAATGGGATGCTTAATCTCCGGCGGACGCGTAAATATGGAATTGGCCGGGCAAAAGTTTATTGAGGCGTTTTCATCAGGGAAATTCGGGCGCGTCTGTCTTGAAACGCCTGAAGGTGAGCGGGCAATAGATTTTCATGATGATAATGTGTGCGATGAGGAAGTGTTAATATGAGATATGCAGAGGGCAAAAACGTTCTCAGTCAAAGAAATTCGGGCTTCACTACCTTCATGCTGGAGAACAATAGATTTTCATGATGAAGCATGTAATGAGGAAGCGTTACTATGACGACAAAAACGTTCTCAGTCAGGGAAAATTTACGCTCGTTTATCTTGGTAGAATAGATTTTGTGATGATAAATGATGAATGATGAATGAGGCAATTGACAGTGTTTAGAGATTTATATTTAACACCGCGTGTTGACCCCGAAGAAGCTCATGAACTTTTAAGCGAACTCGCCAAGCGCGGCCCGATAATCGGAACTGACGAAGCGGGACGTGGAGCATTAGCGGGACCTGTTGTTGCGGCGGCTGTTTATCTTACTCCTGAGCAGGAAGAAAAATTATTGAGGCTTAAGCTCCGGGACTCCAAGCAGATAACTCCGGCAGGACGCGAAAAATTATTCGCTGTTATGCAGGATCTAGGCGTATTGTGGCGGGCATATTCGGGCAGTGTTGAGAGGATTGACAGGGATAATATTTTACGTGCTTCGTTATGGACAATGGGAGAATGCGTTAAAAAACTCGCTGAGAAACTCAATCTTGAACCTGCTTGTATAATTGTTGACGGAACAGAAAGGATTTCCGGCGTAAAATTTCCTCAATGGACATTGATACAGGCCGATAACTTAATTCCCGTCGTGTCAGCGGCTTCAATCGTTGCAAAAGTTATCCGAGATAGATTAATGACGAAACTTGACGCGAAATATCCGGGCTATAATCTCGCGAAAAACAAAGGTTACCCGACAAAATCACATATGGAAGCCGTGAGAACTCAGGGGATGTCGGAAATTCACAGAGCTACATTCTGCCGAAAAATTTTGCGCACAAAGGAAGGGGAGTAAATATTGCCGTCAATAAACGTTCAAGTCGATAATGGCTATAATCAGGCCCAGCAGAACATGACAACCAACATGAGGCAGGGACAAATTACAACTCAGCCTCAAATTCAACAGCCATCACAAGTTGCCGCACGTCTCGCCGGAGTTCGTACGGGAATGGTCGTAGAAGGTAATGTTCTTGCTCAAAACGAGGACGGGACATATCTTGTTCGTGTCGAAGTAAACGGAGTGCCTCAGGAGTTGCGCGCACGAGCTACGGTTTCATTGATTTTAGGCGAGAGATTTAGAGCTGTCTGGGATGCTTCCGGACCTGACGGAGTTCCTGTGTTGAGATTATCGCAAGGGGAATTGTCGTTCTTGTCGCAAATTCCTGCGCGTGATAGAGAGTTGGCGACGGCATTATTAGCACGAGGGCTTCCGTTGTCAAGCGAAGTGTTAAGTGCGATTAAAGATGCTTGGCGTAAATCCGGCTCACAGGAAAATAATCTATCGTCATTTATAGAGTTATGGGCACGTGATGTTCCGATGACTCTTGAGAACGCAACTTTACTCTCGCAATATGCCGCAATGAACGGGGCCGATGCTACGGAGATGTGGAACAGGATACGCAAGGAACTCAAGGAACGCAGCAAAGGTAATGACCCCGTGAAAGCTCTTCGCGAGATGAAGGACGGCGACGACGACATCGCAAAGTTTTTACAGGCTCAATCAATCCTCATGAAATCTCCGCGCAACGAAGTCAACCCCGCATTATTAGCTGCTCCATTCTGGCCGGTTTTGAACGACGCATCACAGAACATGACGGCAAAAATTTACATTGGACGTTCAGCCGAAGAGGAAGGACAAAAATATTGGCAAATCGGCTTCGGAATAACCGGCTCAGTTTTGGGTGAAGTCGGCGGCTTGGTTGAGAGCGACGGAAAAAGCTGTAACCTGACACTCAACGCTGAGAAACCGGAGACTTGCAGATTAATCGAACGTCGACGAAGGGACTTGCGCAAGGAATTACAGGGGCTTGATATTCCCGTTACGTTTATCGGAATTTCCCGGCGTGCTGTGGAGGCTGAACGTGATTTATTGCTCGCCGGACGCGGACTTGACATTACGGTTTGAAATGCCTGATACAGCTCCTTATAAAATTTATGCTCTTCAGCCATTTTTTTAATCGCACAAGAAGACTTGAATTAAAAAGTTTGCTGAAATAATCAGGCGCAACTATACTGTAATATTTATAAACATCTGGATTGTCTGCATACGCTATAGCCCGGCTCATGGAATATCCGAAAGATATCCGCAAATATTTTTTAAAATCTGAAACATTCACTATGCTTTCAGTGTTTTTATCGTGAAAAAATTTTCTAAGATTGCTGCTTATAAAATATAAAAACGGGCCGCCAAGTATTAATTTTCCGACAAAAAGAGAAAAAGAAGAATCTACGTAATTTATATTTAACTCGTGAACTTGGTCGCATACTGCCTGCCACCTGTTGAAAAAATAAGTTCTTGGAATTAATATCACTTCTGTGTTGTCCCTCAAAAAAATTATATTATGTGAGCATGAGCCTACTGTAGAAGCAAAACTTTCACATTGAATTAAAATATTCAGTTGTTCATCAAGTGTAAGTTTTTCAGGATGATAAATAATTTCGTAACCTTTTGAGGCAAAATATTTATCAAGTTTATCTTCTCCGATTGATCTATTATGTCTATATCTTGAATACGAAAAATAAACTTTCTGTGATTTTATTGGGTGTATATTAGCCAATGCAAAATCTCTTGTTTTATTGACTAACTCGCGATATTCCTGTGTAAAATAATTCAGACCTTCGTTTAAAATAAAACATTCATCCGGCACAATAACTTTGTCATAGCTTGTTAACTCCGTAACTGGTTCGAGCTTTGATAAATTTATGCCTAAAATTTCAAGCATTCTTTTCTGGTTTCCTTTTAGTGTAAAACCCTGAGCCGGCAAATATACAATATTGCAGTCCGAAAAATTTTCATGATATTCTTTCGAGTTCAGAAACCATAGCATACTCATAGAATTAGTTATGAAATGTCCCCAGCCATTAGAAAGACTGCCAATGTATATTACTGTCTGTTTCTTGTGATTTTTACGCTGAATATTTAAACCTTCTTGAGTGTTAATACCTTTGGGACTGAGACAGCAATTATCAATAACTCTGTAACCTAACTCTTTATCTATAAAATGATTTTGATATAATAGTTCTCCGTAATAATTTTTATCATATAAAAAGTCGTAATTAGCTGGTCTGGTCTGGTCTGGTCTGGTCAATTATGGTTAAATTTTTCATTTTTGTCAAGCTCCTTTTTTCAAAGATTTACGATAAAATAATTTTAGCATAAACCACTTTAATATTTTATGTATTTTATGAATTCATGAAGTATAATAAATAACTATGGCAGACAATAACAGAGGCAATAAACCGGATAAGGCTGTAGCCGTAAAATATGACAACAAGCAGATGCAAGCTCCGACGGTCGTCGCAAAAGGTGAGGGCTTCATCGCACGAAAAATCGTTGAACGCGCAATCGAAGCTGACGTACCCATTGTTGAAGATGCCGCGTTGGTCTCAGCTTTAATCTCGTTGGAACTCGGCGAGGAAATACCGGCAGAATTATATGAAGTCGTCGCAAGAGTTTTAGCTTGGGTATATAAACTTGACAAAGAGGCTAAGCCATGAACTTAACACGGAAAATTTTCATAAACTATAAATCGTCATGGGAATTCTTATCTGAAAGCTCAACGCAAAATCGAAACCATGAATATAACAATTTCCCTCTGAAATTCGTACATGAGAAACTCGACAAAAACATGAAATCATGACAAAAGCCCAAGAGTTAGGAAAATTTGCTGAGGACAAAGCTGCTGATTATGTATTATCATTGGGCTGGAAGGTTTTAGCAAGGAACGTTCGCAATCAATACGGGGAAATCGATATAGCTTCGGTTGATGATAAAGAGTTAGTGATTGTTGAAGTTCGATGCAGGACGCTCGGAAAAGTTCAGTCGCCGTTGGATTCGATAGGGCCGAAAAAATTAAATTCCCTCGTCAAAGCATCAAGGGAATTCATAAACTCTATAGATTGGCCGGACTTCTGGAGAATTGACGTAATCGGCATAACGATAAACGACAAAGCAAAAGTTCATGACTGGGAATTAACTCACATTAAAGATATTACAGGCGGTATGAACATAATGAGCTAATTATTTTTCCAGAGCTGGACAACCGCTTTATCCATTAACTGCTGGCGTTCTTTTCTGGACATTTTCCCTAATACGCCGTTAATATCGCTTAATAACTTAGTATCTTTCTTCCGAACTCCTGCGCAAATTCCTCTGAAGTCGAAGTTAAAGCCTCCGCCCTCCGGTAACTCCACCAGCTTGACATTACGAAAACGCCGTTCATAAGAAAGTCCCGTGTCAAGATTTATCACGATCGCGTCAACCTGTCCGCTTTTAAGCATGTCCAACATCTCCGAAACCGTATCGACTGCCTCAAGCTGAACCGCTCCGGGTATCTGCTCAATCGCTGTGTATAATCTCGTCCCTTTTTGTCCCGTAAATTTCGCTCCGGAAAAATCATTAAGAGTTTTCGCGTCCTTATATTTCGTGTCGGTGTTCACGCAAATTCCGTAAATTGTCTGGTCAATCTCGTATGTGTCTGAAAATGCCGCAACTTCTTTACGTTCCAGTGTGTCGAGCATCCCGGAAAATATCGCGTCAATCTCGTTCTTGTTGAGAGCGTCTAAAAGTTTTTCCCAAGCAATTTTTTTCACTTCGAGCTTATAGCCTAATTTCTCAGCAATAAATTTAGCAACCTGCAAATCATAACCTTCGGCGTAAAATCCCTCGTGATTGACCAGCGGCAAATTTGAATCCGTCGGCCTCTTCTCTTCCCAGTTGTTAGGGACATAATCACACTCCATGCCTATACGCAAAACCGGCTTATCCGCGAAATATCCCCTTGCAAGGAAGAATACAGCTAATATCACGACTAACACAAGAGCAAATTTTTTCATGATAAAATCCCTCCTTTGTTGAATTGTGAGAATATTAACACAGATTTATAATTTACAGCATGTTTAATTTTGACTTTTGCGAACGAAACTTGACTTTCACGACGTTAACGCGTCATTAATTTTCTCCTGATAGCCGCGCTTAGTGATAAATTTTCCGTTGAGAATATAACTTTTGGAATTTCCGATTATCACCGTACACAGCATGTCAATCTCGCAATTAATGATTTCTCCGAGCGTCGTAACTTTGGCTTCCTCGTCTTCGCGTCCAATATTCCGAACGTAACCGGCCGGAGTCGTGTCAGGCTTATATTTCCTGATAATCTCACAGGCTCTCTTGAAATGTTCGGGCCTATGATTGCTCGCTGGGTTGTAGATGCAAATCACAAAGTCCCCTTCACACGCGCAAACTAATCTTTTCTCTATCACGTTCCAATCAGTTAATAAATCGCTGAGGCTTATTGTAACGTAATCATTCATCAACGGAGCCCCCAAAATAGCCGCACAAGAATTAGCCGCCGTAATTCCGGGAATAATTTTCACGTCCTCGCCGTCAGCAAGCTCAAGCATCAAGCCCGCCATTCCGTAAACTCCCGCGTCTCCGCTCGATATTAAAGCAACGTCGTAATTATGTTCACGCGAAAATTTCAGCGCCATTAAGCACCTTTCACGTTCAGCGCGCATTCCTGAGACGTAAAATATCTTTTCAGGGAAATACTTTTTTATCAGCTCAACATATCTCGTGTAACCAGCAATTACATCACATGACTTCATAGCCTCAAACGCTCGCGGAGTAACCTCATCAATTCCGCCCGGACCAATCCCAATTACATAAATCATTCTAAATCTCCTAAAAATTTCTTGAACGCTTCGACTGCTAAATCTCGATGAACTTTTGCGCGTTCCTTTTTGCCCCGAACTCCTTTAAGCTCCGGGAAAATCCCTAAGTTCATGTTCATCGGCTGAAAATGTTTAGGCTCGGTTGTGTGTAAGTAATTCAGGAGTGAACCGATTGCGCACTCACGAGGCCAGCTGAGTAAATTTTTCCCGTCAAGAACTCTTGAAGCGTTAAGCCCTGCGACTAATCCCATCGCCGTACTCTCGATATAACCTTCAACGCCTGTAATTTGTCCGGCTAAGAAAATATTTTTGCGCTCGTTCAGCCGTAAAAACTCATCAAGGACAGCCGGAGCATTCACGCTTGTGTTTCGATGCATAACGCCTAATCTCACAAATTCTGCATGTTCAAGTCCGGGAATTAACGAGAAGACGCGCTTTTGTTCAGGCCATTTTAAGCCGGTTTGAAAGCCGACGAGATTATAAAGAGTTCCGTCAAAGTTGTCCTGTCTGAGCTGGACTACGGCGTAGGGTTCATGATTAGTTCGTGGGTCTCGCAAGCCTCGCGGTTTCATTGGGCCGAAACGGAGCGTGTCAATTCCTCTCTCAGCAAGAGCCTCAACAGGCATACAGCCCTCAAAGTATTTATCGCGCTCAAAGTCATGCGGGAGGTTTCGCTCAGCGTGGATTAACTCGTCGTAGAAGCGCAAATATTCTTCCTTCGTGAATGGGCAGTTGATATAGTCGTCGCCGCGCCCGTAACGTCCTGACACGAAAACTTTTTGCATATCTATACTCTCACGCATAATTACGGGAGCTACAGCGTCATAAAAATATATTCGTTCACCGGCAATCGCTTTGATTTCGTCGGCTAACTTGTCAGAAGTCAGAGGCCCCGAAGAGATTATTGCGAGCTCTTCAGGGATTTTCGTAACTTCCTCACGTATGAGTGAGATATTTTCGTGCGATAAAATTTTTTCGGTGATTAAGCCTGAGAATTTATCTCGATCAACCGCTAATGCTCCTCCTGCCGGAACTCTTGAGGCCCTCGCGCATGAAAGTATTAACGAGTTCGCAAGCGTCAATTCCTCCTTGAGAATGCCCGCCGCCGTAATCCTGTCATCCTTATTCTCCGAACCCAGCGAGTTGCTGCAGACAATTTCAGCGAGTAATCCCGTCTTGTGAGCTGGAGTTAAAAGTTTCGGGCGCATCTCGTAAAGTTCGACGTGAAACCCACGATTAGCAAGCTGATATGCCGCCTCACATCCGGCCAATCCCGCACCAATAATCTTTATACTCTTCATTCGACGCTGTTATCACTTTCAGCCTTATACTTGCACTTAGCACAGAATATCGTCGAGCCTCGAACGTATAAATCCTCGCCGCATTCCGGGCATTTTTCTCCGGCCGGCCTGTTCCACGCGACATAATCACACTCAGGATAACGTGAACAGCCGTAAAAACTCCGTCCCTTCTTACTTTTACGCTTGACAATATCGCCCTCACCGCATTTCGGACACTTCACGCCGATTTTGCTCAAGATTGGCCGGGTATATTTGCATTCTGGATAGTTTGAACACGCTATGAACTCGCCGAAACGTCCGCGCTTCTTCACTAAGTCATGTCCGCATTCCGGGCATTCCTCGCCGATTGGTTCAGGTCCGGGCAATGTAACTCTCGGTGCTTCGTCAGCTTCGTTGAGAGTGTTGGAGAACTCATCCCAAAATTCACTGACAACATCAAGCCATTTTCGCTGGGCCTCTTCGACCTCGTCAAGCTCCTTTTCCATTTGAGCCGTAAATCCTGCGTCGACAATTGAAGATAAATCCTTACGATTGAAATATTGCGCGAGAAAATCATCTACTGTCATTCCGAGCGAAGTCGGGCAAAATCTTTTCTCCTCGTTCTTCTCGATGTAATCCCGCGACTCCAAAGTTCCCGCAATCGTCGCATAAGTTGACGGCCGTCCTACTCCGTTTTCTTCCAGCGTCTTAATCAATCCGGCTTCAGAATATCTTGCAGGCGGCTTCGTGGCTTTCTTCTCGTTCTGAACGTCAACAAGTCCTAATTTCTCGTCCGCTTCAATCTTAGCTAATTCATTCCCCTTCAGGTCAAGCGGCCATAATTTACTCCAACCGTCGAAAATTAAAGTCTCGCCTTCCTGTTTCAGGCTCACTCGTCCGGCTTCAGCTTTGAGCGTTGACTTTGAGCTTACTGCGGGTGTCATCTGGCTTGCTGTAAATCTCCTCCAGATTAACGAGTAAACTTTGTGCTGTTCAGGCGTGAGAATGTCTTTCATGACCTCAGGCGTTAAAGTTATGTCGGTCGGTCTGATTGCCTCGTGAGCGTCCTGGACTTTCGCTTTGCTCTGTGCTCCGAAGATGTTAGCTTTTGCCGGAAGATATTCTTTCGGATAAGTCGACTTGATGAAATCCCGGCATGATGTCAACGCTTCATCCGAAATTCTCAAACTGTCAGTCCTCATGTAAGTAATCAACCCGACATGTCCGCGTCCAGGAAGACTTATTCCCTCGTAGAGAGCCTGAGCAATCCTCATCGTGTGAGCCGGGACCATGCTTAATTTCCGCGAGGCTTCCTGCTGGAGTGTGCTTGTCCTGAACGGTGCAGGTGCGGAGTGTGAACTCGGCTTTTCCTTGAACTCTTTCACAACAATTTCATTAGCTTTAATCTCAGCGATAATCTCTTCGGCTTTTTCCTTAGTGTTGATGAGGAGAGGCAAATTATTCTTCATTAAAGTTTTTCCGTCGAGCTTGTACGCTTTTAACTCATAATGACGATTTTCACTCTCGGCAATCGCTGTAATGACATAATAAGGGTCAGGCTTGAAAGCTAAAATTTCCCTCTCACGCTCACAGATTAAATTCAACGCTACGGATTGAACACGTCCGGCAGAAAGTCCATAACGAATTTTCTTCCAGAGTAACGGGCTCAAAGTGTAACCTACAAGCCTGTCTAAAATTCTTCGTGCTTGCTGAGCGTCAACCTTGTCCATGTCAATGTAATCCGGATTACTCACGGCGGCTTTAACAGCGTTCTCCGTAATCTCGTAAAATCGAACGCGGCATTTCTCAGATAAATTTACTCCGAGAATGTCGGCCAAGTGCCAAGCAATAGCTTCACCTTCACGGTCAGGGTCAGACGCTAACAAAACGTGTGAAGAGTTCTCAGCGAGTTTCAAGAGTTCGTTTTTCAGCGTCGCTTTACCCTTAACGAGAATATATTCCGGCGTAAAATCATGCTCAATGTCAATCGCAAGTCGGCTCTTGGGTAAATCCTTCATGTGGCCTTTGCTGGACTTGACGACGTAATTTTTTCCAAGCATGTTAGACAACGTTGCGGCTTTTGACGGCGATTCAACGATAACTAAAATTTTCCCGCTTGAGGCTGATGCTGTGAGCGTCTTTTTTGCTGTGGATTTCTTGGCGGGTGATTTAGTCTTTGACGATGATGTTTTCTTCTTAGCTGCTGCAGTTTTCGATGTCTTAGTTTTCTTTGTTGTCTGCGTTTCCTTATCCTGCGTTTCGTTCTTCGCAGATTTCTTTGACGGCGAAATTTCAATTACCCCCATAA
>JAFTCP010000176.1 GCA_017454625.1 Synergistaceae bacterium
AATGAGGTTGATTGAATGACCAGCGAAGAATTATCACGTTTACGCTATCTGCGGAGACGGAGAACTCAACGAAGGCTCAATTTTGGAAAAGGTCATGTTCGCTTCTCAGCACAAACTCGACAATTTCACAGTTATAGTTGATACTAACGAGGTGCAGGCTATGAGCTTCACGAAGGACATAATTAATCTCGCGCTAATCTCATATAAGTTCAAAGCGTTCGGCTGGAAAGTTCTAGACGTTGACGGCCATAATCATGAAGAATTACGCTCGGCGTTCCGTGAAAAAAGTTATGACAGGCCCAAAGCAATAATTGCTCACACGGTCAAGGGGCACGGAGTTTCATTCATGGAAAATAAGTTTATGGTGGCATTATCAAATCCCGTTCAGCCATTATTACCAGGAAGCAATTGACGAGTTGACAGAAGCGGCAAAATGAGAGATAAACTTATTGCAGAATTAACGAGACTTGCAGCGTCGACGAGAGAATTTATCTCATGACCGGCGATTTGGGCTATGTTGTTCTTGACCCGTTCCGCGAGAAATTCCCCGAGAGATTTATCAACGTCGGCATCGCTGAACTGAACAGAACAGCTTTAGCCGCAGGAATGGCCCTCGAAGGTATATCGTCTTCGCCTATTCACTAAGCAATTTCCCGACTATGCTTGCTTTGCCGGGAATGAGAGTTTACGTTCCGGGCGATGCATACAAAGCTGAAGCCTGCCTCAAAGACGCTTACGAATACGACGGATCCGCATATATCAGACTGGCACGAAACAAAGAACAAAACTTTCACGACGCAACAAACCCAATCGACATTAACAAAATTTACTCGTTAAGTGAGCCGGAATAAGCGCAGGGATTTTCTCTGTAATTTTACTCATGCTTGAGGAACATTAAATTATCGGCTGGCTTGGAAGAGAAGCTGCGGAGATAATATCAGGGATTAAAGCTCCTCTTGCTTTGCTTTACCGCGCGGGCTTAAACAATCAATTTTCGGACGAAACCGACGAGTAAGAATATCAGGGTATCAGGCCAATTCTCCCGGTACCCTGAAGGTGAAAAAGTTATATCGTCCTCTGAGAAATTCCGCGCATTCCGCAGATTGCCCAGTCCGAATTTACGCTCGTAATAACACTTCCGCAGTATTCGCATTGTGCCGACGCATTAAGTTTCAACGGAGCTCCGCAGTGAGGACATCTCTCGCTTCTTGTTCCTTCGGCTTCCGCTGAGGTAATTTCGCCGCTCTTTCTCGTCAACTCAATCTCATATTCCATGAATTTCTCGCGGTTCTTGTCGCCAGATAATAATTTCCCCGTAACATCATCAAGAACGTATGAGACAATCCTTGAAGTCAAGCTGACTGTAATATAATCTTTGCCCGCCGACTGTCTCCAGCCTTTAAGTCCGACGTTCAGCACAGCAATATTCTCCGTAAAGTCAGTTCGTCCGGTCTTCCTGAACTGCTCAAGCTGTCTATCCATCTGCGCGAAGAATGCGTCCGTCATGTAAGGCCTCAAGCTCGAAATATCCTTTGCGTGCCACGTATCCTGCATCTGAACGTAGAGATTTGACATCAAAGTTTTAATTCTCTCCTCGTCAAATTCCGGATCAAGCTCTAAATATTCTTCCATTGGCCGGAGTATTCTCGCAGGCTGGTCAATGTTAATATGCGCATGTTCCTGCTGGCGTTTCTTGTTCTTGCTGCGAATAATCATCCAGAATATAAAGAAGACCGTAAGGACAAAAAGAACTCCCATGCATTCGCTGAACTCTTCATCGGTCATTTCCTCGTCGTCATCGTAAGAATTGTTTTGACGGGCAATCCCTGACGCTAATGGAATAACCCCGAAGTTGCTTCCTCCTCCGCCTCCTGTGTTAGTGTTGTAGCTTGGCGTTGTCCTTCTGGTTGTCGTGCCCGTTGAATAGCTTCGAGACGGCCTCGATGTTGATGATGAAGACGAAGAACTTGAACGCGATGAAGAAGACGATGATGATGAACGCGAGCCGGAGTCATAATCAGAATTTCCCGAAAAACTCCCGAAGTCTGAATATGCACTTCCAGCAAAGATTAAAGCCGTGAAAATTATTATGCCGGTCAAAATTTTACGCCTCATTAATAAACCTCCTGATTAAGATTTTGTGTATGAATTATAGCTAAAGTTTGGTATTCTTGATTAACTTAAAACTAGTTTTATATGCTGAAAAATAGAGCTTAAAATTTTATAATTCAGCCTTTTTGTTGGAAATTCACAACAGGTAAGATATAGGTCAAAATAAATCCGCCCGCAGCTTTTACGCTACGAACGGAAAAATTCTTATCGCTAAAGTTTGCTTATAATTTACTCTAAAGCTGCTTCAAATTCTGCCGCAAGCTCCTTGACTTCTTCGGGGTCTTCCTTGTTCATCTGTTCAGCATCACGATAAAACGGCTGAGCAAAATATACACCTAAGACTTCAGCGTAACTCTTATCGTTAAGGACAATTTCCTTGCAGATTTCCGCGAGCTTATCAACGATTTCTTTCGGCGTTCCCTTTGGAAATTTCACTTCATACTTCTTCGCGTTCACGACTTTATCATAGCCCTGTTCGGTGAATGTCGGTGAATTAATTCCCGGAACTCTCTGCTTTGACATTACGCCGAGACAAATTAAATCGCCCTTCTCGATGTAATCCTTGAACTGCATATAGTTAGCCGCAAGAATATCACACTGACCGCCGAGCATTGCCGCCATTCTCTCGCCCGCTGAAGTTCCAACGTTGATTTTGTCAAACTCGACTCCCGCCTGATTTTCTAAGACTGTTCCGACATACTCAGTGATTGAGCCGAAAACTGTGGAATATCTTACCTTGCCCGGATTTTCTTTAGCGTAATTAATCATGTCAGCTAAATTTTTCCAGCCCTTACTGTACTGTTTATACTCGCCTTCCGGAGAAATCGCAACGAGCGAATAAGTCTCATCGATCGCGACCGTACAGCAATTCTCAAAGTCAGTCGTGTATGAAAAACTTGCCATTCCTGTAGCCTCTTGAACGAGTGAAGCTCCCGTATGATTGAAGAGTAACGTGTAGCCGTCATTAGGCTTATTCATTACGTCCATTGCCGCAACCATTCCTGAACCTCCCTGCTCGTTGATGACTACGAAGGTCTGACCAGTTGCCTTGCTAACACGCTGGAAAAGCTGACGGCAGTATGTGTCCGTATCTCCGCCCGCGCCGTAAGGAAGAATTACGCTGACTGTTTTTGCCGGCCAATCCGCTGAAAGTGCCGAACCCGCTAACCCGAAAACCATAACTGCGACGATAATACCTGCTAATACTTTCTTCATGATAAATAAATCCTCCTGACTATATTAATTTATATATTGCTTATTAACGACGTGTTTAACTTCCCGGCCCTCTGCAAAGTCAATAATATCCTGAGCAAGCATAGGCATAATCACATCGCCAATATCTGCCGTACCTCCGCCGATATGAGGAGTTACGATAATATTCGGTGTCGTCAAAAGTTCATCATTCGGCTCTAACGGCTCACGTTCAACTCCGTCAAGTCCTGCTCCTGCGAGTTTTCCCGTTTTAACGGCTTCAGCTAAAGCGTGGTCGTCAATTAATCCGCCGCGTGCTGTGTTGATGATGATTGCTCCGTCCTTCATCGTTGAAATTTTTGCGGCATCAATCATGTGTTTGTTCTCGTCTGTAAGCGGAACATGAAGGGTAATTAAGTCTGAAGTCCTGAGAACCTCGTCAAGGGAAGTGAATTTGAGCTTGAACTCCTCTTCCATTTCAGGTTTAAGCCGATAAGGATCGTAATATTGTGTTGTAGCTCCGAATGCCTGAACTTTTCTCGCAACTTGACGGCCAATATTCCCAGCTCCGACAATCCCGACAACTTTATTGTTCAGCGTGTAAGAGCTGTTGATGAAGGTATTTTTGCTCCATTCACCGCGTCTTAAGCTGTCTTCGTGGCATATAAGCCTTCGTCCGACTGCGAGCATTAACAATACGGCGAGTTCCGAGACTGCACCAGCATTAGCGCCGGGCGTGTTGGTAACGAGAACTCCATTTTTGCCGGCTGTTTCGATGTCGACGCTGTCAAATCCTGCTCCCCAGCGTAATATCATCTTCAAGTTCTTGTTGCGCTCGATAATCTCTTTGGGTGCCTTGAAAATTCTCAATATCATAATCTCGGCATCGGTCATTTCGTCGTAGGCTTCCTGAGTGTTGACTTCGACGAGTTCAAACTTTTCATCAGGAAGGAGCTTACTAAAATTCTCGTAAGTGTGATCCGGATATTTCCCAGCAAGGACAACTTTAATTTTTCCCATTGTTATTACCCCCTTCATGCATATTATACTTTAAGCAATCTTTCCTGCGATTTCACGAATTAAGGCTTCCGAAGGATTTTTGCGGTTGACAGCCGAGACCTCAACAATGAGCTTGAACAGGTTGACTTTCATCTCTTTTGATACGGCCTTGAACGTCTTGACAAAACTTGAATGACAGCCCGAAATTCCGAGCGTTAAATCAAGAGGAGTGATTGAGTTGTGATAGTTATGTCTTTCCATAGCGGGCATTAATCGCGTCTCGATGAACTCAAGCATTTTGTAGAGGTCAATATTCTTCATTTCTCCGTAACGCTGCATCATTCCTACGCAAACTTCAGTCGCTAAATTTCCCGCGCTCCTCGCCATTCCCATTAATCCGCAGTCAAGAATTTTTGCTCCGTTCTTGTAAGCCTCTAGAGCGTTCGCCGCCGAAAGTCCTAAATTGCTATGACAATGGAAAGCTACGGGGATTGATACGGCCTTAACGAGTTTTTCTGTGTATTCTGCCGCCTGGTCTGGAAGCATCGTTCCTGCGCTGTCCATTATCGTAATCTCGTCAAGTCCTGCGTCTTCAAGGGCTTTTGCTTCGTCAGCGAGTTCGTCAGGAGTGAGAATATATGACTTCATTAACGAGTAAAAAGCCTTCATACCGTGTTTCTTGATGTCCTTAATCGGCTGAATTGAAATGTCGAGTTCTCCTGCGTCAGCTCCAACCCTCAAAAATGAAAGCCCGTTTTCCTTCGCGAGTGCAACGTTAGCTTCTCTGTATCTCTTAGCGTTCAAGAACATTCCGAGTTCTGAGCCTCTGTTAAGATATTTTTGCGCAATTTCGAGATATTCTTTGTCCGGCAGTGCCTGAGTGAACCCAGCAATCTCATACGCCCCAATTCCTCCGGCATTCCCGAACTCGATGATAGGAACTCCGCAAGAAGTCAAGCCGTCCAAAATCATATCCGTAATTTCCGCGTCAAAACCCTTGCCGACAACATTAGCTCCGTCTCTGAGTGTGCAGTCCATTAATGTAACGCTCATGATGAGAAAATCCCCGCTTCCCTGTTAAGTTCTATTTGCTGATGGGCATAATATAATTTATAATCATGACAATTACAAACAGCTTATAATTGCAATTTATCACAATAAAAACTTTGTGAAAGATGGTGTTTGAGCTTTGAACCTGAGGGGAATAGAATATTTTCTTGTTGTCGCTGAGGAGATGAACGTAACTCGTGCGGCTGAACGTCTTATAATCAGTCAACAAGCCTTAAGCGCACACATTAAGCGTCTTGAAGATGAGTATCACGTAAAATTTTTCGACAGAAAGCCTTCACTTCGTCTGACTGAAGCCGGGAAGCAGATGGTATTTTACGGCAGGCAGATTATGGAGTCCGAAGCTGCTTTGCGGTCGTCGTTTTCGGATATTACGGAGAACGCGAGGGCAACTTTGCGTTTTGGAATATCGAGGCTCAGGAGTGAGGTATTTTTTCCGTTGATATGGGATCTTTACAGACCTTTACACCCGAATATTTCGATTGAGCTTGTTGACGGAAGGACGATTAGATTTGACGAGTTATTACAGGCTGGGAAAATTGACTTATACGTAGGAATTAACGTCCCGGATAATCCTGGTCAGCGTAAAATCCTGCTTGCGACGGAAAAAGTTCAATGCTGCTTCTCAGAAAAACTCTTCAAGAAATTTTACCCGGATAATTACGAAGATGTCATCGCTTCTTTTTCGAGCTCAGGAGGAGTTGACATCTTGAAAATTATTCACATGCCGTTAATTACATTGAGGCAGGGGAATAGACTTCGTGAAGTCCTCGACCAATTTTTAGCTCATCATGTCAAGCCTTATTATGCGCTAGAGTGCGACGAACAGAGCCTAATTTACGACACTGCGAAAAAGGGAATGGGCATCGGAATTCTTTCGCCGTTCGGATTGTATCAGCATGTTGACGACATTCATAAAGACGGGGAAAAATTTTACAACTTCCAGTTCATAAACGACTTCCAAGTCAACGAGACATACCTTGTTTACCGCTCGGATTACAAGCCGCCTGTTTACGTACGGGATTTCATCAAGGACACCAAGAAAGTATTCAAGAATTACGCAAAGGCCATGACTGAGAATTTCTCTGAGGATTAACAAGTTTATGCACAAGCTATGACAAAAATTTTTCGCTATGAATGAATAAGTTTATGTTGTCGAAAAGTGAAAATTTTTGCTGTTAGACATTGTTACGTTTAATTAATAAGATAAGCAGCACTTCATTAATAAAATTCTTCATTCACAAATAGGAGGTCTTATCAATAGGTCAAATGGCTATTGCATTGATAATCTTGCTTATTACTGTGCGCTGTTTATCTTTGAGCCGGTGCCTTTAATGGTAACGTCAATTGCGGCTTCTCTGCTTTATGCTTTCTTCGGGTTAATCGAGATTAAGGATATTTTCGCGAGTTAATCGGCAAGAGTATGGCAAAATACATCGACGCAATGCAAACATATCTTGAAACTCTCTCTCAATCATTCTTAGAGTATGAGTTAAACGCAATGGTTATAAAAAATTCTGAAGCTCTGTCTTTAAACGTTGAGCCTCCGTGACAATTTGACCGCTTTTGTAAATATATAACATTGTGAATTAATCCTCCATGAAAATTAGTGCGAGAATTATAGCATATTGACAAAATCAGGTATGAGGGTTAAAATCTTTTTCGTTGCGTTCCGCCATAGCGCAATCGGCAGCGCGGATGACTGTTAATCATTAGGTTCCAGGTTCGAGTCCTGGTGGCGGAGCCAATTTTTTTTACTCTGAATTTTCCTGTGAGGATTTGAAACTAAGGTAGTTGGCTTCCATCGGCCCTAATGGTACGGCTCCGAACCTTCCTTTAAGGATTAATATGCACAAAAAACCCTGTCCGAGAACAGGGCTTTATTATTATTATCGTTTATTTCTCGTTAGCGGCGTTTCTTCCTGCAATTCTTCCGAACACTACGCAGTCAGTTAATGCATTTCCGCCGACCCTATTAGTTCCGTGAATACCGCCAGTAACTTCTCCAGCCGCATAAAGTCCCGGAATAACGCTCCC
>JAFTCP010000177.1 GCA_017454625.1 Synergistaceae bacterium
GATATTCTCATGAAGAATGACATAAAAATTTTCCTGACGAGTGAAACTGTAGCGACAGCCTCACAAAACGTGAAAATTCTGCTTGGACTTGGCGGAACAGCTAACCAGTTATGCGCGGGCTTGGGAATTCCTGTTGTATCGATTAATGAGAAGGGTAAACGAGTTCAGAAAAAGTTACTCGGCGACGCTGAAATCCTCACGGAAGCAAACGCTCAAGCATTGGCCGAAGCTGTCATGAAAATTCTTCACGACGAGAAACTTTACGACTTCATGAGCCGGGCCGGACGTGAACGAATGGGAGAGCCTGGAGCTGTTGAAGCGATTGTGAAGTATACCTGCGAAAATTTGGGCTGGGATATTCGCGAGGAAGTCTATAAAAAGTTAAAGGCCCGCTGATACTCTCAACGGGTCAATAAATTCACTCCGAAACTGGCTAAAATCTTTCCCAGCGAACAAACAGGAAGCCCGACAACGTTAAAATAATCGCCGTGCAAGCTCTCAACTAACAGGCTCCCAATCCCTTGAACAGCATATGCTCCGGCTTTGTCGTCAGGTTCTCCGGTTGCAATGTAAGCGCGGATTTCATCTCCAGTAAGCGGACGAAACTTTACGCGAGTATGTTCAACGTGAGATATTAACTTTTCCCCTTCGCAGACAGATAGCCCAGTCAAAACTTCATGCTCTCGGTTTTGAAGCGTCATTAACATTTTGAAAGCGTCATCACGATTAATCGGCTTGCCTAAAATTTCCCCGTCAATCACAACGATCGTATCTGCCGCAATTATGATTTTTCCCGGAAACTTCGCGGCTCCAGCTTGTGCTTTAAGACGCGATAACCTCATACACAATGCATAAGGAGCTTCACCGTCAATTCTCGTCTCGTCAACTTCAGGCTTGTAAACCTCGAAATCAAGGCCGAGTTCAGAGAGCAAAAATTTTCTTCGCGGACTTCCTGATGCTAAAATTATTCGTGTCATGATGCTAATGCTCCGTCGAGTGGGCAAAATTTATTCTCGTCATCATAATCCAAGATAAATTGCCAATGAGCCGACAATCAAGCAATACACTCCGAAGTAAGCCCATTTTTCAGCTAAGACCAGTTTACGCATTATGCTCAACGACGCGAACCCAAGCACGAACGCGCCTATCACAGCATAAAGCCAGCCTTCCGGTAAAAATACAGCCTCAGGGGATTTCAGCATCTTTAACGCCTCAAGCAAACTCGCTCCCAAGACGGCCGGGACGGAGATTAAGAAAGAGAAACGGAACGCCTCAGCAACTCCCAATCCAATGAAAAGCCCCGCCGCAATCGTCATTCCTGAGCGTGAAACTCCGGGCAAGACAGCTATACCCTGAGCAATCCCGACGACGATAGCAATTTTCAGAAGTGATGAGTTTTTCCGGACACGTGAGATTAACGGGATTATCAACATGACTAAAGCCGTGAAGATTAAGCCGCATCCGACGAAGAAGATTGAGCTTGAGACTTCATCAACAACTTTTCGCAAGGGAAGGCCGATTAAAGCTGTCAAGAATGAAGCGATTAATATTGCCCAGCCGTAAGCCCAGCCCGAACGTCTCTTTTTCATGAACCATCCGCCGAACCAGTCATATAGAATGTTAATTACATCGCTGAAAAAGTAAATCAATATCACTAAGACCGTCGCGCAATGCAATAATAAGTCAAACGCTACGAGATTTTCACCGCCGAAATCGAAAAAGTTCTGCAACAACGCTAAATGTCCGGAACTGCTTACGGGCAAGAACTCACAAATTCCCTGAACAGCTCCAAGTATAAAAGTTTTAAGCAAAATTTTCACTCCTTAGAAAAATTCTTTCTCGAAAAAGTTAGCTTCGTTATGTTTCACTGAGATTACCGGCAGGACAACAGCAAATGATGAGTTCCGTTTTCTCAATACATCTCTCACTCTCGCTTTTATCGTCTTTCGCAACGCGTCAGGGTTTACATGTTTTCCGGCGAGTTCCTGAATTGCGCGCTCAGATGAAGCATATAACTCATCAAAGACTTGTTTTGTGTCGTCAGAGATAAATACTCCCTGAGTTTCAATCGCAACAGGAGCTAACAAATTCCCCTTCTCGTCAACAGCCGCCGCAACAACTAAAACTCCGTCTTCCGCAATTTCCCGGCGTTCCTTCATGACTTCACTCTTAATGCTTCCGGCCGCATTCCCGTCAACAATTACTGCTCCAGCTTGAACATGGCCTTGCTTCTTGGGAGGATTATTTTTCGAGAAAGTTAAAATATCCCCGTTGGTCATCAAGAAAATATTCCGCTGGGGAATTCCTACCTCTTGAGCTAACTGCGAATGCCTGACCATGTGTTTATATTCCCCGTGAATTGGTACGAAGTATTGCGGCTTCGTGATATTCATCATAATCTTCAATTCTTCGGACGAGGCATGACCTGATACGTGAATTTGCTTCTCTTTCTCGTAAACAACTTCGCATCCTTGAGCAAAGAGCCTGTTAATCGTGTTATTCACGAGTTTTTCGTTGCCTGGAATTACTGACGCTAAGAGAAATACTACATCGTGTTCGCCGAGTTCAATCGATTTATTCTCGCCCCTGCTCATCGTTACGAGACCTGAAAAAGGTTCGCCCTGACTTCCTGTCGTGATGATTACTAATTGATTGTCCGAATATTTCCAGCTCTCCTCAATCTGAATTATCATCTTTGAATCGATTTTGAGATACCCTAATTCTCTTGCAAGCTCAGCGTTCCTAATCATGCTCCGTCCGAGAAAAGCAATCTTGCGGTTAAAACGTGCGCTTACGTCTGCAACCTGCTGTATTCGGTGTACGTTGCTGGCGAATGACGAGATTATTATTCGTTTGTTCCTGTAAGTCCTGTAAAGAGTATCAAGTGTTCCTGAGATTATACGCTCGGATTGAGTGAAGCCGGAACGTTCTGCGTTGGTGCTGTCCGAACATAATAATAATACTCCCTTTTCTCCTTCTTCGGCCAATGCTCCAAAGTCCGTAGTCCTGCCGTCAACAGGCGTGCTGTCGAGCTTGAAATCTCCCGTGTGAATAACTCTCCCCAACGGCGTATCAATCGATAAAGCTACACCGTCAGGGATTGAGTGAGCGACCGCAATAAATCTCACAGTGAACGAACCGATTTTGATAACGTCGCCTGCTCTTATCTCGACAGTCTCAGGCTTGAAACCGGGCAAATCATCCTGCAGCTTATTCTTGATTAATCCAAGTGTTAATTGCGTGCCGTAAATCGGAACGTTCAAGCGCGGCAATACATAGGGAAGTCCGCCGGTATGGTCTTCATGGCCGTGAGTAATGATAATTGCGAGGATTTTTTCCTTGTTGGCTTCGAGATATGAGATGTCCGGAACAATATAATCAATTCCGGGAAGTTCACTGTCTGGAAATTTTAAGCCGCTGTCGATAACGATAATTTCATCTTCGTATTCGAGAACGTACATATTCTTTCCGATCTCGCCAAGTCCGCCAAGTGGAATAAAGCTCAGGTGTTCGCGCTCAAAGTCATTTTTCCTTCGAGATTGTGAGTTTTTTTGTGCCAAATGCCTAACCTCCTTATTGTGAGAAATTTTGTATATATAAACCCTTTGTGTCAGGGTAAAAATTCGTGAGTGAAAAATTTTATCGCCAATATTATATTATAAGTGTAAGCGTGCGAATTAATGACAGAAATTTTATTTATCGTGAAATGTGAAAAAGTTGTATCTTGCTGAACGGCTAATCCGTGAAATTTTGTAAATCCTGCTGAGTTTTTCGTCTTCACAACCTAGAATAATAAATCACTATGAGTTTTTCGTCTTCGTAACCGCGTTTCATCTTAGAACAATAAATCTCCCTGAGTTCTTCGTCCTGGTGTAAAAACTTTCACGTTGACAACCGCGCTTCGTCCTTGTTCGTCGGCGACGCTCACAACGTGTTCACCATCAGGCATATTGTAAAAGAATGTGTTATCCGGAAGTGATGTGCCTATATATTTTCCGTCGAGATACCACCATACGCGATTAATCGCTCCTTCAGTCTTCATCGGGATTTTACGTTCGGTGTCAAAAGGTGCGGCAAAATATGAAGCTCCGGGAATTGGCGAGATAATTTTCAGCTCTGAGCTTTTATTTCGCACGGTTGAGTTATCCTGATTTGTCCTGAACGCCGCAGGAAGTTTTACGACCGTCTGACCCGATTTAATCGAATGCATATCACACGGGAAAGTTTGAGTTACTCCGTCGATTGCCCAGTCAACTTTTACGCTGGGACATAAAGCCGTCGGGGGTTTGCCTGAGAGTGAACAGACTTTGCGGAGAATTAACCCGTCAGGATTTTCGTACCATGTTGATTTTGGGGAGATTACGCGCAGAATTTTCATCGCGACCGGAGCAGAAGCACGAGCACCGATTAATCCCTGCCATGATGAACCGTTCGGATTTCCTGCCCAGACGACGACCGTATAATCCGGAGTCCAAGCTGCCGCCCAAGCATCACGCAAGCCGTAAGACGTTCCAGTTTTAAGAGCAACGCGCCATTTTGTGCCCAGAGTTCCACGCGCTAAGAGTGAGAGTTCTCCGTTATATTTCAGCATGTCGCTTACGAGCCAGCATCCGGCTTCACTCGCAATCCGTTCCGAAGTCTGAGAGGAATTTTGCAACAGCTTCAAGTTTCTGTGAACTCCTAATGACGCAATTGACGTAAACGCTTCAAGTTCCTCAAGCAAAGTTATATCGCATCCGCCCAAAATTAAACTGTCGCCGTAATATTGTGCTGACTGTGTGAGATGACGCAATCCAGCCTCGCGCATAAGGCTCAAAATTTTGTCGTTCCCCGTAAATCGTAAAACTCTGACAGCCGGAGCATTGAGACTTTCTGACAGAGCAACTCTCGCCGTAACAGCTCCCCGATATTGCAGGTCAAAATTTCGTGGTGCCCGCCCAGAAAATGCCGTTGAGGTGTCGGCTAAAAGTGTTGAGGGCGTTAAAATTCCGTCGTCGATTGCCGCGAGATATGCAAAGGGTTTCAGCGTTGAGCCCGGAGAACGTGGAGCGCGTCCGCAGTCTACCCATGATGAAGCATCGTTATTGTAGCTGAAGCGTGCGTTGCCAACCCATGAGATTAATTCTGCCGTGTTGTTGTCAACAATCCCAGCTGAGAGCGTAATATCCTGCGGAAAATCATTCAGGGACTCACGCAAAATTGCTTCAAGTTTCGTCTGAGCTTCGAGATTTAAAGTTGTATCAAATCTATGTGAATGTCCGGGATTTTGTGAGAATAACAGCTCCGAGTAATGCCAAGCCCGCGCCGGTAAATCAAATTTTCTTCGCGGCAAATCCTCAAGGTAAGCCCGTCTAGCTTCGTCATGAGTGAAAACTTTCTTATGCTCCATCAACGAAATTATCTCATCTCGTCGTTTTTTTGCTGAAATTGGCCGGGTATCTGGTCTGTAAAGCGTCGGGCCCTTCAACATTCCGATTAACAAGCACGCTTCACCAGGCGAGATTTGTGATGCTGACTTCCCGAAATAAATTAAACTTGCCGCCTGAACTCCCCTGATATTTCCTCCGAACGGTGCTAAATTAAGATAACATTCAAGAATTTTTGCTTTGGAAATTTGACGCTCAAGTTTCAACGCCATTATGAACTCGCGAATTTTTGTTAATGGCGTACGTTTTCGCTTTTCACGTTCGGACACGGCGAGACGGATAACCTGACTCGTAATCGTCGAAGCTCCGGAGATTACCCGCCCCCTCGTTAAATCCTGAGTTACTGCCCGCAACATCGAGAGTAAATCAATTCCCACATGCCTGTAAAATCTTCCATCCTCAGCGTTCACAGCAACAATCGGCAGCCATTTCCCCATCTCATCGAGATTAACCGGAATTTGCCACTCTGAATCCGGCGAAAGTCTCACGTGAAATAATTTCCCGTTCACATCATAAAGTGCCGGAGAGCCGAAAATTGTCGTTACACGGTCAGCGTTAATGTTGATGCTTAACCAGAGGCCGACGAAGATTATTACAGGCACGAGCAAAAATTTTTTCATAGACGCAATAATATAACACGTTATATTTTTATGTTTATTTCAGAGCGAGAATATCCAAAGTGTAGCCGGCTATGTTATTGCTGTGGTCGCCGATACGTTCAAGGTTGCTCAAAAGTGTAATGAAGTTTACGCCTTTTTCCGGGTCGCATTCTCCGCGATTGAGCCTGTCAATGTGTTTCTTGCGATATTTCCGTTCCTGGCCGTCAATTTTCTTCTCGATGTCCCGGATTACCTGCCATGCTTGTGAAGCGTCTTCCTTCTCGATTGATGACATTGACAAGTCTACAGCCTGATTAGTTGTGTCGAACATGTCCCGGAACTCCTCGACTGCCTCTTCGGAGAGGTAATTATCCATTACGTCGCTTCGTTCGATTAAGTTTTCAACCCTGTCGCCAATTCTCTCAAGGTCAAGCGAAGCATTAACGTAACATCCTAAAACCGTCGAGACCTCATCAGAAACTCCTTGCTGCCAAATTTCCGAAGCATACTCAGAAATCGCGCGGGTAATCTTATTCACGCTGTCTTCGTAACTGTCAAATTTCTTGCGTCGTTCTTCCATTTTTGAAGCGTCATATTCAAAGAAAGTTGTGCGGATTAAGTCAAACATCTTGTGAACGATTCGGCCCATATGAAGAAGTTCATCTTTTACGGCCTCAACAGCACTTGCGCTTGAAATCGTGATTAACTTCGGATCAAGATACATTACATCTTCGGGTTTGTCTTCGGGCCTTAACGGGATTATCGTCGAGATTAATTTTGCGAGTAACGAGACGAACGGGAAGAATATTACTGTGTTGAGAACGTTAAAAATTGTGTGAGCGTTCGCGATTTGACGGCCAATATCAGGACTGCTCCATAAAATAATTTCTCGGTAAAGCGGGAATGCCAGCAAGAAAATTATTGTTCCTATCAAGTTAAAGAGGACGTGAGCCGCCGCCGCCTGTTTAGCTGGACGAGTTGCCCCCATAGCCACGACTACAGCGGTTAAAGTTGTGCCGAGATTGTCGCCGAGAATAATGGGAACAGCCGCATCAAGCCCGATTAATCCCTGAGAAGCTACGGCCATTGTTAAGCCTATTGTTGCCGCGCTCGACTGAATTAATATCGTTAAAATCATTCCTGCAAGAACTCCGGTTAAGGGATTTTGGCTGAGAATTAACAATAAATCCCTGTGCTGAGAAATTACGTGCGTTGCGCTTCCCATTATCTGCATTCCCATGAATAACAGGCCGAGTCCGACAATTCCGCTTGAAAGGTAAGTTATCATTTTTTTCTTGGCGAAAATTGACAGCAGAACTCCAAGCGCAATTAACGGTAAAGCGAACGCCTCAATCTTGAACGCGATAATCTGAGCTGTTACGGTTGTTCCTATGTTGGCTCCCATTATGATGCCGATTGCCTGATTGAGATTTAGCAAGCCGGTATTCACGAAGCTGACTGTCATAACCGTTGTTCCTGTTGAAGATTGGATGAGAACAGTAACGAGAATTCCTACGAATATGCCGCGTAATGGTGTCTTCGTGAGGGTTCCGATGAGCTTACGCATTTTGTCTCCGGCTATGAACTGGAGAGCCTCACTCATTAACTTTATGCCGTAGAGAAAGAGAGCTACAC
>JAFTCP010000178.1 GCA_017454625.1 Synergistaceae bacterium
ACGATGTCATACCATCCGCCGAGAGCCTTGCTAAATACAGTGTCGGGAGGCGTGGGCTTTTTGTCGGGGATATTAATTCCCTCTTTGAGAGCTTCATCAATTGCGGGCTGGATTTCGTCGATTTCCTCACGTCCGAACATTCCGTTTTCTCCGCAATGGGGATTTAAGCCGGCAACTCCGATTTTGGGATTATCGATGCCGAGAGCCTTGCATGTCTCGTTAGCTAATCTTATGCAGTCAAGAACTCGTTCTTTTTTCACTCTGTCGCAGGCCTCACGAAGAGATACATGCGTTGAGACGTGAATAACCCGCAAATTTTCGTGAGCTAACATCATCGCGTATTTCTTCGTTTTCGTCTCGTCGGCGTAAATTTCCGTGTGCCCAGAATAATGATGTCCGGCCATGTTGATAGCTTCCTTGCTGATTGCGTTTGTGATTGTCGCGTCAACTTCACCAGCTAATGCCATGCGAATAACTTTCACAACGTATTGATACGCTGCTTCTCCGCCGAGTTTTGTCGGGCCAATATTGAACGGCTTGGGATTGGTCGGGTCTCCTGGAATATCTGAGGCTTTCACAATTCCCATGTCGTAAACGTCAATTGTCCCAAACTCAAACTTTGCGTCTTTAACGTCATGAACGGGATTAATTTTTGCGTCAATTCCTGAAACTTTCTCAGCGACTTTTGCGGCATATTCCATCACAGAAACATCACCGACAACAAGGGGCCTGCATCGATCGTAAACGTCCTTGTGAGCTAGTGCCTTAATCGTAATCTCCGGGCCGCTTCCAAATGGATCTCCCATGCTTATGCCTAAAATAGGTTTACTCATGATTACCTCCTCTTATAATACACACATTACGGGCAAACATAATCACATATAATATAAAAATGTAATCCATGCTTTGTAGGTTAAACGGTCGACTTTCAGTCGACACCCGCCCGCCCACCCCCAAAACCCAAGCTCATTAATGCAATCCGTTAGCCTTGCACTGTTCAAGCGTCTTCTTGAGAACTTCCATTCCTTCAGGCGTAACTTTACAGAATGGACGACGACACGGCCCTACAGGATTTCCCAGAAGTCCAGCCGCAATTTTCACAAGAGTATTCGGATTTCCATACTTGAAGCAGTTACGGAAAATTCTTATACTGTCCTGAACTTTCTTCGCACGCTCAAGGTCGCCAGCAATAAACGCCTCGTAAATCTCGACCATCGTACGCGGGAAAACATTAGCGCATCCGGCAATTCCGCCTTTTCCTCCGAATAATAAAATCGGAAGAATTAAGCTGTCGTTGCCTGATAAAACGCTGAAGTCCTTTCCGATATTCTGCGTGAGTTCAACGTATTGTTTCATGTTGTCGAAATTTCCGCTTGAATCCTTCGCGCCCATAATATTCGGAACGTCCTTTGCAAGTCTCGCTACGGTCGCAGGAGCTAAAGCATTTCCGGTTCGGGCTGGAATGTTGTAAAGCACTACGGGAATTTTTACGCTCTCGGCTACGGCCTTATAGTGATCGTATAATTCATCCTGTGATGCCGCCGCAAAATAAGGAACGATTACGGAGAGAACGTCAGCTCCTAAATCTTCGGCTTCCTTGCTCAGCGTAATTGTCTCTTTCGTCGTCGGGCATCCTGTGCCGGCATAAACTGGAACGCGGCTTTTCGTCTCGTCAACAACAATTCTCAGAACTTCTTTTTTCTCCTTATGGCTCAAAGCGTAGGCTTCTCCGTTTGTTCCGAGCGCGAATACTCCAGAAACTCCAGCATCAATCATGCGATTAACCTGATGACGCAACTCGGCCTCGTTAATGCTCTCGTCATCATTCATCGGCGTTAAGACGGGTGGAATTATTCCCTTGATTTCTACCATTTATGTACCTCCTGATTTCATAAATTTTTCTCGCGTCTTGAGCGTAAAAACTTATTCCCGACGCAAAAAATCACACTTACATAATTTCGCTGTAAATCTTGCGTGCGTCGTCTGCTGTAACTTTTCGGCGATTGTTATTGAGCAAATAAGACATCAAGAATATTGCTCAACGAATTTTCACCACCGAAAACTGTATTCGGCATACCTAAACTATATTTTGTGAGCATGTTATACCCCCTTGAAATTATTTCTTTATGGCGAGTTTCAATAACAAATCTTCCTCGCCGAATCCTCCTGATTTAGTCATGATGTAATAATTTTTCCCGTTGTAAGCAAAGCTCGTGAGGACAACTCCCGTCTCAATCTCGCAAATTGGAACGAGTTCATGAATTCCGACGTAATTCATCAAGGCTAAAAGCGTATCGCCTCCGACGCAAATTAATCTTGCATCAAGCCCGTTATCGATAATAGCTTTTGCCGCTCCCGTAACAGCACGCGAAATGTTTAATCTTACGTCGTCAATCGTCAAGTTGTGAGCTTTCTCATATTTTGAAGTTGCTTCGGCCTCGTCGGGATTATTAGCGTCTAAGATTGCGTGAGAGCCGCAAATTTCCGTCATAACATCAGCCGCGAATTTCTCACACTCAATGCTTCCGGGCCATGAAGGATTTAATTTTTGTTCGACACTCAAGGAGATATATTTGAAGCCGTGAGTTCTGGCAAAATCCATCTGAGCGCGAGTAACGGGATTAACAGAGCCGCAGACCATGAATAATTTACTTGGCATATCCGGGACTTCCTGAGCCTTGCCGTGAAAACCTAAAACGAGAGCCAAAACTCCAGCAAATCCCGCACATCCCGCCGTCAAACGCAAGCCGTCATGTCCGAGAATTCCCGCAATTCCTATCATGTCGCCGTCGGTCTCAGCATCATAAATTTTTATTCCCGTTTTATCCGTCTGGGAAGCTATAATCTCATCGACACGCGAAAATTTCACCGGCTCAAACGGATCTTGTCCGAACATGCTTTCAGCGACAGGCACGCCGTTAATGTAATGCACTCCGTTTTTCGTGATACGCCTCATTAATGGGAAGGCCGGAATAAACGCCATATCATTAACTTCAAGCGCATCCATAGCTCCGGAGAGTTCTGCGCCGATATTTCCCCTTAAGCCTGAATCCGTCTTCTTGTAAATGTATGGAATGTTGAAATCTTTAGCCCGCCTGACAAAATCATATACTATCTTGTAGGCTGATTGAGAGTTTACGTGCCTCGTCTTTTAGCATTAATCTTCCGCCGATCCTTGCTATATAAAATTTTGGAAATTTGGAACATATATAATCCATCAAAAATATTTTGAACCGTAAATCCCGTATTATCCGTAATCAATAATGAAGAAATTTAGCAAAAGTTTTTATTCTTACGTGAAAGTGAGTTTATCTGCGTGAAAGTAATCTTGAGTATATTGTAATCCCGATAACAGCGTGAAATAATATTTGCCGAGAAAGGAGCTTTAGTAAATGGATTTCAGAATTGCCGTAGTAGATGACCAAAGACGAGATGCCGAGAAATTACAGCAGAATATTCATCGATGGTTCAGCGAAAATTATTCCAGCAAGAGAACCGTAAAATGTTTCGCTGACGGTGAGGATTTATTACGGGAATTTAAGCCTGCTAAATATGATATTGTCTTCCTTGATATTCTCATGAACAGGCTTGACGGAATCCAGACGGCTGACAGGCTCCGGGAAATTGACAATAAAATTATGTTAATCTTCATGACTTCATCAAAAGAGTACGCGTTCGAGGCATTTCCATTGCACCCGTTTGATTACATTATCAAGCCGTATAAAGTTGAAACTCTCAATAAACTTCTCAAAGAGGCCGTAAAGTTCCTCGACACTCCAGACCCAATAATGACAATCAGGGTTTCACGCTCAAATTATGAAGTTCCGTTCGGTAAAATTTCGGCGGTTTTATCACGGGATCATGCGGTTGAAGTCGTAATGTCAGACGGAAATTGTTTATTGTGCACTATGAAGTTCGCGGAATTTGAAGAAGCCTTATGCAAGGACAAAAGGTTTATCGCCTGCAACAGGGGAATATTAATCAACATGGAGTGTGTAGCCTCATTAACTCGCGATAAAAGCACGTTCATAATGGAAGACGGTTACGAATATCCTCTGAAAATTCACGGACGAGCGCAGATTATTCATCAATTCACACAGTATCAGATTTTGAGAATGCGGAAAAAATGCTCACAATGAATTTAACTCTTCGTTACGCAATAGAGTTCTCTATTATGATACCTGCCGCAATTTTCGCGTTTACGCCGATTATCGACAAGCTGAGATTTTCGCGGAAGTTTACGTTCGTATCGGTCGGAGTAATTTTGATGAGCTTGATATTGGCCGGAGCGTTCTTGTGCAATAAATATTTCCCGAAGGTCAAAGGGATTTTCGCGTCAGGAATAGTAATTTTGTTCGCGGTTTATTTGTTCTGTCTGGACTGCGAGCTTAACAAAAAGTTATTCTGCTTCTTTAATGCGATGATGTTATGCGAGTTCTGCCCGATGTATACGACAATTTTAATGGGACCAATTGAACTTGCAAAAGGTTTCGGCCCGTTCCTCGTGAGTTCAGGGTTCGTATGCTTGGGGCTTTCTCTTGCCGTGGGAATAATCTTCTTCAGGACATTAACCGTGAAAATTCCCATGTTATTAAACGAGGAGAGAATAAAATCAATATGGAAATACATGTTTCTTCTGCCATTGGGAATAACGATTTTTACGAACTGGATAACTCCGATAAGCCCGAAAGTTGTTATGACGGGAAGAGTTCGGCCAATTTCATTATTATTATATCTGGTAATTCCTTCGGTCGTGTTCCTGTTTATTCATTTATGGTTCTGGACGACGGCAAAAATTGTTGAGAGTTCAAGACTTCAGCAGGAAAATGATTTACTTCACATTGAGAGTAAGCGATACAACGAGCTGAAGAATTATATGAACGAGACGCGGGCATTACGTCATGATTTCCGCCAGCATTTAAGCGTAATTTCGGAATTGGCCGAGAATGAGGAGTTTGACGAGCTGAAAGTTTATCTCTCACAGTTGACGGCAAAATCTAAGCAGAGCTATATCAACTATTGCGAGAACAGGGCTGTAGATGCGATTGCTTCACATTATGACAAGATTGCTCGTTCTCAGGCGACAAAAATTGACTGGAGGCTTGAACTCCCGGAAACTTTGCCCATGAACGAAGCCGAGTATTGCGCTATTTTGGGAAACTTGACGGAAAACTCATTACATGCCGTAAAAGCTCTTCCTGAGGATAGACGCGAGATAAAGATAATTTCATCGATGCTCTCTGACTATATATTAGGTCTGGCAATCGATAATCCCTATGACGAGAAGACTTCGCAAAAAATTTCGGGTCAGGGGATAGGGTTAATCTCCGTAAGAAATACTGTCGAACATTACGGGGGCACAATGAATATCACTACGGAGAATGAAACGTTTTCCGTTGATATTATTCTATATTTCAGCACTAAAAATTTTTAACAGGAGGTATTTTTTTCATGAAGCGTACACTTTTAGTTTTGGCGCTGTTAGTGTTTGGAGTTACGGCGGCATTCGGTGAAACTCTTGACGGCGGGATTTACACGATCGATGTTCCAGACGGCTGGTATGGAAGCGTCGTAGTTCCCACAGCAATAATCACGAAAAACGATAATTCCGGGCAAGTCAGCGTTGCTTATGCATCACGACAGGGATTTTCACTCGGAGATTTAGCGGCGGCACTCGTTCAGGAATTCGGCAAGAGTGATGCGTTTTCAAGCGTCGGAACTCCAGAGGCTGACGAGGACGGCGATTACGTTTGGGAAATGACGACAGCGAACGGAACCGAGAGCAAGGCATTATTGAGGGAAGTTGACGATAATTATCTGCTTGTTGTCAGAACCGGCCAGGCTTCCCCTGAGGAAGTTGATATGGTCGTCAGCGGTATGAACGAGAAATAAACTTTTTCGTGATAATCGGCCTAAATGCTGCGAAAGATGAGATTTTGCGGCGTAAAGGATAAATATATTTTCAGGAGGTATTTTTTCATTATGAAACGTTCACTTTTAGTTTTAGCGTTAGTAGTTTTTGCGGCGACGGCGGCATTTGCAGAGGTTAAGGACTTTGGGCCTTACACGATCGATGTACCTGCGGGCTGGACGGCTGAACAGGACGGCGAGACAGTCGGATTTGTGAAGAACGACAACTCAGCATCAATGAGCATTTCTTACGACACGACCGACGGCGCAACATTGAAGGAAATTGCGGACGCTTTTGTTGAAGCCTTGAAGGGGAAAAATCTCAAGGAGACCGAACTCGGCTACAATTTCCAGATGACGAATGACAGCGGAGTTGAAAGCGACTGCTTAGTTATCGGCGACAAAGATCATTACGCGCTTATCGTTGTAACCGGCGGCGAGAATGCTGAAGCCGAAGTTATGGGAATGATTGCTTCCATCGAGGAGAAATAGTAATCGAGAAATTACGCGTTCATTTTTCACACGGGAGGACCTTCGCGGGTTCTCCTTTTTTGTGAGTGTAACAAATTTTATGCATTAGCCTGAAACTTTGTGTATTAGACCATTATGCAGAGAACGTGAGTTTTATGTTTCAGAGAAATTGTGTGTATTGGCCTAATGTCGCAGAGAAACTTTATGCGTGAGTTTGATGTTGCAGAGATATTTTATGCATTAGCCTAATGTTATGCAGAGAGATTATACGCATTAGCCTAATATTATGAAGAAGTCTTGTGTTTCCCGCCCGATTTTATTTAAGTCCCGCCCGCCCGCCCCAAAATACAAATCGCAAAAATCAACGTTTTGTGAGATAATCACTTTAATAAAAATCCATTCAGTAAAAATTTATTCTTGCAGGTGGTTAGAGAGAAAAAAATTTCGCCCGTCTGCTGAAGACCGGAAAGGAGTTTAAAATTTTACATGATTCAAAGACTACACCGAAGCGACTTAGGAAACTCGTTAAGGACGCTGATGGAGAATGATCCTGCCTTCCGACCCGTAGCTTACTTCTCAATGGAAGTTGGGCTTAAAGAGTCTATCCCGACATATTCCGGAGGACTTGGCGTTTTGGCGGGCGACATTCTCAAGAGTGCTGCTGATTTAGGCGTTCCGATGGCTGGAGTTACGCTGTTATATCGCAAGGGTTATTTTGTTCAGGAGTTCAACAATGATGACTGGCAGACAGAAAAACCCGTTGTATGGGATCCCACGAAGGAATTAACATTGCTTCCTAATCGTATCTCAATCACAATGAGAGGCCGGGAAATTCAAGTAGGCGTATGGGTTTATGAGTGTATCGGCGCAACCGGCTATCCACTTCCGATTTACTTCTTGGACACTGACTTTGAGCCTAATCATCCTGATGATCGCAAACTTTGCTGGTACCTTTACGGCGGAGATAATGAATACAGACTTTGCCAGGAATTTATTCTCGGTGTCGGCGGCTTAAGAATGCTTCGTGCGCTCGGCTACATGAATATTGACACGTTCCATCTTAACGAAGGCCACGCGGGATTTTTGACGCTTGAGCTTATGCGTGAGCAGGGATATTACGACGCTGACAGAATACGTGAACAGGTTGTATTCACGACACATACTCCGGTTCCAGCAGGACATGACTACTTTAACTTTGGAATGATAGATCAGGTTTTCCCGGAAGACGCAAAGGCCACAATTCATAAGATGCTCCCGAACAGAGAAGGAGTTTCAATGACCGAGCTCGGACTTCTTTACAGTCGTTACATCAACGGAGTTGCTAAGAAACACGCCGAAGTCAGCAATGATATGTTCCACATGGAAACGGTTGACTGGATCACTAACGGCATTCACCCAACGACATGGATTAGCTCAGGAATGAGGAAACTTTACAATAAGCATATTCCAGGTTGGGAATTGGATCCCGGAAGGCTTGTTCAGGCTTTGACAATCCCGAAAGATGAAATTTGGGCGGCACATCAGGCCTCAAAGTTAAGATTATTCGCTCGTATCCTTGAGACAAACGGAATACAGCTTGACCCGAACGTTTTGACGCTTGGATTTGCACGAAGAGCCGCGACGTATAAGAGAGCTGATTTGTTGTTGACCGACATTAACAGGCTCAAGAAGATTGCGGGCGGTAAAAAGGTTCAGTTCGTGTTCGCAGGAAAATCACATCCTCGCGACAGGGGCGGAAAAGAATTACTCCAGAAAATTCGTAAGGCTTCACGCGAGCTTGAAGGTGAAATTCCGATAATCTTTATCGACAATTACAACATGGAGATTGCCTCGTTATTGACACAGGGCGTTGATGTCTGGCTTAACAACCCAATCAGACCGAGAGAAGCAAGTGGAACTTCCGGAATGAAATGTGCGATGAACGGCATTATGAATTTCTCGGTTCTTGACGGCTGGTGGATTGAAGGCTGGATTGAGGACGTAACAGGCTGGTCAATCGGTCCTGCTCCAACCGAGACGGAAGCAAACGCGCATTATGATGAAAGTCTTGACGTTGTAGATTTATACGACAAGTTAGAGAATAAAGTAATCCCAACTTATTATGAAAATCATGATAAATGGGTAGATATGATGAGGCATACGATTGCCCTTGACGCGAGCTTCTTCAACACACATAGAGTTGTCCGCGAGTATGCTTCAAAGGCTTATTCAATAGATTTCAGGGGAATGTAAATTTTAGCAGTGAAAGGAATGTAGTTTAACAGCGATGACGAAAAGCGGTAGTGCTGTGAAAGTATTATTTGTAACGACAGAGCTTGCCCCTTTCTCGAAAGTCGGGGGGCTTGGAGATGTAGCGGGTTCGCTTCCGAAGGCATTACGTCAAGCGGGAGTAGATGTCCGTGTGGTAACGCCAGCGTGGCCTGGAGTTCTTGAGAGAGTTGCGGCTTCTGGAGTGAAGACGACGACTATTAAGACGAAAGTTTATGCGGCGTATGATTGGCGCATTCATTCGGCGACGGTGATTAAAGCTGACGTTAAGGGAGTTCCTACGTATTTCCTGAACGCTGAGGATTATTCAGGTGATATGTATCCTTCGCAATTAAATTACTGGACAGCCTCACCGTTTGCGGTATTCTGCATGCAGGCTTTGGAGCTTAAAGACGCGATTGAATGGGAACCTGATATTTACCACTGCCATGACTGGACGAGCGCATTTCTGCCGTGTGCATTGGCCTGGCACAGACACTACAGGCAGAGGGGCGACAAGAGCATAATGACGCTTCATAACGTGGCTTATCAGGGAATTTTTGAGCCGTCGCCTTTCCTTGAAGCATCGGGATTAGAGCCTTGGAGCTTCAGTTCGTCAACGATGGAATTTTACGGTCAGGTCAATTTACTCAAGGGCGGAATTGTCGCGGCTACAGCGGTATCAACAGTTTCACCGACGTATGCAAACGAGATCCAGACTTACGAGTCGACGCGTGAATTATCCGGAATTCTTTATCAGCAGAGAAGTAAATTACGCGGAATTTTGAACGGGCTTGATACAAAGTTCTGGGATCCTGCCGGAGATAAAGCAATCCCCGCGAAGTTCACGGTTAAGGACCTCAAGGGAAAAGCAGCTTGCAAGAAGGAATTATTAGCTCGTGCAGGTTTCGACACCGAGACGAACGCGCCTGTAATCGTATGCGTGAGCCGCTTAGTCGAGCAAAAGGGCTTCGATATGGTATTTAACGCCGCACATCAAATCGCAGAGACAGGAGCAAAGTTATTAATTCTCGGTTCAGGCAACGACTGGATCGAAAACGGAATTATGAAAGCCGCAGAGGAAAATCCAGGAAGCATAAAACTCTTCAAGGGTTACGACGAGCCTTTGTCGCACTTAATGTACGCCGGCGGAGATATTTTCTTGATGCCGTCGGTGTTTGAGCCTTGCGGATTATCACAGATGATCTCAATGCGTTACGGAACTGTTCCGGTTGTCCGTGAGGTCGGCGGATTGCGCGATACAGTCTTCGATGTTGACAGGCCCGAAGGAGGAAACGGCTTCACGTTCTTAACTTGTGACTCCGACGGCATGATGTGGGCTTTGCGCCGCGCTGTCGAACGCTATAACAATGACAAGGCCGCCTGGAAAAATATCATGCTCGAAGGCATGAAAGAAGATTTCACCTGGAACAAGTCGGCCGGTCTGTATAAGCAAATGTACGAGGAAATTAATTCATAATTTTTTTTATGAATTAAAAAATAAAGGAGGCTAGTTTTTTTATCATGTACACAGGCAAACATGGAAGAGTGTTAGGTATCGTGCTTGCCGGGGGAAAAGGCGAACGCCTTATGCCCTTGACAAGCTACCGAGCGAAACCTGCTGTCTATTTCGCCGCAAAGTATCGTATCATTGATTTTGCACTTTCTAACCTCATTAACAGCGGGATCTATGCAGTTTACGTTCTCACACAGTTCAAGAGCCAATCGCTCAACGAACATATTGAGCGCGGCTGGCAGTTCGGAGGCGCTATGCGCGGCCGCGATTTCTTCGTAACGACTATTCCAGCTCAAATGTGGAGCGGTGAGCATTGGTTCCAGGGCACAGCGGACGCAGTTTATCAGGCTAAGCACATGATCACGCGTTACAGAGCCGATAAAGTCTGCATTTTCGCAGCGGATCATATTTACAAAATGGACGTTGATCAAATGCTTTCTTATCATGACGCTCAACACGCTGACGTAACAATCGCCGCCAACGTTGTACCCGTTGAAGAAGCTACGGCCTTTGGCTGCATTAAGACAGACAAGAACGGCCGCATTATCGAATTCATGGAGAAGCCCAAGAATCCTCCGGAGATTCCGGACAAGCCCGGTTATTCGTATGTTTCAATGGGAAATTACGTCTTCGATCGCAAAGTCCTTGAAGAGTCGCTCGACGATGACGCAATGAAAGAAGAAACAAGCCACGACTTCGGCAAAGATATAATTCCTGATCTCGTTGCCCACGGAATGAAAGTCTGCGCTTATGACTTCTCGACAAACGTCCTTCCGCACCCAAGCGCCGAAACTGAATTAATCCATCAGTGGAGAACTGATAAACCCTACTGGCGCGACGTAGGAACTCTTCACGCTTACTGGCAGGCTCACATGGAATTAATAGGCCATGAGTCAGAAATGACTCTCTATAACCCAATGTGGCCGATCAGAACAGTATCATTCGGAGATCCCCCTGCGTATTGCTATCCCGACAGCGGCCACCCCTGCAATATTAACAGGGTTATGCTTTCAGAAGGAAGCAGAATTTTCGGAGCTAACGTTTCTAATTCAGTTCTCGCCCGCAACTGTCTTGTTCAGGCCGGTACAACTGTAGAAGAAAGTATTATCGGCCACGATGTCGTAATCGGACGCAACTGCCGAATCAAAAAGACTATCATTGACGGTCATAACATTATCCCGGACGGAACAGTCATCGGCGAAGATCCCGAAGAAGACGCGAAGAGAGGATATTATATCGACAAGAAGTCCGGCCTCGTCGTTATCGGAGTGCCCAAGGTCTTATATCAGACCGGAAGCGACACAATCGAAGAAGGCCAGAGCTGGGACTCTTATTAATGAATTAACCGCCTTTAGCCTCCTCTTAAATGGGGAGGCTTTTTTATTATTAAATTTTTTTTTAACAGGAGCAAAAAATTTTCATGGACTACGCAAAAGAATCTCTAAGACTTCACGAAAAATGGAAGGGCAAAATCGAAGTAATCTCTACTGTAACTGTCGCCTCAAAAGAAGATCTTTCACTTGCTTACACGCCGGGAGTCGCCGAGCCTTGCTTGGCTATTCAAAAAGATATTAATAAAAGCTACGAGCTTACGCGCCGTCATAATCTTTGTCTAGTCGTTACGGACGGGAGCGCCGTTCTTGGTCTTGGCGACATCGGCCCCGAAGCCGGAATGCCCGTAATGGAAGGCAAGTGCGTTTTGTTTAAAGCCTTCGGAGGGGTTGACGCGTTCCCGCTGTGCGTGAAGACAAAAAATGTTGATGAGTTTGTCGAAACTGTTTATAACATTTCAGGTTCGTTCGGAGGAATCAATCTCGAAGACATCGCCGCGCCCCGCTGCTTTGAGATCGAAAAGAAATTAAAAGAGAAGTGCGACATTCCTATTTTTCATGACGATCAGCACGGAACGGCCGTTATTACCCTTGCGGGACTCACTAACGCGCTCAAAGTCGTTGACAAAAAAATCAACGAAATCAAAATCGCCGTCAACGGTGCAGGAGCCGCCGCTATAGCAATCACGAAATTATTACTTTCAGCCGGAGTAAAAAATATAACCCTCTGCGACAAGGCCGGGACAATTTACAAAGGCCGTGAGAATAATATGAACTGGATAAAAAACGAAATCGCCGAGCTTACTAATCCCGAAAATATTAAAGGAAGCATAGCCGACGCTGTGAAGGGTGCAGATGTCTTTATAGGAGTCTCAGCTCCTAAAATTCTTTCAGGGGAAATGGTACGCTCAATGGCACGCGACGCGGTAATCTTTGCCTGCGCAAATCCAACGCCCGAAATTTTCCCGAACGAAGCCAAGGCCGCCGGCGCAAAAATAATTTCAACAGGCCGAAGCGATTATCCTAATCAGATTAATAACGTTCTGGCCTTTCCGGGAATCTTTAGGGGAGCTTTTGACGTAAGAGCAAGCGATATTAACGAAGAAATGAAAGTCGCCGCTGCTCATGCCTTGGCCGGACTCGTAACGCCCGAAAAATTAAGCCCGGATTATATAATTCCGGCCGCGTTCGATCCCAGAGTCGGCCCGACAGTCGCTAAGGCCGTAGCTAAAGCCGCAAGAGACTCCGGCGTAGCAAGATTGTAAAAAAAATTTTTTAATAACTCCCTCGCCAGAACCCTTCCACCGCAAGCGGTCCCCCTTCCCTTACAGGGACGGCTTTGGCCCTCTCCCCCTTTTTTATAAATAACCCCCTCGCCACTTCGTGGCCCTCTCCCCCTTAACAGGGGGCGCAAGGGAGTCCTTCTATTTTGGCTACGTCCCTTGCCGCCCCTGAAAGGGGAGGTGGCCGAACGAAGTGAGGTCGGAGGGGTTGTAATTAAAGAAGTAAGGGGAGGTGGTGAGCGAAGCGAACCGGAGGGGTTGATTTTTAAATAAAGGGAGGGTTCAGGCGAAAGGAGGTCGGAGGGGTTGTGGCATGAAGGGCCGAGGGGGTTGCTTCTAAAAATTTTTTATTTGCTTAGAGTCTTTATATACTCGTGCAGGAAATCAAGCACAAATTTTTGACAATCAAGCCCCGTAGCAGGGTTATAAGCTTCTTGCGTAACGGCTGAGTTAGAAAGAATCCTAAACCCTAAGAAAGGCACACCGTAATCTTCGCATATATCGGCGACAGAGTGAGACTCCATGTCTTCAGCCGAAGAACCGAACTTCTCATGAAAGAATAATATTCTGTCTACACGAGACTCCCAAGTATTTGAGCTGGCCATAGTTCCCTTAAAAATACGCCCTTTAAACGAATGGTTATTCATGCCTTCGATAATCTTTAGCAGATTTTTATCAGAGTAAAGATAAATATCTCCGCTAGATAAATTACGATCGTAAAAAAAAGGCCCGTTGAATTTCACGTCCTTGAAGTCGACACCCTTGCCCTTGGCACGCGGTTCTGATACCCACGCGCCTATATCGTAAGTTCTTTGAGCTAAGACAATATCGCCTCGGTGAATTTCAGGATCATGTCCTCCCGCTGTGCCTTGATTGATAACCGCAACGGGATTAAAGGCTTCAATAGCGAAGGCCGTAGCGACAGCAGCATTCCCTACTCCCATTCTTGTAAGAGAAATTATAACGGGGTAGCCGTCAATTTTGCCGGCGGTGTAAGTCCAGCTTCCGATTTTATATTCGACAGGCTCTTCAAGGCTTGAAATTAAAAAATCCGTTTCGCTCTTCATCGCTCCCTGTACTACTATCGGAGGCAAGCTGCTTTGATAATTTAAGTCTTTCAATCCGGCGTGAGCAGAACAAGCTAACGCAAGGCAAAGAATTATTAAGACCGGTAAAAATTTTTTTCGCATAAATTATCAGCTCCTTAAAAAAAATCATAATGCGCTGGGCATTATGATTTAATTTTCTCTAGTCTCCGCAGCTCCCTGTACAGCCGGCGCAGCCCATGCCGCAAGATCCGGACTTCCAAGCGTTAATGACAGGGACAAAGATTTCAAGAATCGCCGGGATATTCTCTGTTCCAGCGTCTAAATCAGTGAGCGCTAACTCTTCCATGACTTCTTCAGGGGTTTCCAGCCCGTCAAGAATAGCTTGAACTACATCGCGCAGATAAATTTCTTTCTCTTCACATACAAGCGTATCGGCCGGAGCGCGTGCCCAGTCGATTCTTTCAGCAGTAAGTTCTGACATTTAAAAAATTTTTCCTCCTCAGAAAAAATAAAATCCGCAAAGCCCTAAGGCCTTGCGGAAAAATTATAATCGCTATTCAAAAATTTTTACAGCTTGGCCGCGATTGCTTTGATAAATTCCTTCGAGTCCACAACGTGAGGCACAACACCTTCGCAAAGTCCCGAAAGGTCTTTTGTCATAACGCCGCCTTCGATTGTAGCAATCGTTGACTTCTCAAGTTTGTCGGCAAAAGCTACAAGCTCCTGATTGCCGTCAAGCTCGCCGCGTTTTCTAAGAGCGCCGCTCCATGCGAAAATCGTAGCTACGGGGTTTGTCGAAGTCATTTTGCCTTCGTCACGATAACGGTAGTAATGCTTCGTTACAGTTCCGTGAGCAGCTTCGTACTCAAAATTCCCGTCCGGCGAAACAAGAACGCTCGTCATCATTGCAAGCGAACCGAAAGCCGTTGAAACCATGTCGCTCATAACGTCGCCGTCATAATTCTTGCAGGCCCAGATAAATCCGCCTTCGGATCTCATAACGCGGGCTACAGCGTCATCAATCAGCGTATAGAAATAAGTAATCCCGGCCGCGTCAAATTTTGCCTTGTACTCGTTCTCAAAAATCTCCTGGAAGAGAAGCTTGAAGGTCTGGTCGTACTGCTTTGAAATCGTGTCCTTTGAAGAGAACCATAAGTCCTGCTTGGTCGAAAGGGCGTACTCAAAGCACGAACGGGCAAAGGATTTAATCGAAGTGTCTTTGTTGTACATAGCCTGAAGAACGCCCGGGCACTCGTAATCGTAAACAGTTTCACGGAAAGACGCGCCGTTCTTGCCGGTG
>JAFTCP010000022.1 GCA_017454625.1 Synergistaceae bacterium
ATGATTTCTTCGTTGTCGTTGCGTAAGAGCATGGCCGGAGGAAATCCATATTTGCCGCCGTTGAGACAGTTTCAGTTTATCGGCTTGGGAGTTACGATCATGATTATCTGCATGAAATTAGCTCCCGAATTTTTCAGGAAGCATAGCGGAAAACTTTTTGCGTTGTCGTGGTTCCTGTTGCTGATAACGTTAATTCCTGGCGTTGGTGTTGAAGTTAATGGTGCTAGACGCTGGCTTAACCTTCCCGGATTTCGTTTTCAGCCGCTCGAATTATTATTATTCACTCTTCCGATTTTCGTCGCTGACAGGTTGAACGATGAAGACAGAGTTGCATTGCGCGGGGATTTTCACTCGTTTATTCGACCGACATTAACCGTGATAATTTTGTGCGGAGCTTTGCTTTTGCTTCAACCGAACTTAGGCGGGACAATCTTAGTTACGGCGATATGTTTCGTGATGCATATTGAGCGTCGGGGCTGGAAATTTCCGATTATGGGGGTTGCGCTCGGAATTTTGGCGGTAATCGTGTTAATTTTGATTGCTCCTTATCGACTGCGAAGGTTTAATGCTTTCTGGGATCCGTGGTCAGATCCGAGCAATAACGGCTTCCAGATTATACAGGGATTAATCGCGTTCGCCAATGGAAATGTTACAGGCGTGGGAATTGGACGAGGCTTGCAGGACGAACGATTTTTGCCTGAGACTTCGACGGATTATATTTTCCCGGCAATCGGTGAGGAGTTTGGACTTGTCGGAACGCTTTTTCTCGTGATGCTTTATGCAATATGGACTTGGAGCGCATATCGTGTTTACGTCAACGCTAAGGATAATTTCTCAAAGTCTCTTGCTCTGGGATTGGCGGCTTCGGTTGTTTTTCCTATGTTCGTGAACGTCGCAGGAGTTACAAAGTTGATGCCATTAACGGGAATTCCTATGCCATTTCTCAGCGCGGGAGGCAGCTCAATGGTCTTTATGTGGGCAAAAGTCGGATTATTAATGTCAATCAAGCTCAGTACTAAGCAGACAAACGAGAAAAAATTAGCGAAAGTAAAATTAGATAAGAAAGACGAGAAAAAGGAATTAATATTAAGTGATGGGAGCAAAAATCATGAATGAACGAAAAGTTTTAATCGCTTCAGGAGGAACGGGCGGCCATATTTTCCCGTCTATAGTGTTCGGCCAAAATCTTCAAGCTGAAGGCGCAAATGTTAAATGGCTATGCGGCTCTCGTGAACTTGAACGTGAGATTTATGCTTCATTGGGAATTGAGCCGGTGATTTTGCCTCTTGAAGGCTCACCATTGGGAACAAGGTCAATCACTAAAATATTCGGGCGAATTATTGACGTGTTCAGAGCAATTTTCATGACGAGAAAGTTTATTAACAGTTTCAAGCCTGACGAGATATTTTTGTTCGGTGGTTATGTCTCTTTTGCGCCGTTAATTATTGCCAAGTTAAAGAAAATTCCTGTAACTCTTCATGAGCAAAATGCGGTTGCCGGAAAAGTTACGCGTCTTGCGTCAAAATGGGGAGTGAAGATTATTACGGGTTGGCCTGAATGCGAGGGAATAAAAGATTTTGATTATTTCGGAATTCCTGTGAGGGAACCCGTGAGACTTGCGAGAGACGAGGCATTAAAAACTTTGGGCGTGAATGTTCCGGCTGGCGCGAAGATAGTCGGGATTGCCGGAGGTTCACTAGGAAGCGGGCCGTTAAGTGAAATTTTGAAGAAGACTGCGGATTTATGCGGGGAATATGAGTTTGTGTTCTTGTCGTCGAAGGAAAAGAAAGATGACGGGAATAAACATTTTATTCTGCCTCAATGGGACATGAACCCGTTTTATTCAGTTTGTGATTTACTCGTGTGTCGTGCTGGAGGCTCAACTTTGGCTGAGGTCTTGAAATGGGGAATTCCTGCGGTCGTGATTGCGTGGCCTGGAGCGGCAGATAATCACCAGATGAAAAATGCAAATGAATTTGTGAAACTCTCGAAAAATTCACGGACATTTGATGAAAATGATAAACCTGAAAACTTAGCAGAGATAATCAGGAAAATTATACCCTCCTCATGATTTCCCACAAGGAGGGTTTTTTTATTCTATGCTGACGTTATCGCTTTCTTGACTGCTGACATTATCATTTCCCGTTTGAGATTTTTCCTTGTCGACGAATGCTTGAATTTCCTCGTGATTGATTACTTCCTTCTGCATCAAAGTATCAGCAACTTCATGCAAAATTTTTTCATGCTCACGAAGAATATTTAACGCGCTGTCCTGAGCCTCATTAACGAGCCGGCGGATTTCACGGTCAATGACTTCCGCCGTTCCCTCGCCGATGTCATTACGGACTTCACTAGCATTTCCCAAATACATCATCGACGGTGAAGCATATCTTACAGGGCCTAATTTCTCGGACATTCCGAATTCTATTACCATTTTTCTAGCTGTCTCTGTTGCACGTTCAAGATCATTAGACGCTCCAGTTGATGCCTCGTTGAACACAAGCAATTCTGCCGCACGTCCTCCAAGCATCACGGTCATTCTCGTCTTCAATTCCTGCTCCGTGATAATATAATTATCTTCAGTGGGCATCTGCATTGTGTAACCAAGTGCGCCTTTTGTGGTCGGAATAATGCTGACTTTATGAACTGGGTCTGAGCCTGGAAGATAACACGCGACTAAAGCATGACCGGTTTCATGATAAGCTACTTTTTTGCGAACCTCAGGAGTTAACGGGGTTTTTCTCTGCAAGCCTGCAACAACACGTTCAATCGCTAAATCAAAATCATTCATCGAAACTTTATCAGCTTTACGACGAGCGGCCAGCAACGAAGCCTCATTAGCAATATTCGCCAAGTCAGCTCCCGAAAATCCCGGCGTAACTTTCGCTATCGAACGTAAATCAATCTCACTCGCAAGCGGAAGTTTCTTCGTGTGAATGCGCAAAATTTCCTCGCGTCCTTCTTCTGTCGGCAATACAACCTGAATTTGCCTATCAAATCTTCCCGGACGCAACAAAGCCTGATCTAAAATTTCCGGCCTGTTCGTAGCTCCCATGATTACAACGCCGTTATTGTCTTCAAAGCCGTCCATCTCGGCTAAAAGTTGATTTAACGTTGCTTCCTGTTCAGAGTTGCTGTTGAAGTTCCGCATTCGGGATTGGCCGATCGCGTCAATTTCATCAACAAAAATTATACATGGAGCTTTCTTTTTGGCTTGGTCGAATAAATCACGAACTCTAGCCGCTCCAACTCCTACGAACATCTCAACGAAACTTGAGCCGGTAATAAAGAAAAACGGAACTCCAGCTTCTCCTGCACAAGCCTTAGCCAATAAAGTTTTTCCAGTTCCAGGAGGCCCAACAAGCAAAACTCCACGCGGCAATTTAGCCCCGAACTTGTCAAATCTCTGCGGATCCTTCAAGAAGTCTATAATCTCCCGCAGTTCAACCTCAGCTTCTCCAGCTCCTCCGATATCGCTGAAAAGCGTCTTGGTCATCTCGCCTTGAAGCTCTTTAGCACGACTTTTGCCAAATGAAAATATTCCGCCTGAGCCTCCGCGCATGTTTCGGAAAATCAAATACCAGATTATTATCAACGGAAGCATAGGTAAAAGAATTCCCATGAATAAATCCATGATGCTGTCGCGCTGAGCAATTCCTCCAAATTTCACATCAGCACTTGAAAGCCTGATAATCAAAAACGGGTCCGGCAGTCTCACAACACTTTTAATATTTCCGGGCTGCTGGCGTGATTTCTTGTTCGTAAAAATTACCCCGCCGACAATCGGACGCTTATCCGGGCTCGTATTGTCCTTGAGAGCGTAAATTATTCTTGAATCCGAAATATCAACGTTCTCAATCGTTCGGCTTTCAAGGTCTGCAAGAAACTCGCTGTAAGGGACTTCGCTTTTGCTCTCGGTGTACGGCTTGTAAACGTATTCAGCGAAGAGCCAGGCAGCTATTATTGCGATAAGAAAATACCATGCTGAAAATTTTTGTCCTTTGTCCATAATATTCCTTTCGTGGCATGAAAATTTTATAGTCTCGCGCTTCTCATTATTGCACGTCCGCCCTCGTTGCGTCTTGTTCGATTGCGTAATTTCTCGAACTCATCAGCAATTTCATCACGTTCTTCTTGATTTAGCGGCATAACGTCAAGAAATTTATTCAATTTTTCCTCCAAATCCTGAATTTCCTTCGTTCCAGGCGGGACAGTCCGGCCAATGTTGCGCAAACTTGAAATTGAGAGTTCTGCGATTAACGCCGCCATGTCGTGAAGGTCATTATCTGTATCAGCGCTATTATTATTTCCTGATGGTTCAGGTCGTTCCTGCTTAATTCTCGTCGCAAAGCATAATAACCCAACAGAAACAGCAAGCCAGGCAGCCCCTGCGTCAATGCGATTTAGATTGAACATGTAACCGGCGAAAATTATCGTGATTATTCCCGCGCAAAATAAAATCCAGCGTATTAATCTGTCAAAAGTCATAATATTATCTTCTTCAATTCCTCACATGCCGAGTTCAAATCATCGTTCACAATCACATAATCATATTTATCTTTAAGTTTCAACTCATTAATTGCTGTCTCAAGCCTTCTTTTAACAACATCCGGCGTTTCTGTCTTTCGTCCTGTTAATCTTTTCTCGAGTTCATCAACTGACGGAGGAGCGACGAAAATTAAAATTGCTTCGGGCATCTTCTCCTTAACCTGCAATGCTCCTTGAACATCAATCTCAAGCAAAACGTCATGACCGGCTTCAAGCTCATTTATAACGTCATCTTTCAAAGTTCCGTAAAAGTCGCGATTGAAGACGTGAGCATACTCAAGAAATAAATTTTTGCTGATATATTCTTCAAATTTCTCACGCGTCAAAAATCTATATTGAACTCCGTCAACCTCGCCGGCTCTTGGGCTTCTTGTCGTGCATGAGATTGAATATGTCAAATTTGGTAAATTGTTCAATGCGTTTTCTCGAAGCGTTCCTTTTCCCACTCCGCTCGGTCCTGATAAGACGTATAATTTTCCCTTTTTCATGATTTATCACTCTATATTCTGCAATTGTTCGCGTATTCTTTCAATGCAGGTTTTAGCCTCGACAACTCCCCAGCGAAACGAAGCATCAGCAACCTTTGAACCCATCGTGTTTACTTCCCTGTTCATCTCCTGAATCAAGAAATCTAATTTTTTCCCCGAAGAATTTTCCGCGTTCATGACCTGTTTGAATTTCTCAACATGAGCATCAAGCCGCGTAATTTCCTCCGAAACATCCCATTTATCGGACATTAAAGCGACTTCCTGAGCAATTCTGTTCTCGTCAATCTCAAGATTATAATGTTCCATGACGTTTTGAATGCGAGTTCGTAGACTTTCGAGGGCTTCAGAGTTTGCGACTTCCCAGCGTTTTTTTAGGGTATCAAGAATTTTCACGAGAGCGCTTAAATCCTCATCAACTTTTGCGTGTAACTTTTCGCCTTCGGACTTCTTCATTTCCATTAGTGAAGCGATTGCGGCGGAGATAATTTCATCCCAAATTTCAGGCTCTTCGTGGGCGGCTTGTTCTGCGGCGTTATTTTCTGTGTCGAAAATATCAGGAACAACAAGGAAACGCGTTAAATCAGGAGGACAATCAAGATTATTTTTCTTGGATATCCGCCGAACTTGATTAAACATGTTCATTAATCCTTCTTCGTCAAGAACGGGTATTCTCGCGCCGGAATTCCAGGCAATCTCCGCAGTAATTCTGACTTTTCCGCGTCCGATTGAATTTCTCATGAGCGAGATTATCCGATTTTCCAGAGATGACAACTCACGCGGCAATCTTGCAGAGAACTCTTGAAACTTGTGATTTACTGATGTAATTTCAAATGAAACTTTTCCCCATGAAAATTCATGAGAATTGCTTCCGAAACCTGTCATGCTTAAGAACATAATTATTTATCCGCCTCAAGTTCCTTTATTGAGTTTGTCAAAGCTGTCATGATTATATTTCGTCCTTCTTTGCTCTTGTAGACTTCCTCAGAAAATCTTAAGGGCTTTCCGAACGTAACTTTAATTTTCGTCGGCTTGATTAATGCTGAACCTGGAGGCATCGCCTTAAATGAGCCGTGAATGAAAACGGGTAAAATCGGCGCGCGGGTATGTGAAGCGATTACGGCAACTCCTCCTTCAAGAGGCTGTAAATTTCCGTCTAAAGTCCTTCCGCCCTCAGGAAAAATTAATACATCGTTTCCCTCCTGATAAAGTTTCATGAAACCTCGCAAAGCTCCGGCAGCTGAAGCGTTATCGCTCCTTGAAACTGGAACGGCTCCCAAAGCTCTGATGCATGTTCCAAGAAACCAGTTCACGAATAATTCTTCCTTCGCAAAATAACGTAATCTTCGCGGGAAAAATGCGCCGATTATTACGGGATCCATATTGCTGGCATGATTGCAGGCAACTATATATTTCTCGTTCGGGTCTAATTTTTCAAGCCATTTTGACGTACAGCGATTATAAATAAATAAGATAATCTTGAAGAAGTTTTTGACGATTGCATAAAAAATTTTGTTTTGTTTCATGATAACAAAGCCCCACTCACATGGTTAATTGTAAATATTAATGCACCTTTCGCATGACTTACTAGGATTTTTACGTCTTCCCCTTCTGTCATACATAAATAGATTTGCTCACTCTTCACTTTGTTAATGCCTCTTTTACTCGGTCAACTATGAATTTAGGCTTTCTGTTGGGTCATATGCTGCTGAATTGCCGCGTAACACGTTCACTTTAACGCCTCATTCACTTTATCAACTACAAAGTTTACGGCTTCCTGCTCGCTCATATCCGAAGTGTCAAGATAAATTGCTCCGTCAGGGACGCTCAAAGGTGAAATCTCACGGCCTGAATCGTTTTTGTCGCGCTGAATTATTGCCGCTAAAATCTCGTTGAAGTCCGCATTTTCTCCCTTCTTGACGCGTTCATCATATCTTCGTTTTGCTCGTGCTTCGGGGGTTGCTGTGAGGAAAAATTTTACTTTTGCGTTGGGAAATACGACACTTCCGACATCACGGCCTTCTGCGATGATTGAACCGTAATTTACCTGCTCTTGTTGAAGTCCAAGCAAAGCCGAACGCACAACGGGCAACGCTGAATAAATCGAAGCAAGCGCGTCAACTTCGGGCGTTCTAATCTCGCTCGTAACGTCAAAGTCATTCACAAGCACGCCGTTTTCTCGAAGCTCAATCCTAATTTCACTCAGGGCCTCGCGCAAAAATTCCTCGTTGTCAGGCATAATTTCGGACTTTGCCAGTATTAAAGCTATCGCCCTGTAAATTGCTCCGGTGTCGAGATATTTTATTCCGAGTATTTCAGCGGCTTTCTTAGCAACTGAACTTTTTCCAGCACCGGCAGGTCCGTCAATTGTGATTACGTAAGACAATTTTTACAGCCCCGCCATATCGCCCATATCGTTTGAAACGTTGCTGACAAAATCAATCATCTCTGAGAATAACCCGTCGAAGTTCTTAATGCCTAATCTCTCAATAGGTTCCGGGAACATATAAGCCTGCAATCCGTCAGCTCCTAAACCAATTCCAAGCATTAAGCATATTGTGTTTGCGAGCGTAACAACGTCAAGTAAAGGTTGATATTGTTTCTTGTCTTCGGGTAATTCATTCGGTTTATGGTGATAAGCTACGGAAATTCTATAACCTTCCGGCATTTCCCAGCGTTCAACAAGAATTTCGCCGATCATAGCGTGATCAAAGCCTAAAACTTGACTTTCTGCCTCTGTGAACGGGATATGTTTTTCCTCGACCATTTTAACGATTATTCCATAGCCGAAACGAACATAATCATTCAGAATTACTTTGCCGATGTCGTGCAATAATCCCCCGACGTAAGCGTCTTCGGTGCTGACTTTTTCCGTTAATTTCGCCAAATGCCTCGAAGTGTAAGCGACCATCAGAGAATGCCGCCAAAGTTCGCCTCGATCCAAAGCATAACCCGTTAATCCCTTGTCCATAGCTGAATAAACGGTTGCGGCGAGAATGATATTGCTCACGCTCTTATAGCCTAACAGCGCGATTGCTTCGGAAATGTTGGAGATGTTCCGGCTCATTCCATATGCGGCTGAATTGGCCAATTTCAATATTCTCAGCACAAGCCCTTCATCACGTGAAAGACTTTTAGCGACATCTGCGGCATTACTCTCAGGATCATTGAGCTTTTTCATGGTCTCGATGACGAATTGCGGGAATGATTTTATATCTTTGAGCTTGCTGATTATTCGCGTCTTGATTAATTCTCTGGATTTCTCGTCTATCTCACTCACGGACTTAGCCTCCTTTTGTGAAAATTAAACTATACCGCCATTAAATATTTTAGTGTACAGCTCTGAAAAAGACAAACTGACAAACTCACCCGAACTTAAATTTTCGAGTTTCATTTTTCCAATTTTCCGCCTAATCAACTTTTGAACGTTGAAGCCTGCCTGTTTTGCCATGAGTCTTATCTCACGCTTCAAGCCTTCGATGATCACGACAGAAACCCATTGATTAAACGGTTCTTTATCCATAACTTTTATAGTTATCGGCGCGGAAATTCGTCCTTCTGAAAGCTCAAAACCTTTTTTCCATCTTGCTAATTGCTTCTCATTAATCGGAATGTTTAACAAGGCTTCATATTCCTTGCGAATTTGCTTTGACGGATGAAGAATGCTCTGCGTAAAATTTCCATCGTTCGTGAGAATTAATAAACCTTCGCTCTCACGGTCAAGCCTTCCGACGGGATAAATTCGTTTTTCTCTCTCAGGGATTAAGTCAATCACGACGGGATCATATTTATCGCTGGCGGCACAAACGTAACCAGTCGGCTTGTTAATGACGTAATAGACATGCTCAGAGAGAGTTAAAATTTTTCGGTCAAGAGTAACTTTGTCATTGGCCGGGTCAACGTCAAAAAAAGGTGCAAGAACGATTTTCCCGTTTACCTGCACCCTGCCGCTTAAGATTATATTTTCAGATTTACGGCGTGAAGCAGCTCCGCACGACGACAAAAAAGCGTTCAGCCTCAAATTGTAATCACCATCCTTAACTAGAATTAGAGTGTCAAATTCATTATCATTAGCCTAATCTCAAAATTTACAGCTCATTTCCCGTAATAACGCATAAAGCTAATCTGAACTTGTCTCATCATCATTAATTTCATGAACATCATGAACATCATCGTTGACTTCATTAACTTCGTCGACATCATCAATCTCATCAATTGCCGGCAAATTATCGAGCGAGTTAATCCCGAATATCTCAAGAAATTTTTTTGTCGTAGAGTAAATAGCCGCACGATTTTTAATTCGTCCTGAAATTTTGATTAGCCCAAGCCATAAAAGCCTATTTATTGGACTGGAAGAGTCAACTCCGCGTATTTCTTCGACTTCTCGGCGTGAGATAGGCTGTTTGTAGGCTATAATCGTCAAAACTTCCATGACGGCCCTGCTGAGAGAAAATCGCTTTATCTTTGAAGTGTTTCGGAAATTCCCGACTAAATCCCCAAGTTCAGGCTTAGTTTCAAGCGTCCAGTTTCCGGCCAATTGCTTTAAAAATATCCCGTGAGCTTCATCTTCAAGCAATATTCTCAACTCTTCAAGCGCGTCTTTAATCTCAGCTGTCGAGACGTTCAAGGCTGATTTAAGCTCTTTTTCAGAGACCGGCGACGAAGCACTAAACAAGAGGGCTTCAATTTTTCCTGCTAATCTTAACATCTGAAAATAACTCTTTCTGTGAAAATTCAGCCCGGCCCATCCTGCAAAGTTCAAGCAAGGCTAAAAGTGTTACGATGCAATTACTTTTTGATGTGCAAATTTCGTTGAAGCTAAGTGAAGAATTTTTCTGCAATAACTCTTCAAGCTCGTAAATTCTCTCATCAATCTGTTCTTGGTCAGTCTCAGCGAAACCGTCCCAATCGGCATTTTCCATAGCTTCGGCAAATTCTATTCTCTGCTGAATTTCCCGTGAGAGCTTTTCATTCAGGTCCTTCCAGATTTTTGCCAGAGCATAAGCCCCGTCGCTGTCGATAACAAATTCCTTCTCGCCAGTTTGAATAGTTTGGGGAACTTCACGCCTGAAACATTTTGATTGAGTTTCGAGCATTGCCGTTAATTTTGAAATTGCTTCACGATAGGGCTTGTAACGATTAATTGACTTTATAAATTCCTCTTGTCCGGGCAAATCTTCAGGCTCGTAGACTTCAGCACCAGGCAAAAGCGAACGAGTTTTAGCGAGCAAAAGCCCCGCACTCATGTAGAAAAAATCCGCGAGAGTATCAGGAGGAGCCTGTTTAGTCTTGATGAGATAATCGCCGTAAATTTTTATCAGCTCCGAAATTTTTATCTCAGAGACGCGAAATTTCTTATCCTCAACAAGTGAGCATAGCAAATCAAACGGCCCGGAATAGCCTTTAATGTCAATCTCAAGGTCGGCTAGTTTCATCACAACGTTTAGGATTAATCAACAGGCCCATAGCCGGATAAATCGTGTTCATAGTTTCGCGGGCGACTTTTCCGGCACGTTCTGCACCGTCAGCGAGAATTTCATCGAGCAAAGATTTTTTTCCCTCATATTTTGCGCGTCTTTCACGTACTGGAGCCATCATAGCTTGAATATGAGCGTTCAACTTTTTCTTGCAGTCGATGCAACCAATTCCGGCAGTTTTACATCCTTCGCAAATTTCAGCTTTTTCGGCTTCGTCATGGTTAAAGACTTTGTGCAAATCCCAGACGGGACATTTTTCGGGGTCGCCCGGATCTGTTCGTCGCATTCTCGCGGGGTCAGTCTTCATTGTGCGTAATTTATTCCACATGGAGGCTTCGGGTTCGGAGATTTCTAATGCGTTGCCGTAAGACTTGCTCATTTTCCTTCCGTCAATTCCCGGAACTTTCGGCGTGGTCGTGAATAAAGGCTGAGGTTCAACAAGTAAATTTTCACCGAAAAAGTTATTGAAGCGTCTGACGAGTTCACGGCTGATTTCAAGATGCGCGCTCTGATCCTCTCCGACTGGAACAAGCGAAGCACGATAAAGCAAAATATCAGCGGCCATTAAAACGGGATAGCCGAGAAAGCCGTATGTTCCTAAATCTTTATTGGTGATATTCTCGAGCTGTTCTTTGTACGTCGGGTTACGGTAGAGCCAGCCGAGCGGTGTAATCATTCCCAAAGCAAGAGCTAACTCCGCGTGCTGTGGAACGTGAGACTGAATGAACAGCGGCGATTTTTCGGGGTCAAGTCCAACTGAAAGCCAGTCAAGCAAAGCCGTATAACAATATTCTCCGGTGTTTGCGCTCTCAGCATAATTTGAGGTCAAGGCGTGCCAGTCAGCAATTGCGTAAAAGCATTCATACTTTTCATCGTTCTGCAACTTCACAAAATTGCTCAAAGCTCCGGCCATGTGTCCCAAATGAAGCGGGCCGGTTGGTCTCATTGCGCTTAAAACTCTTTGTTTCATGTTAATTTGCTCCTATAATCTTAGTGGTGAGGGAAGTGCTTTCACGTCAATTAATTTCGTCTGAACTCCGCAGAGTGAAACTTTTTCGGCCAATTTTGGGAGTGAAGCGCGTTCCATTTCGCCGTGATTGACAAGTCCAATTGTCAACCCTGCTTTTGTCGCGTCGATTAATTCGTGATATTTCATGTCAGCCGTGAGATAAATATCTGCTCCGGAATTTTTTGCATCCCGCCAGAACTCAGCGCCTGAACCTCCACATAATGCGACGCGTGAGACAAAAAATATAACACGTTCTATTTTTGTGTCAGCGTAAATATCCAGACGTGAAAGCCCCCATGAAGATTTTATATGTTCAGCAAAATTTTTCAGGCTCATTTTCGCTTCAAGCTCTCCAACAAGCCCGAAATCGCCGAGCGGTTCAAGACGTGAAAGTTTCAGAAGTTCAGCGAGAGTTGCATTAACTCCTTCGTCGGCTTTGTCCCAGTTAGTATGAGCCGCAATGATATTCACGCCGCGTTTCAATGCCTCGTAAATCGTCCGGCCAATCTCGCAGTCAATATCAATATTTTTCAGCGGACGGAAAATTAACGGATGATGACAAAGCAAGACATTACAGCCATTTTCAGCCGCATCAATCACAGCTTCACTGACAGCGTCTAAACAAATTCCCACGCGCGAAACTTCAGCGTCATAACTTCCAGCCATTAAGCCGGGATTGTCCCAGTCTTCAGCGAGTGAGAACGGCGCAAAAGTGTCAATATGTGATAATAAATCTCTAACTTTCATAATAATTCATTCACATTTTTCAGCGAGTAAAGAATATTATGTGCTGATAAATTTTTACTTTCATGCTCGTTCTGGGAAAAACTTTTTGACCTCATCGATGAACGCGTCAACCATTGCCGGAGTGTGAATGAATTCCGGATTGGACAAGTCAAGTTCGAGATAGTTAAACTCCCCCTGAAGCTCATTCTTCATGAAATCCAGAAACGGCATGTAAGCGTCATAAAGTGCCCGCCAATATTCAACGCCAGCGTCAATTTCATCCGGACGACCGCGAGAATGAATGCGTCTCATAATCTCGTCGAACTCACAGCGTACAAGAATTAACAGTTTCGGAGGCTTGACGTAACGCAAAAGTGAATCATACAGCGTTAAATAACATCCGAGCTGGCTGTCCTTGAAAAATTTATCACGGTAATACATCAACGCATAAACTTTGTCGCCGAAAACGCTTCTGTCAAGAATGTAATTATCCTCTTCGCTTGCACATAAATATTGAGCAAAACGCGTAACGAGAAAGTTTAACTGCATAGGGAAAGCCCATTTCTCTTTTTCATGATGAAAACGGTTCAGAAGGTCTAAAGGGTCTCTGAACTCTTCGGGCATAATCTTAAAACCTAAACGTTCGGATAATAAATTAACGATCGTGGATTTTCCGCTCGCTGTCATTCCTTCAACGATGATTTGAATTTGTCCCAATGTTAATTGCTCCTTTATTAGGGTATGAATGGGATTATAGCAGATTGCAGAAGAACAGATAAATTCTTGTGATAATATAAGGCTTCGAAGTTTTTATGCTGTCGTATTTCACATAGGCTTAGAGATTATCTCAAAAGCTCCAGCGTTCTCACAAAATCAAGATATTTGCTAATTTTTATGATGTCTGAGAAAATATTTATGGTATTTTTTCGTGTTGTCAAGGAAGGTGGGAAGAAAGTTCACGATGTCAGAGATAAGGAGATTTGCGAAAGAATATTTATTCCTGAGTAATTATTATGAAGCTCCTGTAAATTATCACGGCTTTACTTACGGAAGCAGTGAGGCGGCATATCAGGCTCAGAAGTCTGGAGAATATGAGTTATTCGCGGAGTTACGTCCTCACCAATCGAAGACGGCAGCGCGAGAATTACCGGTTCGCGAGGACTGGGACGACGTGAAAGTTTCTATCATGGAAGAAATTGTGCGGGCAAAATTCACTCAGAACCCGGAACTTGCTGAACTCTTAATCTCAACAGGAGACGCATTATTGCTTGAAGGAAACGGCTGGCACGATACATTTTGGGGAATTGACGACAAAACCGGCGAAGGTGAAAACAATCTCGGCAAAATCTTAATGAAGATACGCGATGAATTAAAATCTCCCGCCCTGTAAAATTTTCAAGACGGGAGCAACTCTTTTTCTCATTCCTTCTCGACCATCACGCAATATCCCGTAACAGTCAAGATATATTCATCTGCATCACGTTCGGTTGTGTTGCGCGAGGCCCAAGTAATTCTTGCTGGAGTACATGAACCGTCTGTGAAGAAGTTTATGATTTCCGGCTCAAACTTCCAGCCCTCATTTTCCGGCAAATTCTTAAGTTTCACGTTCTGCCATTCAAGCACAGTCGGACGAGTTAAATTTGTCCCCAGAAATACGCTCAAACTGTCTTCGGGCTCTTCCTTCTTCATGAGGGCTTCAGCAACAATAAATCCTCGTTGTGAAATTTCCTCCGTATCAATCTTAAGTCTCACGGGAACTCCCGATAATGCCGTGTCCGTAGCTTCTTCGATTGCTCGCTGTAAAGTCGCTGAAGGAGGCTCAAAGAAAAATGATAGTCTCGGCAGAAAAACTCCCGCTAATGTCCCGGTAATCATCAGGACCATCATAATCTCAATTAACGTGAAACCTGAACGCTTCAAATTTTTAATCCTCGTGTTAATATTTGTTCGTAATATCAACGTTGATTTTGCCGCTGCCTCTGTCAAACCCGAAACTAAGAATATTAATCCTCGTTGGTAATGTCAGCGTTAATCCCTTCGCCGCCCTCTTCGCCGTCAGGCCCGTAACTCATAATCTGGATATGTCCGTTCTGATTGCGATAGACATATGGATTGCCCCAAGGGTCATCGGGAACTTTCTTCAAGTATCCGCCTTCTGCGTAACGTCTCGGAACCGGTGAAGTCGTCGGTGCTGTAACAAGAGCATCAAGCCCCTGTGAAGTCGACGGGTAAAATCCGTTGTGCATTCTGTACATTTCGAGAGCGTCTTCAAGTGAGCGAATTTGTGTTGCGGCTGTCGTGCGCTGAGCTTCGGCGACTTGCGGGCCAATTCGAGGAACTACGAGCGCGGCCAATAAGCCCAGAATTACGACGACAACCATAATTTCAATCAAGGTAAAACCTTTGCGTTTGTTCTTCTTCATGAATGAATTATCTCCTTTGAATAAATTTCTATAATCATAACATACTATCATTCTTTATCTCACAATACCCGCTAAGTCGAATACGGGCGTTAAGATTGCCAGAACTATAAATCCAACGCTGAAGCCAAGCGACAAGACCATAATAGGCTCCATCAACGTAGAAAGCCTCTCCATTCTCGTCTGTGCAATTTCCCGGCACTGGTCAGATACATTCGTCAAGGCCCCGGATAAATCCCCTCCCATTTCGCCAACACGAACAACAGCAACAGTTTCTTCCGGCATTCCGATTTTTTCGAGGGCTTTATCGAAACGATGACCGGCTTTAACCATTTCGGCGGCATCAAGCCATCTTTGTTTATACGTGTCCATTGATGAAGCCATTCGCAAGGCTTGCACTAAAGGTATTCCGGATTTTAGAAGGGTGCTGATGTGGGACATGACAAGAGCAAGGCCGAGCTGGTCTCTAATTCCTCGCATGAACGGCATGTTAATTTTCTTCCCCGTCCGTTTCATCACAAGCCAGGCTACAAGTCCAGCTAACAATATCCATAATCCGTAATTTCCGAGAAAGTCAGACATTCCGATTAAAATTCTTGTGGGCAACGGCAAAGTTTGATGCATATCTTCAAATAACTCTGAGATTTTCGGCACAACATAAGTCAACATGAACGAGACTACGCCAACTCCGACGACGGCCATAACAATTGGATAGGTCATAGCGCCGCGAATTTTCCGCCGTAAATCGTCTTCAAGTTTGAACTCATCAGCCGCCTCATTCAAAACGGATATTAAAGTTCCCGACTGCTCTCCGGATTCAGCTACTCGCCACAAACTCTCGCGAAATGCTCCGGACTCAGCTAACGCCGTGTGAAATTTCCGACCCCCTTCAACCTCAGCTAACAATTTCTCCATGACGGGTTTCATTGTTCGGTCGTGCGTCTGCCTTGACATGATGCGTAACGAGTCAGCCAGTGGCAACCCGGATTTGAGATATGACGACAAACTCCGGCAGAAAAATATGTGCTGTTCAAGAGGAAGTAATTTTATCCGTGAGCCTCTCCCTCCTTTTTTCTCCTCAGCAAGTTTTACGTCAACAACAACAATTCCGCGCTCGGTCAAACGGTCAACAGCCTGCATTGATGAACCGGCCTCAATCGTCCCTTTCGTGTTCTTGCCTTTTGCGTCGTAACCTGAATAATTGAAATATGGCATATTTAACTTTCTCCCATAAGCGGCGAAATTAACTCAAAAATTTTCACTTTTGCACACGAATAATTCATGTTAATCCTCCCCAGCAACTCGCGTAAGTTCATCAGGTGAGGTTAAGCCCGACTGAACAGCCGACAATCCAATCTCCCACAAAGTTTTGAAGCCGCTTCGTCTCGCAATCTCCCTCAATTTCGATGCCGCCGCTCCCGACACAAACGCTTCTTGAATTTCCTCATTAACAACAAACTGTTCATAAAGTCCGACGCGTCCGCGATAGCCCGTGTTATGGCATTCTGAGCATCCAACCGGAGCAAACGCACGAGTTAAGCCCTGTTTTGCCATCATCGCCGGAGGGTTAATCTCACGTCTGCAATGCGGGCATAATCTCCGGGCCAATCTCTGCGCAACCGTCCCAATCATACAGCTTGCGGCTAAATACGGTTCAATTCCCATGTCAACAAGTCGGATTATCGCGCTGATTGAGTCGTTCGTGTGAAGTGTCGACAAAACCAAATGTCCCGTCAATGATGCCTGAACTCCGATATGTGCTGTCTCAAAGTCTCGCATTTCTCCGATCATTACAATATCCGGGTCCTGACGCAAGATTGAACGCAACGCCGCCGCAAAAGTTACTCCGGCTTTCTCGTTGACCTGAATTTGCGAAACTCCGGGCAACGCGTATTCTACGGGGTCTTCAACGGTGATTATGTTGACTTCCGGACGCGCGAGAGCTTGAAGAATTGCGTAAAGGCTCGTTGATTTTCCTGATCCCGTCGGGCCGGTGAACAAAATCATTCCGTGAGGCCTGTGAATTAAATCATCCATGATTGAACGTTCGCGGGCTTCCATTCCTAAATCTTCAAGCGTTAATAATCCGTGTCCTTTATCAAGAAGTCGCATAGCTATTCTCTCGCCGTATTGCGTCGGAACCAAGCCAACACGAACATCAACGGCCCTGTCGCCTAAAGTTATTCCAATTCTGCCGTCCTGAGGTGCCATGTGTTCAGCAATATCCATTCGAGACATAACTTTTATTCGGCTGGTCAAAGGCGCTTGATGCGAACGCGGAAGCCTCAATCTGTCCTGCAAAACTCCGTCAATCCGAAACCGTATCAATACTTCATCTTCGTACGGCTCAACGTGAATATCCGTCGCCCTCTGTCTCAGCGCATCAACGAATAATCCATTAACGAGCCTTATAACAGGAACATCAACGGAATCACTCAAAACATCTTCACGCGTCAAGTCGTCAATGTCATCAATTCCCTCGATATTTTTAGCGGCCTCGTCAGCGGCAACACTCCTTAAGTCGTAGAGAGTGTGAATTAAATCGCCGAGTTCCTTTTCGTCTCGAAGCTCAATATCAATCGGAAAGCCCAGAGCCACACCGAGCATCTGAGCTTTGGGCCAAGCGTCGAAATCCACAGCACCAACGATTAAAACGCCGTCTTCAATTCTTAACGGGACAATTCGCGCCTGTCTGAGAATATCTAAGCCCATCCCGTCGGGTAAAAGACTTGAGACCTCTTTAGCGTCCGGCAACGGTTTTAATGCTTGTTCTGTTTCAGGCATAAATTATCTCCTCTTCAAGCTCTTTTGATACATCTCACGGAACCTAATATCAATCTCGGATTCAACAGGGCTTACGTCAATACTGGCAAGTTCTCGTCGCATTGGCCGCGAGATAATATTACCCTTGATGATATTTCCGTCGTCTCTTTCGTCATAACCGCTGACATCAGGCATACTAACATCAGGTGAAGAAAACGGCTGAGTAAATCCTGCCGCCCTCATCGTTGCTCCTCTCATCTGCTCAGGGTTCGTTATAATCGTGGGCGTTAAGAAAATCACAAAGTCAACTTTCTCTTTCTCCTTCGATAACTTCTGGAACAATCCGCCAATCAACGGAATATATGAAATTCCGGGAACTCGACGCTTAACAGAACGCTCAGTTTCTTTTATCAAGCCGCCCAAAATTATTGTCTCGCCGTCAGCAACGATAACCGAAGTATTGACTTCACGCTTTGACGTTATCGGTGTTGGAACTCCTGAAGGTGTCATTACGTCCTCCGTCGTCTGCTTAATGTCCATCGCTACGAGATTTCCGCTCCGGATATGAGGCGTTACGGTTAATGTCAAGCCGGTATCCTTGTAGTCATAATTGCTCTGAACCGCGCTCGTGTTCGATAAGTCAGATGTTGAGCCCTTCATGACCGGAATAACCTGGCCGACTTGGAAGGAGCTTTCTTTGTTGTCGAGGCACATTAAACGCGGGACTGATAAGACGTTGACGGCGTTATACTTCTTGAGTAATTCAATCGTAGCGTACATGAAGGGAACAGGCGAGAACTCCGTAGTCGTGTATAAATTTCCCGCGCGGTCGTAATAATGTTCCTCACGCCTCAAAGAATCGTTGTAAATCGTCATGAATGTAGAGGGCACTGAACCTTCGCCGAGCGTTCCTGTTCCGCCCAAGAGAAAATCATCCCAGAGTTTTCCACCGATAACTGTCCAGTCTATGCCGTTGTTCTCAAGATTGCTTACGTTGATTTCCGCGATAAAGCCCCGCAATAAAATTTGTTTAGGTTGAACATCGATTGCATCAAGAATAGGCACGAGCGAGTCAAACTGTCTCTGTGTTGCCGCGAATATTAAACTGTTAGTCGCGACATCAGGAACAACCGTAGCAGGAAATTTCGCCGCATCAGCACCGAGCATCGTCGTAGTTGACGCTAAAACTCTTCCGACCTGTTCAGCCGCCGCAGTCGCATCAATATTCTTCAGCCTGTAAATGTGAAAGTCGCCAATCTTCGAGTCAACATCAAGTTCACGAATTATGCTAGTTGCACGGTCAATCGCACTTCTTGAGCCTACAACGATAACTTTTTTGCTTGGAGCGTCGGCGATCGCGTTCAAGCCTTGAAGAGGCCCGTTTGACTGAGCTATTGCGTTGAGTTGTGCGGCAACCGTCGTAGGATCAGAATATCGTAAATCGTATGTCCTCGTCATTCTCGCGCTCTGGGGAGTGTCCATCTTGCGGATTAAATCGACAGCCTTATTTACATCCGTAGAACGTCCTTGAAGCAAAACATCCCGGCCATTTCCAACAGGAAGAACCATTAATGCAGGCCCGAAGGATTGTTGTAACGCAGGAACTACGCTCTCAAGAGTAATATAATCAATCGGGACAATGTAAGTTACAGTCTCTTCACCGAAGCCGGGCCCGGATTTACCGCGCTGAACGTTAGGCGAAGGGCTTGTTCCTCCTTGACGAACGATTGAATAGCTCCCCATATTCTGAAGCGAAAAATTATTCATTTGAAGCGTCGAAAGCATTATTTCACGAGCTTCGGGAACTGTAACAGGATGAGGCGATATTATCGTAATCTTTGAGTTCACGTTCGGAGGCACAATTATATTTTCCTGCAAAAGTTCCGACATGAAACGCATATATCTTACGAGGTCTAAATCCTTAAAGTTGAACTGAACAAGCCCAGATCTCCTCATAGTCTGTGCGGCTTCGATTAAATTACGTTCTTCCTCTTCGGTCATATCTCCGCCGGTTGTCGGTGTTGATGATGTCTGCGTGCGATTATTATTTTGAGGCTGATTTTGTGCTGCTGTCCTTCGCACCGCTCCTTCAACACTGGAATTAGCTGCTAATGTAAAAATTAATATCCATGAAATTTTTTTCAGGTTCAAATTGTCGACATCCCCCGTCCGTAAAAATGAGTAATTATAATTAGAGATATATACTTAGTGTAAATAATACTACAAACGAGAATTATTCAGCAACATAAATTACTGTCGAGCGTCCGCTAGCTATCGTAATCGTTACCCGTTTGAACTTTAATTCATAATCCTCAACAGTAATTGAACGTTTCTCAGCACGCCATGTAATATTATTTTCGTCGTCAGTTCCATTGTCGGACATGTTTTCTTCAACCCGAAAACGAAGCCAGATATTTTGTGCCGCAGATGATAATTCACGTTCAGCCTGAAGTTCGCCAAGAAGTTTATATGACATAGCAATTAACTTGAAGCCTGCGGAGATTACAAGCCCGGCAATTGCGACGGACACAAGAACTTCCATTAGTGTAAAACCTTTTCGCTTAATCTTAACGCACAACATAACGCAACGCCGTATTATTTCCTCCGCGAGTAACTTCAACGTCAAATCTCTCGCTGTTCATGAGTGAGTTAATCGAGTTCGCAATATCTCCCATGTTCGTAAATGGAATTCCGTTCACTGATTTAATTACATCGCCGCGCTGAACTCCAAGACGCTTTAATATGCTGTCATTCTGTATCCATTGAACTTCGAGGCCGCCGGCTTTATCATTCGGGCGCATACGTATACGCTTTAACTCGTCAAAGGGATTTTGAACGAGCTGATTAACAATTTCGCTTGGAACTTCGCCTTCTTGTTCTCCGGGCATTGCGGCTACGATATTTCCAGTTTGTTTAGGTTGTTCGGCTTCTTTCTTGGGTGCTGGCACAGGTTTGGGAGCTTCCTCAACTTTTTTTGCGACAATTGGCCCGTATGTAATATATTTCTTAATTCGAATTTTCCCGCGTCTAAATTCAGCTTCGTAACTGTTTACGCTGGCAAGTCTGAAACGGTCTACGTTCTTGCCGATAAGCAAAAGTTTCAATCCGTCCTTATTCTCTATCCATGCTCCAACTCCCGGCAATGTCCCGCGCAAAACTAAATCTTCAAGTTGAGGTTCAGGCTCCTTAGGCTTTACCTCTTCAACCGGCTTGGGAGCTTCTTCAACAACAGGAGGTTTTTGAGGCGAAATTCTGAACGGGTTAGCTTGTGCAAAATCTCCAAGCCCGCGATTTACGCCGTTAGTCTCAACATTACCGCGCTGCCCGGAAGTTATCGAGTTCGTAATTCCTCCTGTGCCTGAAAATTTTTCGAAAGCATAACCAATCCCGACGCTCGCTAAACGTCCAATAACGAGGCCGCATAACAACGGCAGAACTAACAGCCATAACGCATAAATTTTTCCGTTAGCTTCTTCTTTGTCATGAGTTTTGTTCTTCTCTGTCGTATTTCCCCGTGTAAATTTTATTCTCGTTAAAATATCTCTAAATCTATCAAACATAACACAATCACCCCTTGAAACTTTTTCTCATTTATTCTCACGTATAATTTTGCAGTCTGGTTATTGTGAGAATATTTTACCCGCATTAAATGAAGATTAATTGTGTATTAACGCTGCAAATACCATGTATCACCGGCACGCATCAAAGGCAGAAAGTTCATCATCATTTCCATATTCGGCAAAAATTCTTCAGGGACATTCAACCTTGCATTAGCACGGCCAATTTTCATGCTAGCCGTATTAATTGACATGTAACCGTTGATGCCAAATTCCCCGTTTGTTCTGAGCTGGTCAAGCATAATCTCGCTCGGTCGTGCTATCAACGTAAAACCTCCATCGCCGAAATTTATTACCTGGCCAATTTGAACACTTCCGCCCTTAAAGCTAATCTCAGCGGTCGGCGCTAAATTCATGACTGATGCGAGAAATCTCGGTCTTATCGTTACAGAATTGAACGAGATGTTAACCATCCCGCTTAAAGTCAAGTTATGAACTGTGAAGCCGTCCGAAACTCCTGAAACATCAGAATAATTTACACGCATTCCCTGACGAGCTAAATATGAATGCGCCGTTGACATCGCGAATTTTCCGACTTCCTGCCACTCCATGAAAGCATAAAGTGCATAAAGAAAGCCGATTATGAACAACAAAATTTTGAATATATTTATTAATGAACGTTTCATGATTTTAATTCATTGGCCCAATTATCGCCGATATTGTCAATAATCTTTCACTTCCGGCGGGCAAAGCTCGAAGCTCAACAGCGATAAATCTAACTCCCCGTGAAGCTAATTCCCTCTGCAACTCTTCAAACTCCTCAATGTAAAGCCTGTTAATCTCGACTGCCTGATTTCTTCCGTCCGGCGAAATTCTGTTTACTCGACTTCCTAATTGCATTCTCTCTGAGACTTGAGCAAAGACCGTAGGAACGTCAACATTTCTATTCACATTTGCTGAATTGTTCGCAGGAGCTAAAGTTTTATATTCTTCGGCTAACATTAATAGATTTCGCCATCTGGTCTGTTGAGAAGTCAAAGTGTTATTGCTCTGAGTTACCCAGTTATTTACGATTGAGACACCTGACCAGACAGCTAAAGTTATTATTACAGCCGCAAGAAATTTCACGGACCCCGAAGCCTCTCCGCGCAAAACGCTTCTTGCTGAATCAAGACTTATTGCCATAACTTACCACCTCACACGCAAATCAAATCTATAGCCAATTCCAGAGACAAATTGAGTATTATCAACTTGGGCTAATCTCGCACGAGTTTCCCAAGCATTACGAAAATTTAATACCGTCGTCATGTCCGGCGCTACTCCGGTGCAGTCAATTCCTTCTGAATTATAACGGATAACGTCGAGTGTAACGTCAAGGCTTTGGCCGTCCGTGAAAATATCGCCCAAATCAGCAAGAACATTCTCTAACGGCTTGCCTTCTTGGGTATTGCCGGTTAATGAGGCTATTTTGTCGCGAGCTAATGAAACTGGATTTGCTATTCGGCCCGTATGTTGAGGATCAAAAACTTGGCGATAATAATTTTCTGAACGCGTTCGGACTTCCTGAATTTGATTTTGCAATTGATACCAGCGTAATAATCCTGCCGTGAGCATAATTATCCCGAAGACAAGAAGCCAGCTTGACGCGCGAGTTAATAATTTTACAATACGCTCTAAATCCTTTGCTCCTTCCAAAACTGAGCGGGACAAATTCACGTCGTTAATCCAGGAACAAATTTTTACGCTCTCGCTGATAACCTCGTTAAATTCCTCGTCAACTTCATCATCGCCAGAAGCATAAACTACGAAATTTCCTCCGCGTTCGAGTTCACGGCTTTTGCAATAATTATCATACCAGGCCAATTCTTTTTGTTCGGTCGTGTCGTCAATCAATTTTCTCCAGCGATATAAAACCGGTTTATTATTCTGCCACAAAAGCGAGCAAACATTTTCTTCGTCAATCCACATTGTTACGCCGGATCCGTCATAATCTTCAAGCTGTGAGATAAACGGTAACGGAGCAGGCCAGATTTTCCCGGAATTAGCTTTATCGTAATGACTTGAAGGGATTGCGAGTTCTTCAGGCGAGACATACCAGACTAAACCGTTTGCACCTCGTCCAGTTTTTGCGAGAGTTACGGGGAAAATTTCAAGCTCACCGGCAGCGGAAAACGGCATAACTTGAAGCCTCAAAGCATCGCGTATCTTCGTGTTGTTCGAGAATGGGAACGAGAACTCTTCAAGCGATAATGACTTCATAGGAACTAATGTAATTCTTCCGCTTGAACCCTCAGTGAGAATTTTTACGGCTTTGCGAGTAACTTCCTCTTCGTCGCCGGTGTCCTCGTTCTTGATAACTTGCTTAATCTCTATAATTCTGCGAAATTCAGTATCATCAAAATTGTCTTGCCTTGATCTTCCTGGTAAATTAATCTTCAGTGATAATAAATCTTTAAGGCTCATGCTTCCTCCCATTTAACTATTTGTCTCGTAGTCTTGTCGAATATTATAGTGAAGGATGTTCCTCCTTCGCCGTCCTCATTGAGGCATTCTATCTTCATCATGCAATAACGGCTCTTGAATGCCGCTATGTTCGTTAATTGCGTCGATGTTTTTGCGCTCGCGCCGGGTAATTTCGTTAAATCACTCAGTTTCTCGATCGGCTCTTCTATTCTGGCTCTGGCTATTCTGTCGGCTAATCCGTTTTCAAGTCCAGGCAGTAACTCCATGACATGAACGGGCGCAACATTCAAATTTATTCTTCCCTCGCTGTAAATCGTGCAATAATCGCTTAACCCTAATTTTCCGCCTGAACCGTAAAGCAAACTCGGCGTAATATCATTGCTCAGGATTAATAATTCAGAGATGTCATAAGGCCCGCGATTGATAAAATATTCTTCCTCAACGCTTCCAACACGTGCGCGGTTGTTTCTGTCGAGAAAGTCAAGAATGAGATTTTCAAGCCCTCGTTTGTCAAGTTTTTCCCACATATTTTCCCAAGCCTCATTAAGCTCACGCCTCAGAGTTGTCCCGTCCGGCAAAAATAAATTTCTCAACGGAATTTTGTCATCAAGCGGCGTAATTTGAATAACCCAAATCCCTAAATCCTCAATCGGAATAACAAACGGCTTGTACCATCTTTGAAGAGGGCTGTCATAAGAATAATGATTTGAGACTTCGGATAAAATATTCATGACCGAGTTAGTCAGGACATGAGCCATGCTGCGATTTGTGATATTTATGCTCTCACGCCCCGCGCTCCGAACCTGTGAACGAACAAACCATGAAAAAGCCGTTGCACATGAAATCAACATTACACCGAGCATTAATACGCTCACAAGCACAAAGCCTTTATGTCTATTACGAGAAAATGCTCCTGACCTGTGAACAAGAAAGCTGGAGCAAAAACGCCGCATCAAGACACGAACGAGCATAAATCCCTTGTGGTCATTATGTGAAAATGAATTAATGCCCGATACTCCTGACCTGCGAACAGAGAAGCCGGAGCAAAAACGCCGCATTAAGACACAAACGAGCATAAATCCCTTGTGGTCATTATGTGAAAATGAATTAATGCCCGATACTCCTGACTTGCGAACAAAAAAGCCTGAGAAAAAACGCCGTATATTTACACTAACAAGAAAAAAAGCTCTGCGCTTATTATGGGAAAACAATAAATCTCTCAAGCTCATTTAGTCCCCTTTCATTTTCATTTTGATTGTAAAAGCTGTTTTCTTCCTTGTTCAACCGGCCAATTTTGATATATATTCCCGCAGGCATCTGACCTCTGTATTCTTTTCGTCTGTCGTCTTTGATTGAGCTTGCAGGAATTTCAACGCAGAACTCATTCACTCCCGGCAAAACTAACTGGCCTTCTTCAGGATTAAGACGCTCAACGTTTATTCCATTTGGCATTTGTCCGGGAAACATCCAGCGATATAAACCAGGAATAATATTATTATGCATCATTCCTCCCTCTTGAATTTTGTAAACCAGAGTTCCAGACGGCAGATTTTGAGCGGTCGGCGCGGTACTCATAATCAATAATGCGTCGTCATCATAGCCGCCTAATGCTTCGTGATCTATTACTGTTATAACATTTGATGATAATCTCATGGCAGAAGATAAATCCCGAGCTATGAAGTTCATAGTTCGAGATAATGCCGAAATGTCCGCGTATTCAGTCTGTGTTTCAACGACGCGTCTCACAGTAACAACTACAGGAGCAAGGGCTAAAGTCGTGAGCATTCCCGTGAGCATCATAGCTACGAGAATTTCTACGAGAGTGAAGCCCCTGCGAAAATTACTTGTCATCGCTTCCGGGTCCGTTCACAAGCAAAAGCGCATTGATTATACTTCCGTCCTCGTTCCGTTGAGGTCTTCTCACAAGATGATACATGCCCGGCTTGAAATAACTTTTTATCTCTCGCAAAACTTCTTCAACTTGATATCTCTGTGCTACGTTTAATAACTTGCTGATGTCCTCCGAATGAGGTTCACGATTGAAATGCTGCCACAAAATATTTAAGCCTCGCGCCGTAGCTTCCATATCGTCGAGCTGTTCTCCTACCTGCAAATAATGATAGCCCAAATTCCTCTGGGTTTCTTCGCGAACAATCGGATGTTTATTAGCTTCTTCGAGATAATAAAGCTGTAATCTCGCGTCCTGAGTTGAGAGAGCTTCACGCAAAATATAATTCCCGTAAATTCCGCTCCCGATGTAGATACATCCTGCTATTGATGCGGCTGCAAATGAAAATCCGACGAGCTTACGTAAAAATTTAGACTTGAAAATTTCGTAACTGAGATTAAATCTAAACACCGGGAAAAGCTCACGATTACACATAGCAAAAGCTAAAGTTATCCACACGATATTTTCGATACGATGAAAAGGACGCGTGAAAATTCCCGCAAAAGTTATCAGCGAGACCAGAGCAAATCCCCAAACGGCATTAATATTCACAGTCCCGCGCTTTTTCTTGAATAATCCGTAAAGAGCAGGAATTAACCAGGACAGCCACATTAAAATAAATAAAGTTCCGCCGATATATCCTCCTTCACAGAAGAACTGCAAGAACTCATTATGCGCCCAGTGAGTATATTGCCAAGTATACCAGTCCTCATTAATCGTTTGGAAGCCGTAACGCTGAGCCTCCAGGTAATGCCATTTATATTGTCCGATGCCTACACCTTCAGGATGCTCACGGAACATTGCAAATGAAGTTGTCCAGATGCCGCGACGATTGCCGATATTTTCAGCATGCTGGATTATGTCAGCCGTCTTATTAACAAAATCTCCGGCCCTGCTGTCCATTGAGATTGTGAAGACTGTTGCAAGAACAAGCATAACTGCCAAAAAACGCAAAACATAATTTCTGTCAAATTTCCATGCCGCGAAAATAAAAAATAATATTAATCCTCCGAAGAGCGCAAGAATTCCGGATCTGCTCGTTGAGTTCAATAATCCCCAGAAATTTATTGCAGCAAGAATTAATAACACGACCGAGAAATACGTACGCTTATCATTACCAAGTTTCCAAGCAAGAATAAAGCTCCAAATTATTAATAATCCTCCGAGAACTGCAAAAATTACGCTGGACTGAGTTATTGCGAACCTTACACAGATTACAGCAAAAGAGATGCTCAGAGCAGGAAGCCAAATTTTTTTTGAACGTCCTTGCTCGTCATCCTTCCAAACGTCAAACGCGAATAAATACACAACTCCTAAACACGCTACAGCTTCCCATAAACCAAACATATTTTGCTGGGCCGTGTTGCCGATGTAATTTCCAGGAGTCGGGAGAATTATTGTGCTATATTTAATCATCCATTCTAAAATTGTTCCCTGAAGAAAATTAAGATTATTCATGTCCCTAATTTGAAGCTCAGCGAACAAGACATTTAATGCCGCATTCAAACTTGCAAGGATTAAAACAGGACGAAGCCCCCAATCAGGAAACGAAGCTACGCTGATAACGTAAAATGCCCACATCGTAACGAAACAGACCATCTCAAGGGCAAACGCTGTAGGCGAGAATAAATCAACCCAGAAAGGCTGTAATACGCAATAAGTCAGGATTAACGCCCAGATTGCTCCGAATAAATCAATCTTGAATTTAATTCTCTCACGTCCGTAATAAAATAATCTTAAGCCTGCGACGAACACGGCGATTGCTACAGGAACTCCGGTTACTGCCCACTTTAAAATATGCAAGGTGTCAGCAAATCTTATTCCTGAATATACCAAGTTCGGCAACGCAAGCGATATGAACCATAAAGGAAGTAACAGCCCGGCAGGCACTAACGGAAGAGTTAAGTCTTTAACGGGTAAATTTTTTTTCTCAAGTAAATTTTTCTTCTTCATGTAAATTTCTCCTTAATATTACAATATCTTTCAACAGGAGCGAAAGCATCAGGCAATACAACTTTTCATGTAATCGCGCAAATTTTTCACGTCAAATTCTCCTTATTGCATTAACGCGTATTTCTCGACAGGAGCAAAAGCATCTGAAAACGCCGGAACTTTTTCATCAGGAACAAAAGGTTCAAGCCACTGATGAGATAATAAATCTGCAAACTTCGGCGCATAAGTCGGAGCTACGCTTGAAGATGTCCCTACGAGAATTAAATTTTGCAGGGCATAAGCATATTTCGAGTCAGGCGCGTTCGCAAGAAATATCATCATTGTCTCAAATGAACTCGAAAACGCCTTATAAATCCCGTGAAAAACTCCAGATTTAGGCCCATAAACCGAAGCAATAATATTCACAATTAATGCTCCGTCAGGTTTTAAAATCTCACGAAGTCTCGCGGCTGTCTCGGTTGTCGTCATCTGGAAGGGAATAGAAATCCATGAATTGAACGTGTCCATGAAGATCGCATCATATTCATCTAAGCCGTCGCGTTTTGCACGATTTAAGAAAGTCCGAGCGTCCTCGTGAAAAATTCTCATTCTGGGATTATCTTTCAAGTCAAAATATTTTCTCGCCGTCTCAGTAACTCCCGGATCTAATTCAACGACATCAATCATAACGTCATCAGAATAATTCGCAAGGATGTAACGGGGAACGCAATATCCTCCTCCGCCGAGCATCAAAATTTTCTTAGCATTCGGCTTGTAATAAAACGCTAAGTCGTAAAATTTCGTGTATGAACTCACAAGCTCCGAAGTGTTATCAAGATACATCATTGATTGCGCGCTGTCGGGGTCCGTTACTAATACTCGCAAGGGTCGGCCTGTTCTCGTTCTCTGTTCATCGTAAGTCTTTACTAATAAGTGATTATAAGATGTATCAACGTGTGTTCCTTCAAGCTGAAAAGGAATTCCCTCTTTTAAAGCCTCATATCCTCCGGCTGAAAGCGCACAGAAAACTAGAACGCCGATAATTTTTCGCCAAGCTCCTGTATAAACCAGAACAGAAAGCAAAGCTACGAGGCTCGCGAGGAACATCAAGATTACTCCGGACGGAAATAACGAGATTAACACGAAGCCGCCCATGAACGTCCCGAAGATACTTCCTGCCGAGTTCAACGCCGACAATCTTCCGACGACTGAGCCCGAAGAGTTTACGTCCTGCATAGCTAATCTTGCTGTGAAAGGTGAGACCATCCCCAATAAAATGCTAGCTGGCGAAAATATTAACAATGCCGCGAAAACTGAGGACATGTAAAGATTTAAATGTAATTCCTGAAGTTTCACGAGAATAAAATTGCTCGCAAACGCCGTGATAGCTATGATTACCGCCGCTATGAATAATATTCTCCCTAATAATTTTCCCTCCGGCCTCTTGTCAGCCCATGAACCTCCGAGCCAGTTGCCTATGCATAAACTCGTCATGATAATTCCGATTAAGGCTGTCCATACTATAAGGGAGGTCCCGAAGAATGGAGCAACTAAACGCGAACCCGTTAGCTCAAGTATCATCGTCGCCGCTCCGCTGAAAAATGATGTGATTTGAAGACGAGGCTGAATTTTTCCCGTCTGATTTTCGTTTTCGTGTGTCAAATTTTATTCAGCTCCTTTTACGTTTCATTTTAGGCCATTCGTTAATAATTTCGTATCAGTAAAATTTATTTCCCGTGTTTTCCTGACAGCAAGACCGCGAAAACAAAGCGAATTATGAGTGTCAATCTTATCATTTCTCATACGTTCCCGGCACAAACACCGCGAATAATTCAAATATATATTCATTTCCTGTATGTTCCCGGCACAAAAAGAAGAAACACCGCGAACAATTCAAGTCTTCCTGCAAGCATACAGAACGAGAATAACCACTTTATTAATGATGGAAGCCACGCGAAATTTTCAACCGGTCCAAGAAGATTTAAGCCAGGTCCGACGTTGCTTAAGCATGTTAAAACTCCGGTGAAGGCTGAGAGTAAATCTATTCCGAACGCCGTAGTGATTAATGTTCCGACCGAGAGCATGAGCATGTAAAGCACGAAGAATGCCGCCGAGCTGTCCATTGTTCCTTTGGGGATGGGCTTACCGTTCATTCTTGCTGTGATTACTGCGCGGGGATGAAGAAGCCTTGACGTTTCAGTTTTAAGCTGACGGCCAATTATCAGGAAACGCGAGACTTTACAGCCGCCTCCGGTTGATCCGCCTGATGCTCCGATGAACATTAATATCACGAATAGAAATTTCGTAAACTCCGGCCATAAATTATAATCTTCGATAACAAAGCCCGTAGTCGTCATCACACTTACAACGTTAAAGAAAGTTCGCCGCAAAGTATGCTCAACGCTCACGAAAAATCCAGAGAGATATAGAGCAGCCGACATTGCCAGAGCCGAAAATACGGTGATGTAAAAATAGCTTCGTAACTCCTCATCAGCGAGAAAATCACGAAACTTTTTCATTGGCAGAAGGAAATACAACGAGAAATTTATTCCCGAAGCGAACATGAATATAATTATTACCCATTGGATATATGGACTTGTGAAGTAAGCGATTGAAGCGTTTTTCGTTGAGAAACCGCCGGTTGCTATAGTCGAGCATGAATGACAGAAAGCATCAAATAAGCTCATTCCTCCCAGAAGCAAAAATAACGTTTCAAGCAATGTCAAGAACACATAAACTCCCCATAATCGCATTGCTGTCTGATGAAGTCTCGGCGTAACTTTTTCAGCCGTAACTCCGGGAACTTCGGCTTTGTACATTTCCATCCCTGAAACTCCCAAGAAGGGAAGGACAGCGAGGCTCAAAACTATAATTCCCATTCCTCCCATCCAGTGAGTTAGTGAACGCCATAATAATATCCCTCGCGGCAGAATTTCTATCTCGGTCATAATCGTAGCTCCTGTTGTAGTGAAGCCCGACATTGTCTCGAAAAATGCATCTGTGTAACTCGAAACCGAACCGGAAATCCAATACGGCAATGCTCCAACCACCGAAGCCGTAAGCCACGAAAAACCCGTAATCCCGACACCTTCACGAATGCCGATATGCGTACTCTTCTCGTTGGTGGAATAAACGTAAAATATAAAGCTCACGAAAAATCCGAAGAACATCGACAAGGCGAATGCGCTTTTATCTGGGGCGTGGTCATAAAGGGAAATTGCGAACGGAAATAACATTGCGCAGGAGACTACGAGGCTGATTAACGATAAAACTTTGAAGACTACTCTAAATTTCATGACTGTTCTCCGAGTTCAGCTCCAAATAATTTTGCGGCTTCCGGCATCATCTCAGTCAAGGCGAATAAAATTACTCTGTCTCCGGCCAATAATTGAGTTGAACCAAACGGGACGAAGACATTATCACCGCGCTTTAATAATGCGACAACGACACCTTTTTTGAGTTTTATCTGGGCTAAAGTTTTTCCGATTAAGTCAATATTTTCCGGCAATACGACCTCTAACATCTCAGCATTAATTTTCTCAATCATCGAGAAAGCCCGCGTGTGTTTCGGATAATGGACGAACCTTAATATCAAGTTAGCGAGTGCTTCGTTCGGGTCAACTATTGCGTCAACGGGCATGCATTGCGTCATTTCCTGATAATCTTTACGCTTCACGATTGCAATTGTCTTCTTGGCTCCCATTCTCTTAGCAATCGCACAGTAAATCAGGTTCAGCTCGTCTAAGTCCGTAGCGCAGATATAACCGTCGGCCTCGTCAATTCCTTCTTCGCTGAGAACTCGTTTATCGGCTCCGTCCGAGTTTATCACGAGTGCTTCTCCTAATTCCTCAGCTAACCGCGCGCATCGTTTAGGGTCTATATCGATTAAACGCAAGCTGACATTTCCGAAATCACGTTTAACGGCTTGAGCAATCTGCGTTCCTAATTTTCCTCCGCCGACGATAAATAATTTTCTGAGCGTTAAAGTCTCGGCTTCCGGCTGAAAAACTTTCTGCAACAAATCCGCGCTGTCCTTATACGTAACAACATAGCAGACATCACCAGCTTTTAATTCCGTAAAACCGTTCGGAACTCCTGAAACTCCGTCTTCATGCTCAACGTGAACGAACACGGCCATTAAGTCAGGAAATTTCGGGCGAATATCTTTCAGGGCCATATTGACGAGCGGGGAATTTTCGGAAATTTTGAGAGTGTAAAGCGCGGCTTTTCCGTCTAATAATTCTGCGGCGTGTGTAGCAGAGCTTACCTCTAATAATCCTATAATCTCTCGTGCAATCGAACGTTCAGGCGAGATCATCATGTCAATCCCTAATTTATTTCCCCAGTCGGCGCTGTCAGTGAACTCTAAATTTCTCGCTCGTGAAATGACATAAGGAACTCCCGCGCTGTGAGCAATCCAACATGAGAGCATATTAACTTCATCGCGGTTTGTGCACGCAATCAACAAGTCAACGTCGCCGCTCGGTGTAACTCCTGCTTGAGCTAAAATTTGAGGCCTAGCACCATTGCCGCGAATTACTTGCACGTCGAGTTCATCATCGGCATTCTTAGCTTGGGCTTCGTCCTTCTCAACGAGATAAATATTATGTCCCTCACTCGAAAGAGTTTTTGCGACGCTTCGACCGACTTCTCCGGCACCAACAATTACTATATTCATGATTTATCACGCTCCTTTAATTCGGTTTTAATGATTATGATGTTCATGATTTATTACTTTCCTTTGAGAAGAGTTTTTACGATGCTGTGTACAACTTCCCCAGTTACAAAAATTACGATATTCATGATTAATCATGCTCCCTTAACGAAGAGTTTTTGTGAGCTTCAATCATCATGATATTCATTATGTATCGCAATTTCTCAGGTCCATATGACATGATTATTTTTGCTGCCATAACAACGAGAACTCAGCAGAAGGTTTTTTCAGGTCCGGGCGAATAATTCTGCACACGTAAAAATTACTCTCTCTTGCTTCAAACTGGAGCTTGATTACCTCGCCTAATTTTGCTCCGCTTCGGAATGACGCGCATAATTTTTTCAGCTCATGACTTCCAAAATCAACCGGGCATTCATCGTGAACCCATGCGAAATAGTTAGCGTTGTTGACGTGAGCGTTGTAGTCTAAATCGTGAAACCTCACGGGAAAATCCACGCTTCGAGTTATATTTTCCTCGTCAAGTTCCGGAATTTCCTCAAAGTCCGGGCTTATCGGCTCAACGTTTCCTTTGTCAATTCCCTCAATGTGGGCAGCAGCTTTAACCGGCCTTCCTGTTTTTACGTCAACAAGAAACCATGAAGTTTTTGCGTCGATTATTTTTTTCCCGTCGTGTGAATTAACGTAAAATTTCCTGAGCGTGTTATAGCCGTGTGATGGGTCATGAAAAGTTGAGATTACAAATTTTTCGTCGAGCATGGGAAGTTTTCCGAGAAAATTAATCTCATAGCGCGTCAATACCCAAGCATAACCCCGCGCAAATAATTCCGTCGCCGTTCCTTCGATGTCCTCAACCGCAAGTCCGGCTGTATCCTGAAAATAATCAAGAAGGCTCCGGAGTTTGATTGTCCCGTCAGATGAGGCATTCGACGGCTGAACTCTAAATTCTTGTATGAACATTTTAATTTTCCCTTCGGATTGTTACGCTGTTTGCGTGTCCTGTTAAGCCTTCGGAGTTCGCAAAGTTTTCTATGTCAAATGAGGCTTCATTTAAGGCTTCGTGAGTGTAATAAATATATTGCGATTTCTTGATGAAGTCGTCGACTGAAAGCGGGCTTGAAAATCTTGCTGTTCCCATCGTAGGCAATGTGTGATTGGGGCCGGCGTAATAATCTCCTAATGCTTCAGGTGAGTATGAGCCTAAAAATATGCTTCCGGCGTTGCGAATTTTCGTGAGCATCAAAAACGGATTGGCCGTGCAAATTTCGAGATGTTCCGGAGCAATCTCATTCGCGATTTTCACAGCTTCATCAAGCTCATCAACGAGAATTATTCTTCCCTGATTGTCAATTGAAACCCTCGCTATGTCATGACGAATGAGCTTTACAATTTGCGCTTCAATTTCATCACTGACTTTTTGAGCTAATTCCTGTGAGTTCGTGAGCAAAATTGCGCTGGCGAGTTTATCGTGTTCGGACTGGGCTAACATGTCGGCGGCTAAGTAAGCTGGGTTATTATTCTCGTCGGCAATAATCAAAATTTCGCTCGGCCCGGCTATCATGTCAATTGCGACGCGTCCGAAAACCTGACGTTTTGCCTCGGCCACGTAAATATTTCCCGGCCCCACGATTTTATCAACTTTCCTGACGCTCTCAGTCCCGTAAGCCAAAGCCGCAATCGCCTGCGCTCCTCCCATCTTGAAGATTTTGTTTACGCCAGCAACGTGAGCCGCCGCAATAATCTCATCTTTAATCTTGGGAGGTGTAGCAATGAAAATTTCATCACAGCCCGCAAGTTTTGCCGGTATCGCGTTCATTAACACGCTCGAAGGATAAGAAGCCGTCCCGCCGGGAACATACAAGCCTACGCGTTCAAGAGGAGTTATACGCTGACCGAGAATTGCTCCGTTTGAACGTGAAAATGCGAACCCGTTACGAACTTGCTTAGAGTGAAACTCACGAATATTTTCTGCCGCACGTTCCAGCATCGAAACGTAATCACTTCCGACAATCCTTAACGCCTCGTCAATTTCCTCCTCGCTGACTTCCAAACTTGAGAGTTTTACGCCGTCAAATCTCGCCTCATAATCAATAACCGCTTTATCCCCGTTAAGTCTCACATTGTCAATAATTCCCCGCACAGTTTCTGAGACGTTAGGAGCCTTTATGCTTATCTCCTCTCGCGAAAAATCTTTTGCTTCAACAATTTTTATCATAAAACATTCCTCCTAATTGCATAATAAACGTGAAAATTTTTATTGCGCCGACTTCTTTATAATTTCGTTTAAGCCTATGAAATTTTTACGTCGCCAGTTTCATAATCTCGTTTAAACCTGTGAAATTTTTATTGCGCCAGCTTCTTTATTATCTCGTTTATCGTGTCGCCTTTGAATTTATACGCTGACTTATTCGCGATTAAACGTGCGCTTAAATCAGCGATGAAATTTATCACCGACAAATTATTTTCCCGTAAAGTCGTTCCTGTTTCGACAATATCAACGATTACATCAGACAATCCCAAAACGGGAGCGAGTTCGAGTGAGCCTCGCAAAGTTATAATGTCAATTTCCCGGCCAATTCCTGAGTAATAATTCTGCGCGATATTCGGAAACTCCGTAGCTACACGCAAAATTCGTTCCGGATCGTCAACAAAATCACTCCTCGCGGCAACAGCCATTCTGCAAAATCCAGCTTTCAAGTCAGCGAGTTCGTAAACGTCCGGGCTTCTTTCGAGCAAAATATCTTTCCCAGCCGCTCCGATGTCCGCAGTCCCTCGCTCAACGTAAACAGGAACGTCAAAAGGTTTTACCCAGAAACACCGCATTCCTAACTCCTCATTCTCGAAGATTAACTTTCTCCCCTTGTCAAGAATGCCCGGAAATTCATAGCCCGCTTCGGAAAATAATTTGTAAACTTTTTCGCCTAATCTCCCTTTTGGAAGAGCAATATTTATCATCTCTCACAATCTCCCTATCTCGTCAAGATACACAGCAAATCCAATAGCTTTAGCGTCCTTACGTCCCATTAAACGCATCATCGTGTCATATTGGCCCCCTGATAAAACGCTCTCAGGAATTCCCTCGATGAAGCCGCGAAAGACAATCCCATTATAATAATTCAGGTTATTAACGACGGAATAATCAACGCGAATTACATCATGATACTTTTTCAAGCCTTCAAGAATTTCATCAAGAAAATAGAACGTGTTATATTTTGTCGATGAGATTTTTTCTTCGCCTTCTGCCAGTGAGATAATTTCTTCCGGCGCATTCATATTTTGAAGTTCGTGAATATTTTTCTCAGCAAGACACTTCAAGATTTCCTGTTTGTTCTCGCTGCCTCTCAGAATTTCAGCGATTATCCCAGCATCAGCAATGTCAAGAATATATTTGTGTTCTCCGGCTATAGTCTTCAGGCTCAAGATTGCAAGTTCAACGACCTCACGCAAATTTTCAAGTGTGAGATTTCCTATGCATTCAATTCCTGACTGTGAAATTTCCTGAAAGTTATTCGCATTCTTGGGAACTCTGTAAACTTTCTCGTCATAATAAAATTTTTGTATCCCGTCAAATACTCGCGAATGTTTAATTATCGATAAAGTTACATCGGGACGCAATGCCATTAAACGCCCGTTTGTGTCCGTGAAAGTTAAGATGCGCTTTGATGTGAGAAAATCTTTCTTGTCCGCGTAAAAATCATATTCCTCAAATCTGCTCATCCTGTAATATTTATAGTGATAATCTTCATAGAGGGCGCGTAAATTCAAAGCAGCTTTTTCTTCCGGCCTCAGTCGTAAATTTAACATCTTGCAGGCTCCTTTTTTGCTGTAATGATAGCACACGCTTAAAATGTACATGCTATAATTACGTAAAAATAAATCGTTAATTTACAAACATGAACAGGAGGCAGAAATGATCCTGACAGAACCCAGAAAAATAATTTTAGCGAGGCACGGCCAAACAGAATGGAACAAACAAGCCCGCTTTCAAGGCAGAACGAATATTCAGCTTACGGAGACGGGAAAAAGTCAGGCTCATTCATTGGCCGAGAGATTATCATCATGGCCGATAGAAATAATTTACACAAGTCCTCTTGACCGCGCGAGATTTACAGCTTCGGCGATTGGAGAACGTCATGATTTAAAGCCGATAGATTTGCCCGAACTTGAAGAAATTAATTTCGGTCAATGGGAAGGACAATCTATTAATGCTCTGGAGCGTGAACAACACGAAACTTTTTCACGCTGGCGGGCGGATCCGTTTTTTAATCCTCCGGCTGGAGCTGAAACTTGGGAAAAACTTTACGCGAGATTGTCGAGGGCTGTAAAAATTTTTCTTGACGGGCCTTATAAGCGAATTGTTGTCGTCTCACACGGCGGGATTATGCGTGCGCTTTACGCTGTTTTCGTCGGGCTTAATCCTCATAAAGTCTGGAACATGGAAGTTTCTAACTGTGCGATGAGCGGCATTGAGATAAAATTCGGACGGGCATGTTTAATTTTTGCGAACGATGACTTGCATATACGAGCCGGAAAAATAGGCGAAAAATTACCTGTATGGGGTGAAAGTTATGAGCTTGGATCCAGAGTATGAGAAAAATTTATGGCAGCTATGCTCACAAGGAGATATTGACGCACGCGAAGAGTTAATTGTAGCTTACAGGCCCTTAGTCTTCTGGATTGCCGGGAAAATTCACGTTGCTGACCCTGAGCTTAAACAGGATATTATTCAAGAGGGAATGTTAGCTTTAATCCGCGCTGTCGATAAATTTGAGCCGCAGAGAAACTTCAAGTTTTCAACGTATGCTTATCACAAAATTCACGGACAAATTATAAATATGCTTGAACGTTCGGAGAAAAAAGCTCCTGTTCCTGTGCCTGATGAATGGTTTCAAGTCTCGGATTTCTGCGAAGTTTACGAAAGCTCAGATGATAATGATGATTGGCTTGACGCTTCGGCGGCGATTTCCAAACTCAGAGGGCGAGAAGCTGAAGTTGTGAGTGCTTTATTCTTCGAGGGCAAAGAGCCTAAGGATGTTGCTAGCGAGAAAAAATTAGACGTAAGCCATGTATACCGTCTTCGGAGATCAGCGATCGCGAAAATTCGAGGATGGTTAGGGCTTGAAGGAGTGTAAAAATGTTAGTTGAAAAAAGAGTTGCCGGAATAATCCGCTGGCTTGAAAGGTTAAAGAAATCTTACAGTTCGGGAGCGTTGGAAAGTGCTTTAATGGACGCTGAATGTGCCCGTGCTGATTTGGAAAATTTGCGTTTAGCCGTGTGGGAAAAAGTTAAGCCCGTAAAAAAATCTCGTCCAAAATTTACATGGAAAATCGCGAGCATACTTAAGCCCGTAATTCTTGCCGCCGTAATTATACTTGCCGCTGTTGCTCCAATTTCGAGGGATGTAAATAATCTCGCTGAACCTGTCTTGACGGTGAAAGATTTCATAAACGTTGAAGCAAAAAGAGATTATGAGACGGAGAAAGACGAGAGAATTGCTGAGGCTGTAAGCATGACGGGAAAACCTGAAGGACAAATCCGAGCCGCAAGTAAACAAAAAACTTCAGCCAAGACACAACAGGCTGCAATGAAACAAGAAATTCAAGCATCACATAAAACTCAAGAGGTTTCAGAAGCTCAAGCCTCACAAAGAAAATCAGCCGTCAAGAAATCTCAAGCCCAGCCCAAGAAAACAGTCGCAAAGCAAACGAAAGAGACAGTTTCAAGCGCATCAGAGAAAACAGTAGCATATGACAAAGTTTTTTCGTTGATGCAAACGGGCCAGAAAGCATTGAAGAATAATAATTCAGTAGTAAAAGTTAAATAGCGAGGTCAATCATGAGAAAATTTCTAGCATTGATATTTATTTTAGCGTTAATAATTATCCCATCGGCTTCATTTTCAGCATCAATGCCGCAAATTACTTCAGTCGGAGTAATCGGGAACGAGCATATTTCATCCGAATATATTTTGCACGTTGCAGAGATACGGGCCGGAGATATTGTGAGCCGCGACAAAATCCAGGCAGATATTTCGGCAATTTATAATCAGGGCTATTTTTCGTACGTTGATGTTGATCTGAGACCTGAAGGCGGAGGAGTTTCCGTTATGTTCTCAGTGCAGGAAAATCCGATTATAGACAGCATAAATTTTTCAGGGAACACGCTTTACTCAACTGAAAGCCTCATGAAAGAAGTATTTTCATCAGTAGGGAGCGTCTTTAACAGAAACTTTTTCCGCAATGACTTAGATAGAATACAAACAAAATATCATTCAGACGGCTATGTTATGGTCAGAATTTCTGACGTTCAAATTGAGGGCGGGAATATCTACGTAACAATTCTTGAGCCTCATGTGCGGGATATAATAATTCAGGGAAATACTAAGACTAAAACATACGTTATACGCCGCGAGATAAAAATCAAAGACGGGGATATATTCAACGTTGTGCATTTCCGGCATGATTTAGGGAAATTACAGGGCTTAGGCTATTTTGAGGATGTCAACGTCGGCTTTGATGTTCCCGAAGAAGATGACGGAATTGTAGATTTGATATTAACTGTCAAGGAGAAGAAAACGGCCTCAATCGGAATAAACTTAGCGTACGGAACAGAAAGCGGAATGTCAGGCGGCTTAACTTATAGTGATACGAACTTAGGCGGTCGAGGAATAAATTTCGAGATAGGCTTCAACGAGGGCGACGAGGCTTCATACTGGACTACGCTATCAAGCCCCTACATGGATGCTAAAACTTTCGGCTGGAGAGTTGGAGCGCGCTATTTAAAATATGATGACAGGTATTATTATCACGGCGGGCGACGACAATTTGAGTTTGACGAGAAAAGTTTAACGATATTTGCGGGCTTCGGCAAGAAATTTTCAAATGAAGATTGGAGCTGGTTCTTAACTCTCAAGCGTGAAGATGTTAAATACGATGACATCAAGAATGCAATTCCCGGCTACACTGATGAATTAACCCCTTGGGACGGAGTAAACCAGACTGTAGAGTTAGCATTTACATGGGACAAGCGCAATCCTTATTCTTCGTACACAGAAGGCTTTGTTTGGGACACGACATTTGAGCAGGCTGTAAAGGCTTTAGGCGGAGAATACAGCTATCTTAAATATTGGACGCAAGCAAGATTTTACGCATCGTTGAACAAAATTCTTGAGGGCTTTGCTGATACCGAAGGCCCTTGGACAGATGATAACCCGTTATTATTTGCGGCAAGGTTAAGAATAGGTTCATCAACTGAGGATGAGTTGCCTGCGTTTGCAAGATATTCACTCGGAGGAATGAACACGCTTAGAGGCTATAATTCGCGTTCATTTGAGGGAAGCAATATGTATCTGGGAAATTTTGAGCTTCGTGTTCCTGTCGCTGATGCAGTCTCCCTTGTTGGATTTTATGACATTGGCAACGCTGACGATAAATTTGACTGGAGCAATTATCACGATGATTACGGAATGGGAGTTCGAGTAAAAACGCCGTTTGGAAATCTCAGAATAGATTATGCGCACGGTGAAGACGAGAACAGGACATATTTCGGATTTGGCGAGATGTTTTAGCGTAATTCTTCTCGCGCTGATTTTTGCCGCACCGAGTTACGCTTTAAGCGCCGCCGGAGTTCCTGAATGGTTAGAACCTGCTGTAATTCGGAGCTTGAATGCCGTATGGTCAGAAATTCCGAATGAGCCTGAGATTGACCGTGAAGGAACTTTAGCGCTCGTTGCACAGAGATTATTTGCAGGCTATGACGTGCAGGTTAAACCCAATCGTGATGAGCCTGCTGTTATTTTTACGGCCAATGACGAGAAAAAAATTTCTACTGACGTGAAAATTATTAAGCCCGAGTTGCGAGGAATTGCTCAAGAATGGTTTGACGCTGATGTTTCCGGGCTTCCTGATGAAATTTTGCGGTTGATTAATAATCTGCCTCAGAGCGCGTTAACTTGGTCGGATGAGGCTTTGCGTGAAAGAATAAATTTGTTCGTGAAGGAAATTCTGCCGGGCTGGGAGTTCTCGATGCAAATTTTTCTTGCTCCGGCTTCGACGCTGATAAATTTATCGTTCAGGCCCGGAAATCCCATGATATTAGCCGTAAAGCCCGCGTTGTATTCTCGGACAATTCCCGCGATTTTCAGGTCAGACATTGAGGCCCGATTAATCCCCGAACTTTCGCCGTTAATCGGAGTTCCCGTAAAATGGGCAGAAGCTCATAAACTCGACGTTGAGAATTTTGCGCGAGTGTATATTAAGGAGCGTCATTCTGTCGAGAATTTGCGTGCTAAGTTAAACGTAAAATTTTTGCCCGGAACTGTTTCAAATCTTGAAGCCGGAGTTGACAGCGAAGATTTTGTGTTTAATTTATGGGTCGCTGCTTATGCCGGAATTGAGGGGCGTTATCCTGAGATTGGAGCTTTCTTTGCGTTCAGGCCGTCGATGAAGTTTAACCCTGAGTTTTATTTTGAGGCTGTATTTTCACTTTCGGATTTTGACGAAGTTCACAGGCTCGGCGGAAGATTTGAACTGTTTAATAATGTCTGGCTTGGTGCAGAAGTTCAATGGCCGGAAAATAAATATTTCATCAGATTTCTGTATAATCCTGTGCGAGTTCATAAGCCTTATTTCTGGTGGCGTTGGAGTCCTGAACTTGAAGTGCATGAAATGGCTTTAGGCTACCGGCTTGATGAACATGTTTCGATTGAATTATATTATGACACAGAGGGCGAGGATAAATTTGGCCTTCGTGGACTTTGGCATTTATAAGGGGGAATTTTTGAGAATGAAATTAGAATTATTATCAGATAAATTGCAATTAGAAATACACGGAGAAAAAACTCATGAGGTCAACAAAATATCTTCACCAGAGAACGCAAAACCTGAAACTTTATGTGTAATTTGGGACAAGAATATTATTGACAAATTGCCGTTGGAAATTCCGGTTTGTGCTCCTGAAGAGTTTTTTGTGTCGGGCCGAGACGGAATAATTTGCGATAATCCGAGAGCGTTATTGCCGAGATTGTTAGAGATATTTTCAGGTCATGAGCAGAGATTAACGGGCATTCATCCCAGCGCAATAATTTCGTCAACCGCGAAAGTCTCACCGGATGCTTATATCAGCGCGCTTGCTTATGTAGGCGATAACTGCGTCGTTGAAGCCGGAAGTGTTATAGAGCCTCATGTTGTCCTGCTTAAAAACGTTTACGTCGGGAAAAACTGTTTAATCCATTCAGGAGCTGTAATCGGCTGTGATGGTTTCGGTTTCGAGCGAACGCCTGAAGGTCTCGTGAAAATTCCTCAGACTGGCGGAGTTTTTATCGGCGATGATGTCGAGATTGGAGCATGCACGACGATTGACAGGGGAACGATGGACGACACGGAGATTAAATCCGGGACGAAAATTGATAATCATGTTCAGATTGGGCATAACGTTAAAATTGGCCGGAACTGCATAATCTGTTCGATGTCGGGAATTGCCGGAAGCTCAGTAATCGAAGACAACGTTACAGTCTCAGTCCAAGCAGGAATAACGGATCACGTCAGGATTGGAGCGGGGGCAATCTTAGCAGCACGAACCGGAGTTACTAATGATATTCCAGCCGGAGCGTTGATGTCAGGATTTCCCGCACGTCCTCATAACGAAGCAAAACGCGCGCTTGTCCTGTCAGCTGATTTGCCGAGTTTGTATAAACGAGTGAGAACGCTTGAGAAAAAGTTAGGAGACACTCAGAAATCATGAAGCTCAACGGGAAAATTTTATTGACAGGTCAGGGGCTTCATTCGGGTAAAGAATGTTCGTTGACGATTGAGCCGTGTAATTCCCCCGAAGTCTTAATGAACGGCTTACCTCTGAAAGATTTTGCGTTGAATGGGACTAATCGCGGTTCGGATTACATTTTTCCAGACGGCACGAGAATTAGAACTTGTGAACACGTCTTATCGGCTTTGACTGGGCTTGAGATTTTCTCAGGCGTTAAGCTCACTGTTGAAGGCGGGGAAATGCCGGCATTGGATGGATGCTCAAGAAGAGTTTGTGATGAAATTCTTGCTCACTCGGAAAAAAACGAAACGGAAGCATTAACGATAACTGAACCTGTGATAATTTCTACGGAGGACAAGAAGAGATTTATTGCGGCGTTTCCCAGTGATGATTTGCATATCTCTTACGTCGTCGAATATAAATTTGTCGGAACTCAAGTTATCGATTACACGCATTCACCTGAAAATTATTATCACGAGATTTCACAGGCTCGGACATTCGCGATGCAAGCTGACATAGATTATTTACGTTCTCACGGAATGGCACTCGGCGGAAGTCTTGATAATGCGATTGTAATCGGCGAGGAGATAAAAGCGTCCGGAGGTTTGCGCTGGCCTGATGAGTTCGTGAGGCATAAAGTTTTGGACTTAATCGGTGATTTGGCATCGCTCGGAAAAAAATTAAACGCCCACATTATAGCCTTAAGGGCCGGGCATGAATTACATTTGAAACTTGCTGAAAAATTAAAATCGAAGGGAGCATAAAATTTTTATGGCTGAAATGGATATACTCGAAGTAATGAAAATTTTGAAGCAGCGTTACCCGTTTTTGATGGTCGACAGAATTACGGACTATGACGAAAATCACGTAACCGGCTATAAAAATGTAACGATTGATGAGCCGTTTTTCGTCGGACATTTTCCAGGTGAACCGACAATGCCCGGCGTTATGATACTTGAGAGCATGGGACAGGTCGCGAGCGTTTTACTGGGCTTAAGGCTTGGCAAGGACGGCGAGGACAAAATTGCTTTTCTCGCAGGAATTGACGGAGCACGTTTCAGAAAGCCTGTACGTCCCGGCGATAAACTCGTAACTAAGGCAGAATTAACGAAAGTCCGGAGCGTCTCGGCAAAAGTTAAGACAGTCGCGTATGTTGATGATGAAATTGCGGCAGAAGCTGAATTCATGTGCATAATCGCTAAGACTTTAACGAAGAAAGAGGAGGAGGCGGAAAATTGAGCGTTAAAATTCATCCCAGCGCAGTAGTCTCACCAAAAGCAGAAATTTCTGACGGCGTAGAAATTGGCCCGTTCTGCGTAATCGAAGATAAAGTTTCAATCGGAGCGGGAACGAAATTAAAAGCCTTCGTCAGCGTTCATAATTACGTCTCAATCGGGAAAAATTGCGACATTTTCGAGTATACAGCCATCGGCGGAGACCCTCAGGATCACGGCTACAAGGGCGAAATTTCCTACGTCAGAATCGGCGATAACAATTTAATCCGCGAGAATGTTACAATCAGCCGCGCAACCGGAGAAGGCAACGAGACAGTTATCGGCAACGACTGCTTCATAATGGAAGGCGTTCACTTTGCTCACAACGTGAAAGTTGGAGATTTCGTAACACTCGCTAACAAAGTCGGCTTATCGGGCTTCGTCGAGGTTGGAAGTCATACGGTCTTCGGCGGAATGTGCGGAGTTCATCAGTTCGTGAGGATTGGGGAGTATTGCATGATTGGCGGCTTATACCGAGTTGTTAAGGACGTTCCTCATTACACGCTGGCTTCCGGTGAACCTTTGAGATTGACGGGCTTAAATAGGGTCGGACTTGAACGCGGAGGATTTACGAGCGAAAAACGCCGTGAGATATACCATTTTTATCAGGAGTTATACAGGAAAGATAAAAGATTTACGGAGGCATTAGCTGAAGTTCAGGTCAATAAAGCAAATTACATTCCAGAGATACAGAGAATTATAGAATTTTACGAAGGGACAAAACGCGGAGTAACATTTTGGGGTATTTAATGTATAATTTTCTCATCCCAAATAAAAAATATTCAACATGAACGGAGGCTTCTTTTATGCAGGAAAAGAAAATCGTAAATATCCCTTCACTCATCAGCGATTATTACACGCTTGCTCCCAATCCTGACGACAAGACCCAGCAGGTTGCGTTCGGAACTTCAGGACATCGCGGCTCTTCTGCGCTTCACAGCTTCAATGAGGCTCATATTCTCGCGATTGCTCAGGCCGTCTATGAACACCGTACAGCGGAGAAAATTCCCGGCCCGTTATACATCGGAGCAGACACTCACTCGCTTTCTGAACCGTCAATGAGAACTTGCGTTGAAGTTTTAGCGGCTAACGGCGTTGAGATAATTTTGCAGGAAAAATTTGCGCCGACACCGACACCCGTAGTTTCACGAGCAATTCTTGAGCACAACAGAACGCCCGGCAACAAGACGGCTGACGGAATGGTCATCACTCCTTCGCATAACCCGCCGACTGACGGAGGAATTAAATACGATCCGCCTTCGGGAGGCCCTGCAAGTCCGGAGATTACGAGCAAAATTCAGAACCGAGCCAATGAGTTAATTCGTCAAGGTGTCGACAAAATTAAACGTGTTCCGTTTGAGAAGGCAATAAAAATGGACAACGTTCACTTTGAAGATTACGTTCTGCCGTATGTCAAAGCTCTTGCTACGGTTGTTGACATGGAAGCAATTGCTAAGTCAGGCTTGAAAATCGGCGCGGATCCTCTCGGCGGTTCAGGAATTTATTACTGGGCACCAATCGCAGAAGTCTACGGAATTAAAAATCTCGAAGTCGTTAATCCCAATCTTGACCCGACATTTTCATTCATGCCTCCTGACCACGACGGAAAAATCCGCATGGACTGTTCATCGCCCTGGGCTATGGCCAATTTAATCAAGCTGAAGGACGATTACGATATTGCATTCGGCAACGACACGGATTATGACCGACATGGAATAGTAACTCCGCAGGGATTAATGAACCCGAACGCGTATTTGTCAGTCGCAGTTCAGCATTTATTCACATCAAGAAAAGGCTGGAGAGCGGACGCGGCAGTTGGCAAAACTGTAGTATCAAGCTCAATCATTGACCGTGTAACCGCAGGAATTGGCCGTAAACTTTGCGAAGTTCCTGTAGGCTTCAAGTGGTTTGTTGACGGACTTCTTGACGGCTCAATGGGCTTCGGCGGAGAAGAGAGCGCAGGAGCTTCATTCTTGTGCAAGGACGGTTCAGTTTGGACGACCGACAAAGACGGCATAATCATGGACTTGCTTGCTGTTGAGATTACGGCGACGACGGGTAAAAATCCTGCTCAGCATTACGACGAAATCAAAGCGAAATACGGCACGAGCTATTACGCGCGAATTGACACTCCGGCGACACCTGAACAGAAAGCCGCGCTCGGAAAATTATCACCTGAGGACATCAAAGCTGACACACTCGCGGGCGACAAGATTACGGCGAAGTTCACGAAGGCTCCGGGAAATAACGCATCAATCGGCGGCCTTAAGGTTACGACAGAAAACGGATGGTTTGCGGCTCGTCCGTCTGGAACTGAGAATATCTGCAAGCTCTACGCTGAAAGTTTCGTAAGCCCTGAGCATCTGAAGAAAATTCAGGAAGAAGCCCAGAAGATTATTGCATAAGTGAGAAATTTTCTGCCCTCTGGATTTTCCCTCCGGAGGGTTTTATTATGTTAAAGCATGAACGACACAACACGAGCAGGATTATTATTAAACGCCGCGAATATTCCCTGTGAATTTTTCCTGAAACTCTGCAATGATTATCAGCCCTCAGAATTATTCGCAGGTCCTACGTTTTGGAGAGAACTCGGCTTAAGTGAAGAACAAATTTCCAGACTATCAAGTTTGCTCGCTAAAGACGGCTGGGCTGAACGTGAGCTTGAACAGGTCGAAGCATTAAACGCGAGATTTATTACGGCGAAAGATATTGATTATCCCGCAAAACTCTTTGACATCATCAGGCCGCCCGTCGGATTATACGTTCAAGGCAAAGTTAATCTCTCGCTTCCGTCCGTCTCAATCGTCGGAACCCGAAAATGCAGCTCATACGGACAACTCACAGCATCAGGACTTGCGCGCGCTTTAGCCCAGAACAACATAATCACAATCAGCGGAGGCGCACGAGGAATTGACAGCCACGCTCACAGAGGAGCACTCAGCGCTGACGGAATTACAATAGCCGTGTTCGGAACTTCGATAGACAAAATTTATCCGACTGAGAACAGAGATTTATTCTCACGCATTCTTGAACGAGGAGCAATAATCTCCGAATATCCGCTTAACTCCGGAGGCGATAAATGGCATTTCCCCGAACGTAATAAAATTATCGCGGGGCTTGCGTCTCGTGTTGTCGTCGTTGAAGCTGGCGAGAAGAGCGGAGCATTAATCACAGCAACATTAGCGCGTAAAATTGGCCGGGAATTATGGGCTGTTCCAGGAAGAATTAATGAGGAAATCTGCAAGGGAACGAATAAATTAATCTCCGACGGCGCAAAATGTTTGTACGACATTAACGCTTTCATTGAGACCTTCACGGGAAAAAGTTTACAGCTTGACTTGTTCACCGACGAGAAAGAGAACGTGAAACCGACTAACTCACCTCCTGAATTGTCAGACGACGAAAAAGTGATATATTCTTTGCTTCAGAGACAGGGAGGAAGATTAATCGATGAGCTTATTTCTGAGAGTAAACTTGATGCTTCGAGCGTGCAATTTGCATTGATGAGCTTAGAGGCTGAAGGCTTAATCATCGAGAAATCCGGGAGATATTCAGCTTCTGTGTGAAAAGATTGTGAGATGCGATAATTTTCTCAAACTAGCAAAATCATAATTCGTCAAGAAAAATGTAATCACGCCTAAAGACAGGGAGGGTAAAACTATCACAATTTATAATTCGCTCAATGGATAATAAGACTGGAAAACAAGGGAAAAAATCATGAGATTAAAACTCGCAAGACTAATAACGCATCACGCAAAAAATAATTACACTTGAAGACAGGGAGGAGAAATTATGAGACTTGATAAATTCTTAAAACTAGCTAGACTTGTAAAACGTCGGACAGTCGCACAAGAAATGATCGAACTCGGAGCGGTCAGACTTGAAGGCCGGGAATGCAAGCCCTCAAGCGAAGTTCGGGAAGGAAATATTATAGAGATTGCTTACATTAACAGAGTTTTGAAGGTGAAAGTGTTGTGTGCTGACGAGGCAGTTTTGAAACGTCCTAAAGTAATTTCATGGGAACAATTAGAAGAACGCCCCGTTAAGCCCGACGAAAAACCATTTTAATTTTTCCGCTTGCCATTTATAATTAGCTCACATTCAAAATTTATTATCAGGAGGAATTTTTTCTATGGCATCAATAATTGGTATTCGCGGCCGTGAAATTCTTGACTCAAGAGGAAACCCCACAGTTGAAGTTGACGTTTATCTCGAAGACGGTTCAATGGGACGTGCTGCCGTTCCTTCAGGTGCATCAACGGGCGTTCATGAGGCATTAGAGCTTCGCGACAAAGAAGCACGTTACGGCGGAAAAGGAACTCAGCATGCTGTTGACAACGTAAACGAGAAGATCGCCCCCGAAGTTCTCGGAATGGACGCAGACGATCAGGGAGCACTTGACCGCGCAATGATCGCTCTTGACGGAACAGAAGGAAAATCAAATCTCGGTGCTAATGCAATTCTCGGCGTTTCAATGGCTAATGCCCGTGCGGCGGCTGAAAGTCATGGCGTACCTCTGTATTCATGGCTCGGCGGAATTGGCGGCGGCTTGCTTCCTACTCCTATGATGAACGTCATCAACGGCGGAGCTCATGCAGATTCAACCGTAGACTTCCAGGAGTTTATGATTGTCCCGCATAATGCCCCCAGCTTCAAAGAGGCTTTAAGAATGGGCGCAGAAGTTTATCACTCACTCAAGAGCTGTGTAAAAGCCCGCAAGTATTCAACCGGCGTAGGCGACGAAGGCGGATTTGCTCCTGACCTTAAGGATAACCGTGAAGCCCTTGACTTGCTCATGGAAGCCGTCAACAAAGCAGGATACACTCCGGGTAAAGATGTCAGCTTTGCTCTCGACGTTGCAAGCTCAGAATTTTTCGATACGAAGCTGAACAAGTACGTATTCACGAAGAGCGGTGGAGCGGAGTACACTTCAGCAGAACTCGTCAAACTCTATGATGATCTCGTCGCGAATTACCCCGTAATCTCAATCGAAGACGGTTGCGCTGAGGACGACTGGGAAGGCTGGGCCAATTTAACAGCAACACTCGGCAAAAAAATTCAGCTCGTCGGCGATGACCTTTTCGTTACGAACCCGAAGATCTTAGCTCGCGGCATCAATGAGAAAATCGCTAATGCTGTTCTCGTCAAGCTCAACCAGATTGGAACAGTCAGCGAGACACTTCAGGTTATCCGCATGGCCGGTGAAGCAGGATACGCGGCAGTAATTTCCCACCGTTCAGGCGAGACAGCCGACACGTTTATTGCTGACTTGGCAGTTGCAACCAGAGCGGGCCAGATTAAGACGGGAAGCGTTGCTCGTACGGACAGAATTGCGAAGTACAACCAGCTGTTAAGGATTGAGGAAGAACTCGGCGACACAGCGAAGTACGCAAAACTCGACAGATATTCACCTATGTGGAAGTAATTTATCATGGCATTCGTAGAACCCGAATTCATTCTTGATGATGTAAAGCGCATAATCTCAACCGACAAAGCTCCTGCGGCAATCGGCCCTTACTCTCAGGCAATCCAGGCTGGCGAATTTCTTTACGTGTCCGGTCAAATTCCTGTGAACCCGGCAAACGGGACTTTCTCGGAAGACATAACCGAACAGGCTAAACAGTCGCTCGAAAATCTCAAGGCAATTATTGAGGCAGCAGGTTATTCCTTAAGCGACGTTGTGAAAACTACGGTATTTGCTTCGGACATAGCGAATTTCGCGAAGATTAACGAGGTCTACGCAAAATATTTTCCAAGCGATGCTCCGGCACGTTCATTTGTCGCAGTGAAAGACTTACCGAAGGCTGTAGGCGTTGAGATTGAGGCAGTAGCCTGGAGAAAGAAATAACTTTAACGCAATTTTATGAGCTTGAGGCTTGAAATATCAGCTTCAGGCTTCATTGTGATTTTGACGTAAAATATTTCACAGGTATTTACATTATAGAAATATTTTACACGCTGAAGTTTTAGGCTTTGAAGAGTAAGACCATGAATTTTAGCGCAAGAAATAATTTTTTGGAGGTAATTTTTTAGTATGGCAGAAACAACAACAGCAGTATCGCCGTGCGGCGGAAGTGCCCCATCAGGTTCCGGCGGAGGAGCTGGAGCTGAAGGAGCGGCAGGAGCTCAGGGCGGAATTATGGGGATGCTTTTTCCTCTTGCAATATTCGTATTAATATTTTATTTCTTCATCATTCGTCCCCAGAGAAAACGTGATAAGCAGCAGAAAAATATGATTGACAGCATAACGCGAGGAGATCAGATTATCACGATTGGCGGATTTTACGGTACAGTCCGTGAAGTTCGTGATGATTCGTTCCAGATTGAGATTGCCGAAGGAGTTCGCGTTACAATTCTGAAGTCAGCAGTTCAGGGCAAACGTGCAGTCAAACAGCAGCAGGAGGCAGCGTCTTAATGAATCGTGCGGATAAATTTCGCTTCTGGCTCGTTTTAATCGTAATTGTCGGAGCGTTATGCTATGCGTATTTCGAGAGGAACGGGCTTAATCTCGGTCTTGACCTCAAAGGAGGAGCGCATATAGTTCTTCAGGCAAAAGACACTCCCGAAAATCCTTTGCGTGATGACAGCATTGACAGGTTATTAGCAGTCTTAAGAAATCGTATTGACCAGTATGGAGTTGCTGAGCCGATTATTCAGAAGTCGGGTTCAGACAGAATTATTGTAGATTTGCCCGGCATTCAGGACCCGGCGGCCGCGCTTGAACTCATCGGCAGAACGGCACAGATGGACTTTCGCGAGGTCTTAGCGTCAACAGGAAGCAATTTACCGGTTGAGCCTCAGCGGAGAAATTACGACAGCGATATTCAGTTCGTGAATGCTCAGGAGAGATGGCGGCAGGAAGTCGCGAGATTGAGCAATGCCAGCGCAGATTTGGTTGCTCGCTCAAAGACTGTCGAAGGCTCAATCGTCGCTCCTGCTGAAGAAGCCGGAATGTTTTACCTGCTTGGGCCTGTGCTTCTCTCCGGAAAAGATTTAGACAACGCCGAAGTCAACCCTGACAGTCTCGGAAGAATGGGCGTATCTTTAGAGTTCAACTCAAACGGAGCAAGATTATTCGAGGACGCAACAGCACGTTTAATCGGCAAACAGTTAGCAATTGTGCTTGATAACGTCGTAATTTCTGCCCCTGTCGTTCAGGATAGAATAGGCGGAGGACGCGCGCAAATAACAGGAAGATTTACAGCTGATGAGGCCGGACGCTTAGCGATAATGTTAAAAGCCGGTGCATTGCCTGTAGCCGTCGAGATTGCAGAGAACCGTTCAGTTGGTCCGAGCTTGGGAGCTGACAGCGTTAAACAGGGACTTGAAGCCGGATTGTTCGGTGCTGGAATGGTTTTAGTCTTCATGCTGCTTTATTACCAGTTTAGAGGATTAGCCGCAGACTTAGCACTCGCCGTTACGATTTTATTGATTTTCGCGGGACTAATCGCCTTCAACGCAACTTTGACACTTCCCGGCATCGCAGGAATTATCTTGACGCTTGGAATGGCCGTTGATGGAAACGTTTTAATCTACGAGCGCATCCGTGAGGAACAGAACGCGGGAAAAACTCCTATGGCCGCTCTTGATTCAGGCTTCAGAAAAGCTCTCGTTACAATTCTTGACAGCAACATCACAACTTTGATTGCGGCGTTAGTCCTGTTCTATTTCGGTTCGGGATCAGTCAGAGGCTTCGGAGTAACTTTGTCGGTTGGTCTTGTCGCGAGCGTTTTCGCTAATATTGTCGTAACACGTGCGATATTGCAGTTGTTCGTAAAGCGTGGAGGGAGGAATTAATGATGAGCAGATTAAATCTCAATTTTGACTTCATGAGCCATCGTAAATTAGCCCTCACTATAAGCCTTGTGCTCGTAATCGCCAGTATAGCTTTATTATTAACTCGCGGCTTAAACTTAGGAATTGACTTTACCGGCGGTAATGTAATTCAGGTTGAGTTCGATAACAGGCCGGAGATTAACGGGGTACGCACTGTAATATCCGGAGTTGTTGCGCGTGAAGCGATGATACAGAATTTCGGCGAGAAGGGAATAATTATCCGAACCAACGAGGACACCGAAGAGAGCCGTGAAGCTGTCGTTAAGGCTTTGCAGAATAATTATGCTGATATGAGAGTTACGGGCTTTGAGAAGGTCGGGCCTGTTGTCGGCGGAGAATTACGAAGACAGGCTATAATCGGCGTATCAATCGCGCTTGTTGCCATTCTGATTTATATTACGCTTCGTTTCCAGTTCAGATTTGCTGTAGTGAGCGTTGTTCCTCTTGTTCATGACGTAATTATCGCGCTGGGCTTCTTCAGTCTCACTCAAATGGAAATAGGCTCATCTTTCATCGCGGCAATTCTCACAATCGTAGGCTACTCGCTGAACAACACGATTATCATTCTTGACCGTGTACGTGAGAACTGGGGCGGTCTCTCTCGTGAAGGAATTGTTAATCTCGTCAATAAATCGTTGAACCAGACATTAGCACGAACGATTAATACGACATTGACGACTTTATTCCCGGTAATCGCGCTTTGCGTATGGGGCGGGCCTGTGTTAATGGCTTTCAGTTACGCAATGTTAGTAGGCATGATAGCCGGAACTTGGAGTTCAATGTTTGTAGCTACGGGCTTGCTTTGTGAGTGGCAGGGCAAGAAGTAATTATTAATAATTGGCCGGAGTGATTTGCTTTCGGTCTTTATGAGAAAAATTTATCCGGAGGCTCTTTGTTCAGGGCTTCCGGTTTTTTTGCAATAAATTATCGATGTTCATAGTTACGGGCTTGCGCAGGACAAGAAGTAATATTGACAATTTGCCGGGAGCTTCACGCTTCAGTTTTTTTTGCGGCTGTAGTGTAAGCATAAAATTTGTCAATTTGCGATTATAATTATGCGTCGAAATTTATTATGAGGTGATAGATTTTATGATTGCAGTATTATGCGGAGGCGACGGAAAAGAACGCGAAGTTTCACTCAGAAGCGGAAAAGCCGTATGTGATGCCCTCAATGAAACCGGAGAATTTGAGGCGGAACTGCTTGACTTGAAGGCTCTTTCTGATGTCGCAAAAGTTAAAGGTTACGACGGAGCTTTTATCGCGATGCATGGCGACTGGGGAGAAGGCGGATTACTTCAAGCTAAATTGGCCGAGATGAAAATTCCCTACACAGGTTCAGGCCCTGAAGCCAGCGCGCTCGCTATGAATAAATGGAAGGCTCAGGAAGTTTTCAAGAAAGAGGGCATAAGAACTCCCAACGCTTTACTATGGCCGCAAAGTTTCGCTGACGTAAAAGCTAAGTTCGGGCTTGATGTCGTCGTCAAACCGTGTTCAGGCGGAAGCACGGTCGGGCTATCGATTATTCGCGGACTTACGGAATTAGCATTGACGAAAGCGGCTTATTTAGCTCGTGAAAGTTACAACGGTGATGTTATCGTTGAAGAATACATTGACGGACGCGAATTAACCTGCGCAGTCTGGGACAATCACGGCAAAACCGAAGCACTCCCGATTATCGAGATTAAACCTCATGAGGGCTTCTACGATTACGCCAACAAATACACAGCCGGAGCAACTGAATATATCGTTCCTGCAAAGTTGACTGATGAAGAAATTTCGCAGGTCTCAGAGATGGCCGTAAAAGCTCATAAAGTTTTGGGCTGCTCAGGATACAGCCGCTCGGATTTCAGGTTATCGAATGACGGGAAGGCTTATATCCTCGAAGTTAATACGGCTCCTGGAATGACAGCGACAAGTTTAGTTCCGAAAGCCGCCAAAGCTAAAGGAATAAGCATGTCTGAGTTCGTAAAAGCTGTTATGAAGATGGCCCATTTGTAGAGAAATGATAACGCCGGAAGCTCGTTAAAGAGTTTTCGGCCAATTTTTATTACGAGGAGGAAGATTAACTTGTTCGGTCAAGCCTTGCATTATCACCTGTTCAAATACCCGCTGTATATCAATCAGGACGCTGGAGAGTGTATTAATATTTTGATTGTCGGCTTCGGAGTTTACGCGCAAAAATTTCTTGACTTATCCCTTCAGATTGGCCAAATGCACGGAAAAACTTTAAACGTCGAGATTGTCTCACAGGATGAACCCGCTGTTGAAAAATATAAACAGGACAGGCCGGAACTTGGAAACTTCTTCAGGATAAACGGACATTTTGACGGCGAAAAGGAAATCTACGGGACTATTAATTTCTCACGCACGCTGAACGAAGATTATAATTCATATTATGTTTTCGTTGATGACGCTAGTAACTTTGAGCTTGCTGAAAAATTCGCCTCCAAAAATTTCTGTTGTTTCGTCCATGAAGGGGAAAATCTCCTCCAGAATTTGCCGGATAATATTGTGCCCATCAATGTAAATCTTGACATTACAAATCTTCCTGAGTGGCGCGAAATCTTACGAATGGCCTTTAACGTTCACCGCGTGTGGTACAAGAACTTAAACGTTGACTTCAAATCCGTGCTCAGCAGCTTCAATAACCCTTACAATCAATCCTCGTCAATCTCTAATGTCCTGTCGCTGAAATACAAACTCCATAGCGTAAGTATTGACATAGACAGCCTTGATTATGCTTCACTTGAGGCCGCCGCTGAACTCTTCACAGAGCTGAATAATCCTGAGCTATTTAATGAGTTAATGTATCTAGAACATCGAAGGTGGGTAACAGAAAAAATCTGCGAGGGCTGGACATCTTTCACAAATCTTCATGACGCTTTGACTGACGGCGCAAAAGATGACAAGCACAAACGCCACGTATGCATATGCAGAAGTAAGCCGAGTGATAAACTTGATAAAATTTCTCATGAACAATGGGATAATATCAATGCTTCTCTTGATGAACTCGATGAACTCGAAACAATGTCCGTAAAACTTCATCGTTTATATTTGGATGACGCGGAGAAGACCAGACAAACGGATTTATTGAACGGCCCGGAAATTTCAGGTATCCGCTCAATCTTGGATAACAACCCCGCCGCACTTTCCGCATTTAATGAGTGGTATTCATGTATACAAGCTATTTGGAACGGCGACACTCAGAAAGTTTACTTGCACGAAGGACGACTTGATGCGCTCAAAAATTCATTTGGAAATCTCAGCAGTGCGAGAGCCTCAGAAGCATGGAAAAATTTAAACAGATTTACGGCCAAATTTACGAATATTCTTCTTGCATATGAATACAGGAATTACAAGAAAGATGACACCGCTTTAATCGAGAAAATCCCGTTTATTCTGACCTACTCGGATGATATTTGCCTCGCTGTTCCTTATGATGACGGAGAAAGCGTTACGAGTTTACTCGGAAATTGTGCGGCTTCGGTCGTAATTAATCCCGCAAAAATAATTTATCTCTGTTTACTGGAAAGTTCAAATCAGGCCGAAAGTCTCAAAAAAACTTTTAAGCTCGTCATGAGATTTTTTAAGCGTAAGAATGTCAGGGCAGAAATAAATTTTCTCATTGGATATTCCGAGAGAGTTAATATTTCCGGGCTTAGGCAGGAACTCAAAGGCGGGAAAATCAGGCGGGCAGAATTTATCAAGATTAGGAATGAGGATTACACGAGGCTTTGCGAGATTATACGTGAACGTTCAGAAAACTTTGTGCTTGAGAAGAATAATACGAAATTGGCCGGATTGCTTGAGAGTTATGATATTTCACGGCATTACAGATTTGACATGCTAACGATGAACTTTAGCGAGATTAAAGGCTGTGAGATATTTACGTATATTCCCCGCCGAATTTCGATTAGTGCCGCTGATATGCTCACGCTTTGTCAGGCTTTCAGTCTTGAGAATACGGCATCAAGTTTTTCCGGAGATTATGTAGCTTTATGGAAAAAATATACTGAGGCCAATTTTAATGACACTTGGAAGCGTCTCTGTAAATCCCTTGAGAGTTATCCTGCCCGTATAAACTTGAAATTTGTTCCCTTATCCTACGTGAAACCTGAGGAATTAACGTATTATCTTCCTGTGATTTGCCGACCTGCAGCTGAGAGAATAATAACATTTTTGCTAAACACCGGCTTTGCTTATTCCGGAAGCTCAATCAGCGGTCATAACATGAACTTATGCAAGGTCGTAATAAAATCTCATCCGGAGTACGTCAGCATATATCATAAAATCTTCGCAGACCCTTACGCTCTCATGTTCTCTGACTTTGAGGCTGTCGAATGCTGGATTGATAAATCAGGCCAAGCAAACATAAAGATTAATAATTTAGTCGTGAAGGACGCGCAAATTCCCGAAACTCCACAAGCACAAGACCTTCTGATATTTTTTGCGTCGATGGGATATATTAATAATCTCGTTATTAGCCCGCAAAATTTCACAGCAAGTTTTTCGTATTCTTCACACTCGATCAGGGGATTAATGACTTCTGCCGGAAGAATGTTAGAGCTTTATGTTTACAATAAGGCGCAAGAGTCAGGATTATTTGATGACGCTGTAATCGGCTTCAAAGTTGGCTGGAATGAGGGCGGAGATAATGAGTTTGACTGCATAATAATCAAGGGCTTCAAGGTTCTGTGTATCGAGTGTAAGGCTCAGAAGAATATTTTTGATGAGGAGCAAATTCTTAGTGGTTATTATGATAAACTCTATAAAATTACTGACAGGCTCGGAGTGAACGCACAGGCTGTAATGATTACGGATTTGCGGGGAATTGATAATAAACGTTTTGAGCAGAGTAACTCTAAACTTCGTGAAAGATGGAGCGATAAAGTCATCACGATTTACAAGCCGGACGAGATTGACAATATAGCCGAGACTTTGCGTAAAATTTTGGAGGGAAATTATGACGGGTAAAATATTCATCAGCCACGCTTCACAAGAACATGATTTAGCTGAACATATCGCTAATTATCTTGAGAGCCGCAAAGAATACGACTTCAAAGCCTGGTATGCTCCCCGCGACATAAGAGCCGGTTATGACTATGACCAGGAAATTCTTAACGGGATTGAACAGTGCCGGGTGTTTGTGCTTTTATTAAGCGCTCATTCAGACGCAAGCGTACACGTAAAGAGGGAATTATACGACGCTGTCGAAAACGGAAAACGTGTAATCTGCCTTGAAGTTGAGAGAATAAATCCCCAGAATTTAAGATACCTTCTCGGCATGAAACACAGATTGAATTGGCTTGAACGTCGCGATGAAACTTTAGATGAGCTTATCCGCAATATTCTTGACGAAATAGACCAGGACAAAAATTTTTATGATGATACGGAAGACGTAAAGAGTTCTGAAATATCACAAGTTCCGGAAGTTTCACAAACTCACTATGAAGTAAAAGTTAATGTATCGGACAAAAATTTTCATGAAGTCTCTGAAATTCAAGAAACCTCACAAGCTCATGAGAAAGCAGAAGGCAACGCATCAGGAAAAATCTTTCTGAGTTACACAAATTCCAGACGTAAATCGGCCGTGAAAATTGCAGAATATCTTGAACGTTCAGGGCTTGAAACTTGGTATCCTTCGCGTGATATTTCTGCTGGAGTAAATCATGCTGAAGCCGTAACTTCAGCGTTGAGAGAATGCCGGGCCGTTGTCCTTTTACTCTCTAAGGAAGCCGATAATAATACGA
>JAFTCP010000179.1 GCA_017454625.1 Synergistaceae bacterium
GCAGTTTCCGCATCCTAAGCAGTCAAGAACGTCAACTTGCATTTTATACTTGTAGCCTGCCGCCTTAAGTTTCGGTGCTTTAACATCAACAGCTCCGAAGCCTTCGGGTGCGCTCGCCTGTTCAGCCTCATCAAGAAGGAACGGACGAATTGCCGCGTGAGGACATACCATTGAGCACTGGTTGCACTGAATACATTTTGCTCCGTTCCACTCAGGGACATTAACAGCAACTCCGCGTTTCTCGTATTTGCTTGTGCCCGCCGGGAAATGTCCGTCCTCGTAGCCGTCGACGAATGCGCTCGATGGTAAAGTATTTCCCTTCTGGCCGTTAATCGTGTCAACTTGGTAGCTGATAAATCCAGGAATTTCACTGGGAAGTCCGGGCCTCTTGGTAGCTTTATCTTCGGCAGTCTTCCATGCTTCCGGTACTGTAATCTCAACAAGTCCTGCAAGTCCAGCATCAACAGCGGCGTAGTTCATCTTTACGATGTCTTCACCCTTTGCGCCGTAAGACTTCACGATAGCTTCCTTCATGTACTTCACTGCGTCATCAATGGGAATAACATTCGCGAGCTTGAAGAAGGCTGACTGCATAATCGTGTTTGTTCTTGAGCCAAGTCCGATTTTCTGAGCCTCGTCAACAGCGTTAATGATGTAGAACTTGCAACCCAAATTCGCAATCTTCCGCTTAAGGCTGGCCGGTAAATGTTCTTCGAGAGCTTCCATTGTCATCCACTGCGTATTGAGTAAGAACGTTCCGCCCTCTTTCATTCCCTGCAACAAGTCATACTGATTTACGTATTCCTGCTTATGGCATGCGATAAAATCAGCGTGGTCAATGAGGTATGTTGACTTAATCGGTGATTTGCCAAATCTCAGGTGGGACATTGTGATACCGCCGGACTTCTTGCTGTCGTAATCAAAGTAGCCCTGAGCGTACATATCCGTGTGGTCGCCGATAATCTTGATTGAGTTCTTGTTCGCGCCGACTGTTCCGTCTGAGCCGAGACCCCAGAACTTACAGCAAACTGTACCTTCAGCGGCCGCGTTAATGTGCTCGTCAGGAATTAATGAGCTGTCGTTTACGTCGTCGATAATTCCGAGTGTGAAGTTATTGCGCGGTTCAAAGAGTTTCAAGTTATCGAAGCAAACTTTCAAGTCGCTCGGTGTGGTATCTTTTGAGCCTAATCCGTAACGTCCTCCGACAATCTTCGGTGCCTTATCATTGCCGATGAACAATGAGCAGACATCCTCATAAAGCGGTCCGCCCAAAGCTCCGACTTCTTTAACTCTGTCGAGAACAGCAATAGCCTTCACAGTTGCCGGTAAAGCGCGGAAGAAATATTTCGGTGAGAACGGTCTGTAAAGGTGAACTTCGACAACTCCGACTTTCTCGCCGCGAGCGTTCAAGTAATCAACGGTCTCTTCGATTGCCTGACATACTGAGCCCATAGCGATAATTACTCTGTCAGCGTCAGGAGCTCCGTAATAGTTGAACGGATGATATTCACGCCCGCAAATTCCCTTAATGTCCTTCATGTAACCTGCGACGATGTCAGGAACTCTGTCATAGAACGGCTGTGATGCTTCTTTCGCTTGGAAGAAAATATCGGGGTTCTGTGCTGTGCCTTTGGTGTAGGGCTTCTCAGGTCTCATTGAACGGTCTCTGAAGGCCGCAATCGCGTCATAATCAACGAGTTTCGCCAAATCGGCATAATCGAACGCGTCAACTTTTTGAATTTCATGTGAAGTTCTGAACCCGTCAAAGAAATTCAAAACTGGTACGCTCGACTTAATCGCTGAAAGGTGAGCTACAGCCGCCATATCATGAGCTTCTTGCACTGAGCCGCCCGCTAACATTGTGAAGCCGCACATTCTCGTTGACATTACGTCGCTGTGGTCGCCGAAAATTGAAAGCGCATGCATCGCGATAGCCCTTGCCGTAACATGGAACACACCGGGCAATAACTCTCCCGCAATCTTGTACATGTTCGGTATCATGAGCAATAAGCCCTGTGATGCTGTGTACGTGCTTGCTAATGCTCCGGCCGATAACGCGCCATGACATGCTCCAGCCGCCCCCGCTTCACTCTGCATTTCCGTAACTTTCACGGTGTGCCCGAAAATATTCTTGCGTCCGTGTGCTGCCCACTCGTCAATATGTTCGGGCATCGGTGATGATGGTGTAATTGGGTAAATCGTAGCCATTTCGGAGAAAGCGTATGCAACGTGAGCGACTGCCTCGTTTCCGTCCATAGTTTTCCAGTTGCGTTTTGCCATAAAAGTAAAACCCTCCCTCTTGGATTCATGAAAAATTGATTGAGTTGTGAAAATATAATATGCTATTGAGTATTCTACTACAATTGAAACAATAATAAAATAAAATGTAACGCGAAAATTTTTTCATTCATCATGTAATATTAACATGCAAAAAGGGGGGATAGTTCATGAGAAAATTTTTCATCGTCAACATGAGAATGCTAATCTTTCAGTCCGTGTGAAAATTTTTCATCAGCGTAAAAATATAACACGTTCTATTATTGCGGCAATCTTTAGTTTTATGTTAAACGTGAAAATTTTTCATCGTCAACGTAAGACTATATACTATTAGGAAAATTTTTTAGTTCGCGCGAAAATTTTTTCATTGTGAAGATATTTCTTTACTCGTATTCATGTATGATATTAGGCAAAATTTTTATTCAGGAGGTTTTATTTCGTAAATGTTCAGAAAATTTTTATCAGCTTCATTATTAATCATCATTTTTAATCTTGCTTTAACTTTTTCGTCTGCGTTTGCTTATGATGTCGTGAATAACAATTCGGACGGCAACGGTTCACTATCATGGGGCATTCAGCAGGCCAATCAAGGAGGCGACAACGTCATCAACATTACCAGTTCCGTAAAAAATATCACACTCACACGAGAATTTACGATTGAGAAAAACGTAACAATCAACGGGAACGGTATAACTTTTGAGGGAGATTACGGACGGAGATTGTTTCGGATTACGTCGGGGCGTGCAATTTTCAGCAGAATTACTTTCATGAAGGGCCGGGCATTTTCCGGGAATGGCGGAGCTGTTGAGATTGCTAATGATGATGCTTCTGCGGAGTTTAAAAATTGCACGTTTTATGATAATCGCGCTGATAATTACGGCGGAGCTGTGAGCGTTACTAAGGGTTCTGAAGTCAACGCGACGACATTTAAGCATTGCACGATTGCCGGAAATCTCGCACAGAACGGCGGCGGCATCTCATTAATTGAAGGCGGAATGAATTTATTTTCGTCAATAATTTTAGGCAACACAGCCAGCACGGATATATACGCTTCATCGGTTGAAACTTTAAGAAGCAGATATAACGTAACGGGTTCGGCGAATGTTAATATGAACACTGATAATCTCGTCGGGCAAAACTTAAATAACGTTCTCAGAAACTCGCTTGAAACTGTGAACGACGCAAAAGTTTTCAGGCTTACGAGGACATCCCCGGCGATTGACTTTGTGCCTGAGAATGTGAATTACACATTGAGCATTGACCAGACGGGAAATTCGCGGCCTAAACTCTCAGCTTATGACGCGGGAGCATACGAGGTAATCCCCGTAGCAATTCAGAGCGTAGATATTCACGGAATGCCTTATATTCAAATCACGAAAGAAGACAATTTCAGCGCGGATATTTACCCCGAAGATGCTTCGTTGAACGTGAAAGGTTATCCTCCTGCCGGGATTGTCTGGGTTTCGAGCAATCCTACAGTTTTAACGATTGATGAATACGGCCATGCAAAAGCTGTTGGGATTGGTTCAGCTTTAATCACTGCGGAAGCTCACGGCTGGGATGAAAACGGAAACGCGATCAGGAAATCGGCGAATGCTTACAGGGTTTACGTTGACCAAGCGGCTAGACAGGACACCAAAGCGACAATCTCACCTATTGAGAATATTAAGATTAACAAGCGGAGCTACGAAACAATCACGCCTACTGTTAAACTAGATATTAACGGGATAGAATTAGCGAACACGAGGGGGGGAGTTGATTACGAGTTGACGGTTTCGACAAATCGGCTTGACATAGCGACGGCTGAGATAGTTTCAGGAGACAGCGTGCGGATTATGGCGGGCGAAAATGTTGGCTCATGCGATGTTACTGTTACGGCTCGGCCAATTCCAACGGGTGAGGGAATGAGCGAAAAATTCACGGTTGAAGTTACGGAGAACGCTCCGAGAGATGTGGGACATTCAAGCGGAGGCGGCGGCTGTAATTCTGTTTTTGTCGGTTTCGCTGGAATTTTATTAATTTTAGGAGGGGGCAAAAAATTTCATGTTACTGAATGAAGCGATTGACGAGTATCTTGATGCGTCGCCTGATAGTAAATGTTGTTGGTATAATCATCATTGGATGACGCGACGGAGTTTCAAGGATTTAGCGGACCGATGCACGCTTCGATTGAAGGATGCGGGATTTTCGGCGGGGCAAAGATTAGCTGTGTTGATGCCGAATTGTCCGATGATGTTAGCGATAATGTTAGCGACTTGGAGATTAGGCGGAGTGTTCTGCCCATTGAACGAGAAGACTGGGGAAATTTCGTTATTAAAGACGCTGGGATTATTGAAGCCGTTTGCTGTGATAATTGCGCCGACTGTGAAGGATGACATTGAAGCTGCGTTGAAAAAATCGGGCTTTATATGTGCGCGATATGACAGCACAGGAGGAGAACCTTTCGTAGGAGAAACTCAGCCAGCAGATGATTTCGACAAGACATTAGCCGTAATCTTCTCAACCTCAGGGACAACGGGAGACCCGAAAGCCGTACCATTGACGCACGCGAACATTCTTGACAATATTAATGCATGTCTTGAACACGTTCCGGATTTAACGCCGGATGATATTTTGCTGAACGTTTTACCGAATTTTCACGCGTTCGGATTTACGATATGCTGTGTATTGCCGTTTATCCTGAATGCTACGCAAGTATTGTTGCCATCGTTTATGCCGCCGTCGAACACGATAAAAGTCATAGAGGAGACGAAACCGACGGTATTATTGCTAGTGCCGACGATGATAGGATTTGCCGCGTCGATGCTGGAACGTCAGGGGAAAACTTTAACTGGGATAAAGTTATTGATAGCTGGCGGAGACCGTTACAATCCCAAGATGGACGACCGAGTAACGAAAACTTTCGGAGTTCCCTTAATCGAGGGCTACGGGATTACGGAGTGTTCGCCTGTTTTAGCTGTCAACCCGAAACCGTCAGTGCGTAAACTCGGAACAGTCGGCCCGGCTCTTCCCAGATTTGAGCTGCAATTACGTTCTGAGGCTGGCGAAATTTTACCAATTCCCGGCGAGGGGGTTTTATGGACAAGGGGCCCTTCTGTAACGTCGGGATATTATCATGCTGACGAGATTAACCGAGAGAGATTTATTGACGGCTGGTTTAACACTGGGGATTACGTGCAGATTGACGAGGACGGTTACATCAAAATTCTTGACCGAGTAACTGACATAATCATTGTCGGCGGCTTCAATGTTTATCCTCAGGAAGTCGAAGCGATTTTAGCTGAACATCCGGCTGTAAGTCTTGCTGTCGTCGTCGGAATGCCAAACGACATAAGCGGTGAAGTTCCGAAAGCGTACGTGATAAAAGCTCAGGGAGCGACAGTGAGCGAAAATGAACTCGTGAAGTTCTGCAAGGAAAGATTATCGCATTACAAGGTGCCGCGAAGCATAGAATTTGTTGACAGCCTGCCAACCTCAGCGACGGGGAAAATATTACGTCGTGTTTTACGTCAACAGGAACGCGAGAAAAAGTGAGCTGTGATGTCTTGCAGGTTTTATCACGAAGCTAATAGAGCCTGCGGATTTCAGACTTAAGAAAATTTTACAAATCAGAAAGAACGTGATAAACAATGACCAGACTTGAGAAAATTATCTTACCCAAACTTGAAGCCGAACCCGAAAAGCCTTGTTATTGGTGGGACGGGAAATTTTACACACGCAAGGATTTACTTGCTCTCGTTAATAATTGCGAGAATGTGTTGCGGAATGCTGGATTTTCACGCGGTCAAAAGCTCGTTGTAATGTTGCGAAATTCCCCGTTAATTCCGGCACTCTCTCTTGCAGTCTGGAAGCTCGGCGGAGTTTTCTGTCCATTGAACGAGAAAGCGGGTATTCCCTCACTGAAGGGAACTTTGAGCCTCATCAAGCCGTTTGCTGTAATCGCTGAGCATGAAATTAGCGAGCTTGCGGAGGATTGGCCGTGTATTTCGTGTGATTTGGACAGCGTAAGTTTACCGGCATTCACGGGAAAAACTCAGGACACGGAAAGCGACGATTTAGCGATAATTTTTGCGACATCAGGCACAACCGGCAATCCTAAAGCAGTTCCGTTGACGCACGAAAACTTATACAGCAATTGTGAAGCCGTTTTAGCGATGATAAAATCGTTAAATCCCGATGATACGTTTCTTACGGTGTTGCCGAATTTTCACTCGTTCGGATACACTGTTACGATAGTTCTTCCGTTAATACTCGGTGCGAAACTCGCGATAGCTCCGTCATTCCTTCCGCCAGCTGTAACAGTCAGGGCAATCACCGAAGCGAAAGTTGATGTAATGTTCGTCGTTCCTGCGATAATGTCATTCCTCTTAATGTCCGTCGAAAAGGGAAAGCTCCCCCCCGAAACCCTCGCAAGAATACGCATAATCTGCACGGGAGGCGACAAGCTGAACCCGAATTTGCACAAAATGGCGTTAAAACTTTTAGACCGCGACATCATGGAAGGTTACGGCCTCACGGAAACTTCACCGGTAATCTGCGTAAATCACGACTGCGAGACACAAATCACAGGAAGCATAGGGCCTGTAATTCCTGGCTATGAATACAAGCTGAAAACTCGTGAAGGTCAAGCAACGAGCGACAAAGAGGGCGTATTATGGGTAAAAGGTCCTTCTGTAACTCCGGGATATTTGCATGCTCCTGAGATTACGGCAGAGAGATTTGACGCAGAGGGATTTTTCAACACCGGCGATTACGTGAAACTTGAAACTCACAACGGCGAAGAATGCGTGTTTATCCTTGACCGTGTTACTGATATTATCATCGTCGGAGGCTTCAACGTTTACCCGCAGGAGGTCGAGAAAATTTTAGCCGAACATCCCGCAGTTCATCAAGCCGTCGTCGTCGGAATGCCCCACGAGATTAACGGACAAATCCCGAAGGCTTATATTATCCTCGAAGACGGAGCCGAAGCCAGCGATAGAGACATCATACGTTACGCGAAAGAGAAACTTGCTCACTTCAAAGTCCCTCGAAGCGTAGAATTTGTTACGGAGTTTCCTTTGTCAGGGACGGGGAAAATCTTACGCCGAGTTTTACGCGACCGAGCCGCCGCAGGAAAATAATATTATGCCTCCTCTGAAACATGGGGAGGTTAAATTTTACGAAGATGATTAACGAATTTATTAACAAGTGGCAAAATCACGGCGACGAACTCAGCGACACTCAAACGTTCTGGCTTGAACTCCTTCATGACATTTTAGGCGTTGAGAACCCCGGCGAGTTCATAGAGTTTCAGAAGCGCGTTGAACTTTCACACGTCAGCTTCATTGATGGTTATATCCCGTCGACGAGAATTGTAATCGAGCAGAAGAGTTTTGACGTTGATTTAACGAAGTCTTACAAGCAATCCGACGGCTCAAGCATGACCCCTTACGAACAGGCAAAACGTTATCACGACTGGTTACCGGCCTCACAACAAGGACGATTTATAATCACCTGCGACTTTCAGAGCTTCCGAGTTCATGACTTGGAGTTTCCCAGAGACGAACCCGAAGTAATTTTGCTCGTGAACTTGGAGAAGGAAATTGAACGCTTAAAATTCATCGTCAACGTCAACGCTCCAACTCCGAAAGAAATTCGCGAACAGGAACTCTCAGAATTGGCCGGAAAATTAACACGAAAATTCTACGACTGCATAAAGCCGCGCTACGCCAACTTCAACACTCCACGCGCAAAACGAAGCCTGAACATCTTATGCACTCGCCTCGTCTTTCTCCTTTACGCCGAAGACTCAGGATTATTCCCGAAAAACGCGTTTCATGATTACATTCTTTCACGACGAAACACAGCACGCGACGCATTAATAAAGTTATTCGACGTTCTCAATCAGGAAAAACACGAGCGAGACCCTTATCTTGACGACGATTTGAAGAGCTTTGATTACGTCAACGGAGGATTATTCGCCGAGAAGGATATTGAAATTCCCAGACTTGATTACCCTGACGATGAGCCCTTGAGAATTATTCTTGAGGAAATGTCCGAAGGCTTCAACTGGAGCGGCATTAACCCGACAATTTTCGGAGCAATCTTCGAGTCGACTTTGAACGATGAAACCAGAGAAGAAGGCGGCATGCATTACACGGCGATTGAGAACATTCACAAGGTCATTAACCCGCTGTTCATGACGGAACTTAATAACGAGTTCGAGAAAATTTTAGCTCTCCCGAAAAAACCTGACAGGACAAAGAAACTTTTAGCGCTCCAAAGTAAATTAGCGTCGCTCACTTTCTTAGACCCTGCGTGTGGTTCAGGGAATTTCTTAACTGAAAGCTATATCCAGTTACGAAGGCTTGAGAATAGAATTTTGGCGTATTTCACGAACAACCAGATTAGCTTTGCTGAAGGTGAATTTACCCCTATAAAAGTTTCAATTGCTAATTTTTACGGGATTGAGATTAACGATTTCGCCGTCAGTGTCGCACGAACAGCCTTATGGATAGCCGAACACCAGATGATGAAGGAGACTAAAAGCATTCTCGACATTAAAGATGACTTTCTCCCGCTGAAAACTTACAATCACATAATCGAGGACAACGCGCTTAATCTCTCATGGGAAAACTTAATCCCTCCGGCCAATTTGAATTACATCATCAGCAATCCTCCTTTCAGAGGCGCAAGAATTATGACACCTGACCAGAAAAACGAGCTTAAGCGGATATTCTCCGGAGTTTCAGGACTTGCAAATCTGGATTACGTCGCATGCTGGTACAAAAAAGCTCATGACTTCATCAGGGGAACTCAAATTCACGCCGCCTTAGTCTCGACAAACTCAATCTCTCAGGGAGACAACGCCCAAATCTTATGGAAGCCCCTTTTCGATGAGGGACTGAACATAAACTTTGCTTATTCGCCGTTCAAGTGGGACAGCAAGGCCGAGAACAAAGCTCACGTTCATTGCGTAATCGTCGGTTTCATGTCGGGGAAGCCGGAAAAAAGATACTTTTACAGCGTGAACGATGACGGCTCAGTTTCTCAGCGTGAAGCCCGGAACATCAACGCTTACTTGTCAGACGCTCCGAACATCTTTATCCTGAACAGACCGCTTCCGTTGTTCGACGTGCCTTTAATGAGGATTGGGAATAAACCGATTGACGGGGGATTTTACCTCTTCACTCCTGAGGAATACAGCGAGTTCATAAAAATTGAGCCGAGAGCCGAGAAATATTTTCACTTATGGTACGGCGGCTATGAGTTTCTTCACAATTGCCCGCGTTACTGTTTATATCTGGCTGACTGCACGCCTCACGAGATAAAATCAATGCCGGAATGCTATAAACGAGTTGAGGCCGTCAGGAAATACAGGCTTGAAAGCAAGAGTGAGCCGACAAAAAAACTTGCCGACACTCCTACAAAGTTTCATGTTACAACTCTTCCGAAGGGAAAATATATCGCCATTCCGAAAACGTCATCAGAAAAACGAATGTATATACCGATGGGCTTTATGGATAATTCCGTGATGTGTGCTGACAGCTTGCGCATTATTCCCGACGCAACTTTGTATCACTTTGGAGTTCTGGAGAGTCTGCCTCATATGGGGTGGGTTCGTCGAATTTCGGGGAGGCTTGAGATGCGATACAGCTATTCAAACGGGATTGACTATAACAGTTTTGTGTGGCCGGAGGCGAGTGAGAAGCAGCGAGCGAAGATTGAGAGGAGTGCGCAGAGGATACTTGATGCGCGTGCGAAATGGCCTGATTCGAGTTTGGCGGAGCTTTACGATGAGACGTTGATGCCTTCGGAGCTTAGGCGTGCGCACCGAGAGAATGACCGTGCTGTGAGTGAGGCGTATGGATTTGGAGAGGGGATGAGTGAGTTTGAGATTGTGAATGAGCTTATGAGGCGTTATGAGGAGCTTACGAAGGGGGAATGAGAGCCGGATTGTGAATGCGTCCGTGCGGTGATGTGAGGGCGTGAGGGC
>JAFTCP010000180.1 GCA_017454625.1 Synergistaceae bacterium
AGCTGAATTAATTCTCAACGCAGACAAGATGAAAAATTACACGTGGTAAAAATTGCCGGGATATTTTCACGCTGAAAAAGTTTTGTGAACGTGAAAATTTTGCAGACTAAATTTTATGATGAGAAGGATTGCAGAATGGTATTATGACAGGTGAAATTTTTACTCAATAAAATATCGCAAAGGAGATTAATAAACACTTGAACGCGGAAAAAATTTATGAACAAATCCAGAATGCCAAGCTCAAAGCCGGACGAACCGATAAAATTTCATTCGTAGCAGTCAGCAAGACACGAACCGTTGACGAAATGAAGGAAGCCGAAAAATTTTCATGCATTGACTTCTTCGGGGAAAATCGAGTTCAGGAAGCCGAGACAAAAAGAGCTTCATACGGAGCCTCACGCTTACAATGGCGATTAATCGGTCATCTTCAGGCCAATAAAGCACGTAAAGCTGCAGAACTCTTTGACACGATTGACAGCATCGACACTCCGGAGCTTGCGACGAGATTAAACAGGATAGCCGGAGAATTAGGTAAAGTTATTCCCGTCTTAATCGAAGTAAACACTTCGGGCGAGATTAACAAGTCAGGAGTTTCACCGGAAAATTTTTCACAACTTCTTGACAGTGTAATTCAGCAGGAAAATTTGAAACTCGAAGGCTTAATGACTGTCGGACCTCTCACGAATAATGAAAGCGAAATCCGACGGGCCTTTGCAAGTTTACGTGAACTTGAAGAGAACGCACGCGTAAAATCCGGCTTAAGTCTACCCGTTTTGTCTATGGGAATGAGCGACGACTTTGAACTCGCAATACTTGAAGGCAGCACAATGGTTAGAATAGGAACGCTTTTATTCGGTCCAAGAGATTACAGCAATAAAAATTAATGACGGCTTTGAACTCGTAATATTAGGAGGAGAATAATAGGGGAAACTTTTATTCACCATGAGAAAATACAATTCGCAGCACAAGAGAGGAGCACGATATTCGGCATAATAAAATTAGCGATGATTTTCGCAGATAAATTCAGCCAGCAAGGACTAGTTATGAATTTGGCACCGTAATTACGCATAAAAAATAAATTTCGTGATATATTTATTCGCAATCGTTAAGAATATTTTTACAGGAGGTTATGAGACTTGAATTTGATGAAATTCTTTGGTTTCGATGATGCCGATGATGATTACGATGATGATGATGAATACGAAGAAAGAGAAAGGAAAGAAGAAAAACAGGAACGCCGAAAAAAATCTTCCCAACGCCGCGAAAATTCACGTTCTGCCTCTTCTTCCGGCTCTGTCTCTTCATCATCCGCAGGAAAATTAATACTCTACAACGGAATTGCCAACGACGAGGATAAACGCAAGCTCTGCGACGCTTTCAACGACGGCGCAATGATCTTGATTGACTTGCATACATTGAGCCAGCGTGATTTTGAGGAGAGGGGCGAACGTTTCATTACTTTCATGGGGGGAATAGCTTACGCCCGCAAAGGTGATTTAAAGTATATTGAGCCTGCACAGTATTTAATTACGCCTCGTGAAGGAATGTTCGAAATTTGGCCGGAGGAGCATGAGCAGGAATGAGCGATTTATTAACAGCAAAAGACGTTGAAGTCAAAGTTTTCAAAAAGGTAAGATTTGGCGGATATTATGTAGCTGAAGTTGAGGACTTCTTAAATCAGGTTGCCGATGACCTCGAAGCCTACGCAAGCCAGCTTGACGAGAAGGAAGCGAGAATTACTGAGCTTGAAGCGTTCGTCCAGAAGCAGGAATCAATGACCGACATGATTAAGGACGCTTTAATCCAAGCACGCAAAGCCGCCAAAGAAATGGAAGAGCAGGCCCAAGCCCAGAAGGATCAAATTATCGCGGAAGCTCACGCCGAAGCCGAGAGACACATAGCCGAAGCCGACAGCAAAGTTCAGGAACGAATTGATGAAGCCGAACAGAAAGCCGCCGAAATTTTAGCGAAAGCCCGAATTTCCGCCGACGAGATGATAAAGACTTCACAGGAAAAACGCGATAAAGCCGAAATGGCCCGTGCTAATATCGAAAACGAACTCGAAGCCCGACGACGTGAAGCTGACGATAAAGCCGAAGAGATTTTATCTTCAGCCAAAAACGACGCACAAAAATTAATCGATGATGCCGAGAAAGAAGCCGGAGATTACAGCGAGCAGATTAAATATCTCAGCATTCAGAAACAGAAATTTTTGCATGATGCTTATACTTTGCTGGTTGACTTCGGAAACGTTATCGAGCATGCACAGCAGGATATTAACGCTGAACAGGGAAATTCTGAAGGCGAAAATTACGTTCCGGCCGGAGAAGATGCCTAATGCCCGTCTAAGTTCACCATTAACGATTATAGAGGGAATTGGCCCGAAAAAAGCTCAAGCGTTCGCGAAATTGGGAGTTGTAACGCTTGAGGATTTATTTTATTTCAAGCCCCGACGTTACGAGGATCGGAGATTTCCCAAGCCCCTCAGCGATTTAGAGCCGGGACAGAATGAGTGTGCAATCGCGATAATTTCCGAACTCTCTACGAATTACGACCGAACCGAAGCGATGATTTCTGACGAGTACGGAACTGCGCGAGTAACTTGGTACACGTATAAAATTGCTAAAATTCTCAGGGTTGGGATGAGGCTTGCACTTTACGGCCCGATTGATAATAAGTATATTGTTCCGCAGTTCTTGCATCCGGAGTTTGAGATTTTGAGAAGTCCGAAGCAGAAAAGCGGGATTGTCGGCAGAATTTTCCCGGTTTATCCGGCCAATTCAGACCTGACACAGAAAGCAATCCGAAAATTTGTTGACTTAGCACTGAATAATTACGCTCGTAAATGCCTGAAAGAGTTTCTCCCGCAAAAAATTTTGTCCAGATTTGGAATGATGAGCCTATGTGATGCGATTACGCAAATTCATCACCCTGACGACGAGGATAAATTTATTCGAGCGCGCAACAGATTATCATTCGAGGAATTTTTCCTGCTTCAGACCGGAATAATCATGCGTCGTAAGTCCCAAGCTAAACAAGTTCACTCTCAAGCCCTCAAGCCCGGCGAAAACTTCAACGCTTTCATTAACAATCTCCCGTTTAAGCCGACCAATGCCCAGAGAATAGCGATCTATGAAATTCTTGACGACATCGCGAAGACTTATCCGATGAATAGATTATTGCAGGGAGATGTAGGCTCCGGAAAAACTTTAGTCGCGGCTTCAGCAATGATGGCGGCTGTGGACTCAGGAACTCAGGCGGCGTTTATGGCTCCAACGGAAATTTTAGCTCAGCAGCATTATTTGAAGCTCAGAAAAAGTTTAGCGAGCTTGACAGGAAAATTTGACACTGAACAAAGACGGGAATTATCAGCTCAGGAGCATAACTTAGGGTACATGAAAAATCCAGAGGACTTGACAGGAAGACTTGAGACTGAAAGAAGATGGGAATTATCAACTCAGCAGGAAAATTATTATGATTATGGTAAAAATTTAGCGGGAAACTCTGAAAGTGAAGAGCAGCGGGAATTATCAACGTCAGAAAAATTTTCAGGAAGATTTGAGCATGAAGAGAGAACGGGTTCACGAAGTCTGAATATCGCATTATTAACAGGAAGCCTTAAAGCTGAAGAAAGACGGAAAATTTTATCGGGAATTTCTGACGGAAGCATTGATATTGTCGTTGGAACTCACGCGGTTTTTTCGGATGATGTAAACTTTCACAATTTAGCTCTGGTTATTGTTGATGAACAGCACAGGTTTGGGGTTTTACAGCGCAACAAGTTAATCACGAAGGGTTCAGCTCCTCATGTACTGACGATGACGGCAACGCCAATTCCCAGAACGTTAATGCTTTCAGTTTACGGCGATTTAGAAGTGTCGATATTGCACGAATTGCCATCAGGGCGCAAGAAGGTTGAGACGCTTGCATTAATTCCTCCTGAGTTCTGGAAAATTCCCGAAATGATACGCGAACAGGTGAAATCTGGAGGACAAGTTTATTATGTTTGTCCTGTGATTGATGAGGGCGAGAGGGATTTACACGCTGTAACTTCGACTTATGAAAAGCTGAGAAAGTTAATGCCTGAACTGAGAATTTCTATGCTTCACGGCAGGCTTTCAGTCGATGAGAAATCACAAATCATGCAAAATTTCTCTGACGGGAAAATTGACTTGCTCGTTTCTACGGTCGTTATTGAAGTGGGCGTTGACGTTCCCAATGCTACGATGATAATTATCCAGGATGCGGGCCAATTTGGACTTGCACAGCTTCACCAACTCAGGGGGCGCGTCGGACGAGGAAAGGCACAAAGTTATTGTGTCTTGCTTGAGAACGAGAATATCACACCAGAAGGCCGAGAAAGGATTAGCGCTATGGTGAGTATTTCCGACGGCTTTGAACTTGCGGAACAGGATTTAAATCAACGAGGGGCGGGCGAGATTTGCGGAACTCATCAACATGGAGTAACGGACTTTAGGATTGCGGATTTAGTGAGGGATGAGAAAATTTTGCGTCTTGCGCGGGATGAGGCGGGGAAAATTTTAGCAGATGATGAGAATTTGATGCTTGAGCCTGAACTTCGATGGGAAATTTTCAGGCGTTTAGGTAAAGTTTTGGA
>JAFTCP010000181.1 GCA_017454625.1 Synergistaceae bacterium
CCAAGAGGCCCGGACTTCCCAGTGAAATTCCTGGATTTATCAGCTACCAAGTTGACACGATTAACGGCCAGAAGGGAAATACTTTACCGTCGAGCGCATTCGTTGACGGCTACGAGGACGGCCACTTCCCGGCTGGAACGTCAAAGTACGAGAAACGCGGAGTTGCTGTTAATGTCCCTGAGTGGAACGGAGCAAAATGTATCCAGTGCAACCAGTGTTCAATGGTATGTCCGCACGCGGCAATTCGTCCGTTCCTTCTTGATGAGGCTGAACAGGCGAGCGCACCCGAAGGCTTCGGAGCTGTTGATGTTAAAGCACCGAAACTTAAGGCGGCAGGTTACAAGTACAAGATGCAAGTTGATGTTCTTGACTGCTTAGGATGCGGAAACTGCGCGGATATTTGCCCGGTCAAAGCGCTTGAGATGAAACCGACAGCCTCACAGACAGCCGAGATTGACCGTTGGACATTTGCATTTGAGAACGTTAAAGACAAGGCCGATGCGGGCGATAAGTTCACTGTTCAGGGTTCACAGTTCCAGCGTCCATTGTTCGAGTTCTCCGGAGCTTGCGCGGGATGCGGTGAAACTCCATACGCAAAATTAATCACACAGCTTTTCGGCTCACGAATGATTGTTGCGAACGCTACGGGTTGTTCATCAATTTGGGGCGGTTCAGCTCCGTCAATGCCTTACACGACAGACGCGAACGGACACGGTCCAGCATGGGGCAACTCATTATTCGAGGACGCGGCAGAGTACGGAATGGGCATGAAGTTATCGCTTAATGTCATGGTGAATTACTTGACAACTGCGGCTGAGAACTTAATCAAGATGGACGAAATCCCGGCAGAAGTTAAGGAAGTATTGCAGGGTTGGTTAGATGCTCATCTTGACGGAGAAGCGAGCGTTGCGGCGGCGGCGAAAGTTGAAGAGTGCCTTGATAAGTTATTCTGCGGCTGTGAGGAATGCGGCGGTTCAGCAGAGTTCAGCGATGAAGCAATGAAGGAGTTCTGCACACTCTGCGAATACAAAGATTACCTTGTGAAAAAATCCGTGTGGATATTCGGCGGAGACGGCTGGGGCTATGATATCGGCTACGGCGGACTTGACCACGTTTTAGGAAGCGGCGAAGACGTGAACGTTTTAGTTCTCGACACCGAAGTTTACTCCAACACCGGCGGCCAATCCTCGAAGTCAACACCTACGGCGGCAATTGCACAGTTCGCGGCATCCGGAAAACGCACACGCAAGAAGGATTTGGGACGAATGGCGATGACCTACGGGACAGTCTACGTAGCACAAGTAGGCATGGGAGCGGACAAGAACCAGTTATTGAAGGCTCTCAAGGAAGCAGAAGCCCACAAAGGCCCGTCGTTAATCATTGCATACGCACCTTGCATCAATCACGGTATTCGTGCGGGAATGGGCAAAACTCAGGAGAGAACGAAACTTGCGGTTGAAAAAGGTTACTGGCATCTCTATCGCTACAACCCTGACGCAACCGGCAACCCGTTCACGCTTGACAGCAAGGCTCCGAAGTCGTTTGATAATGAGGAAGAGTTCCTGAAGAATTACAAGGAGTTCTTACTCGGTGAAGTTCGTTACTCATCGTTGAAGCGCGGTTTCCCGACGATTGCTGAGGAGTTATTCGACAGGAACGCGGCGGAAGCCAGAGAACGTTACGAGACGTACAAAACACTCGCTGAGATTGGCGCACAACCAGTAGCGGCGAAGTAATTTACGAAATAAACATTGGCCGGGTATGAGCAATCATGCTCGGCTTTTCGTATATTTGCACGTAGGAAAATGCGAGCGTCCGTGTTATAATCTCATCACTACGTAATTTACCCCCCCCCCCGTAAGTATTTTATGCAATTATGGGGAATTGGGGGAACGAAAGGGGAAATTATTATGAAACGTAAAGGATTTACACTTGTCGAGTTATTAATCGTAATCGTGGTAATCGGCGTATTATCAACAATGATGATGTTATCGAGCACCGAAGCCGTAAGTTCCGCCAAAGCCGCAACGATAATCAGCAATCTTCGCAACCTCAAGACGGCGACGTTAGCATGGTACGCGGATAATCTTGACAGAGTTGTGAAAGATAGCAACGGCTATCAGATAAACACGAACGGGACGAAACAGAAAATAGATAATTTTGCCCGAGACCACGCAGACGAAATTTTGAAGTATCTTAACGCTGAAAACTCAATAAAACTGAAAAATCCCGAGTCTAACAAGGGAACTGTCGGTGCTTATGTTCTCCACGATGTTGACCAGAAAAAAGGAATTTGGCTAGCAGGCTATAAACTTTTCAACGATACTAAGGACGCAGATACCCGACTTGTAGAAAAACTTGCGGCAAGAGCTAGTGCGGTCGGTCTCAAAAATCAGAATAATGTAGAATACACATGGACAAAAAACGGAGATACTGATAAATATGTGTATATTAATATCCTGAATTTATCCGAGTAATCACGTAAAAAGTTCAGCGGTCAGGCTCTCTCGCTTGGCCGTTTTTTGTGCTAAAATTGGCATAATCACACGAAAGGAGAATTTTCACCATGAAGACGATACGCAAGGGGTTTACTCTCGTCGAGTTATTAATCGTCATAGTCGTAATCGGAGTTTTGGCGGCAATGATGATGCTAGCGAGTGATGAGGCTGTTACGTCGGCGAAGGCCATAAAGATAATCAACGATTTGAACCTGATGAAGCGAGCTGTTAATGCCTGGTATCTCGATAATTATTCGAGGCTTGCGATTACGACGGCGAACAACGGATATTACGTTGATGCAAAATACGACGCTAAAACGGGGAAATACACGGGCGGAACGAGATTACACGATTACCTGAACGACCATCCTGAGGAAATCGCAAAATATTTCAGCACACAGAATGCGGGTTTCAACATGAGCAAAGGAAGCTGGACCCACGCGAGCCGCGACCAATATTACGCGACGACCGGGAATTACGGAATTTATTTCGGCTACAGCAACACTGTCTGCTACGTTTTATACAAAATTTCTGACCACAACGACGACACTGAAGCCAGACTTAAAGCGAAGCTCAAAGCTCGTGCGGAGTCAGCCGGATTATTAGCGTATGATTATCTTGCAGGAAGCACGAAGCATAAATATTACGACGGCAAAAGCGCTAACGTTTTCATGCAGGCGTTCACTCTCACGAACTAACTTAGTGAAATTGCGACGTTAAGGGAACTCCGGAAAATCGGGGTTCTCTTTTTTTGTGATGTACAGAGGCGAGGGGTTTTTTGTGATGTATACAGAATTGTGAATGATGTAACTCCGGAAAAAGTTTTTGTCGTGAAATCATGACAGGCGCGAGGGGTTTTTTTGTGCTGTATAATGTGTTCAAAGGGGAGTGAAAAATCATGCAGTTTCGTAAATTCGGGAACAAATATTTTCTCAGGATAGACAGGGGCGAGGAGATTATAGCGACGCTCAAGAAGTTTTGTGAACGCGAGAAAATCACGTTAGCTGAAGTAAAGGCACTTGGAGCAATCGATGACTTCAACGTGGGCTTGTTCGATGTCGACGAGAAAAAGTATCACACGAACCACTTCAAATTTCCGGCTGAAATCGTAAGTTTATGGGGAACCGTAACGACGAAGAACGGGGATTTTTACGCGCATATTCACCTGAGCGCGGGCGATGAGAAAGGTCAAGTATTCGGCGGACACTTGAACAGTGCGGTAGTGAGCGCGACATGTGAGATGGTAATTGACAATGTTCCGGACGGAGCAATTGAGCGAAAATTCAGTGAAGAAGTCGGCTTAAACCTTTTCGAGTTCATCAACTAAGAATTTTTCATGTTGGGGCGTAATCGCGACAGACTAACGGGCCTTCTGACGCGCGAGGGATTTATAGAGTTATCAAGGAATTTCGCAGGACGTGAGGGCTTAGCTGTTGTATGGTTCAATCTCGACAACTTCAAGATGTTCAATAATCGTTTTGGATTTGAGCGCGGCGATGAAATTTTGAAGGAGATTGCGTTAATTCTGGCGAATATATTTTCGAGCGACGATGACTTGTTAGCGAGATTTAGCGATGATAATTTTGTGATATTAACGGACTGGCTGAAAGTTGAGATGAACATTGACACGGTGCAGGAATATTTATACACGCTTCATGAGAACGTAACTTTGAGACTTCGAGCGGGAATATATTTTCCTTCTGAGAATGAGGACATACGTTCAGCGTTTGACCGTGCGAAATTGGCCTGTGATAGCATCCGTAAAAATCACTCTGTGAGTTCATGCATGTTTCATGACGGGATGAGCAAGGAATTAGCTTTACAGCAATACATTCTTGACAAGTTAGATTACGCCTTCACGAATAAATTTATAAACGTATTGTATCAGCCAATTGTGCGAGTTTCGACGGGAAAAATCTGCGAGGCTGAGGCATTAGCGCGATGGAATGACCCGGAACTTGGATTTATTTCACCTGGTGAGTTTATCCCGACACTTGAGCAATACCGAGAAATTCACAAGCTGGATATTTACGCGATGAAGAAAGTTTGTGAAGACTATCACACGAGACAAGCGAGGGGCCTAGCGTTAATTCCGGTGTCAATAAATCTTTCGCGTCTGGACTTTGAGCTTTGCGACATTATACGGGAGATTGAGGCGGCAATAACGATAAATAATATTCCTCGTGAGATGTTGCGAATAGAGATAACGGAGACCATCAACGATGAGGAAATGACGGTTTTGAACTTAGGAATTGAGAAGTTGCGTGCGATGGGTTATCAAGTCTGGATGGATGATTTTGGCTCTGGGTATTCGTCGTTGAACGTGCTGAAGGATTATAATTTTGACACGATAAAGTTTGACATGAAGTTTTTGCGAGGTTTCGACGTGAACAAATCCGACAAGGTGAAATACATAATCAGCTCTAATCTCTCAATGGCGCGATTAATGGGAGTTCAGGCTCTAGCCGAAGGAGTTGAAACGGCAGAACAGCTTGAATATCTGCGTTCAATTGGATTTGACAAGTTGCAGGGATATTATTTTGGGAAGCCGATGAAACTTGATGAGATTTTTGCGTTGTCAATCGGCGTTGAAGAAGTTCATTCATCGTAGCCCGACCGTGTCAATCTCAACTTCACCAAATCCGGGATAAACAAGGCGTTTGCAAGAATAATCATGCTTCCGTTTGGAGCCGTCCCTCGTGAGCGTAAATTATTGTCGAACTCGAAAACCGCGTCAATCCCTTCAGTTGTGAGCATTCCGCCTTGATTAATTACACTTTTAGCTTCGTCCTGAACCCTCATTAATTCCGTGATGCCTCCGCGACCTGCGATTGTTGTATCCTGAATTTCGGCGATTATGTTTATGAGGGCATGAGTGCATTTTTCCCGAAGTGTCAAGTGAGAATAATTTGCGTCAAGACTTCTTAAAGTTTCGAGAGCGCGTAAAGTTTGTTTAAATCCGTGTTCAGCTTCTCCGCGTAATCCTTCGAGGCCGTAAGACTTCCAAGATTTTTCGCCGAGAGTGAACATAGTTCTATTAGTTTCGTCGAGAGCCCAGAGTTCGCGTTGAGTAATTCCCCTGACGAACGACGAAGCAGTTAATGTGATGGCGGCGGGCGTTAGAAATCTTTTCTGCTTGATTAACCTTCCGGCGGCAGCGCTGAGAAGTCCGAGCGAGAACACGAACCCTTTCATCCGGAGTTTACCTCGTGTAGCAGTCAAAGCGTCATTAACTCCGATTTTTGCGGGGCCTTGAAGTACAGTGAACGCGTCTTCAGGTTTAACGTTTTCGGTTTCAATTCCGACGGAAGCGCAGTTCACGAAACACTGAAACAGGGACATTGCGCCGTCAAGAAGGCAGGGAAAATCCGTACCATCAAGAGCACTGTTATCAATCGGCGTGATTAATCCCGGCTTCGGATAAACGGAGGCTGTGTTGATGATAGCTTTTACGGCTAGTTTAGCGATATTGAATATGAATATTTCTCCCAAAGTTTTACGTTCC
>JAFTCP010000182.1 GCA_017454625.1 Synergistaceae bacterium
GAGTTTTATTGCTTCGTCGGTCTTGTGGACTTCGGGATTAATATTCGTGTCAATAATCTTTGCGCTCGGAATTCCGTTTGTCCGTAACATTCTCTCTCACCTCGCCTACATCGTAACAAGTTCACCGTGTAAAGCTCCGGCCTTATCAATCGCCTGCAAAATCTCGATAATATCTCTCGGACGCGCTCCAAGCGAATTTAACACTCTCACCATGTCCCTCACAGTCGTAGTTGCCGGCATAGCTATCATGCTTCCGCCCTCCTCATCAACCGTAATATCAGTACGGCGAGTTACAACAGTCCGGCCCTCACTCAAACTCTCAGGCTGAATTACATTCGGATCATCAGCAACTTCAACTACAAGATTTCCATGTGCAACGCCGACTGCAGAGATCTTCACGTTGCCGCCCATTACGACGGTTCCGGTTCGTTCATTCACAGCAACTTTCGCCGTAGTATCAGGCTCAATCTCAATTCCTCCCATGTTCGCCAAAAACGCCGCAGGAGCCTGCACATATTGGCCGGGCAAATTCACGTCAACACGTCCGGCATCCGTAGCATACGCAACAACCCCGTACGTCCTGTTAATCGCGTCGGCTATTCTCTGGGCTGTCGTGAAATCCGGCTCCCTAAGCAATAGCGCAACTTGCCCGCCCATCGTGTAATCCGCAGGAACTTCACGCTCAACGATCGCTCCGCTGGGAATTCTTCCGGCCGTCGGGATATTCTGAGTTCTCGAAGCAGAAGCTCCTGACGCGCTGCTCCCGCCGATTATTACTGGGCCTTGTGCAACAGCGTAAATTTTTCCGTCTGCAGCTTTCAACGGCGACTGAATTAACATTCCACCTTGAAGGCTCGAAGCATTACCCATCGTTGTAACATTAACATCAATATTCTGGCCGGGACGAACATATGGAGGAAGCGTAGCTGTCAAAGCAACAACCGCGATATTTCGTGTTCTCACGGAGCGGGCATCAAGAGTTACGCCGAAATTTCGCATAACGTTGCGCATCATCTGGACGGCCATCGGTGAATTGTCGCCTGTCCCGTTTAAGCCGGTAACTAATCCTATTCCCGTAAGCTGATTATTTCTAGCGCCTTCAATTTCCGTAATGTCTTTAATGCGAACACGAGGATTAACGCGCGAAAAATCCATGTCCTGCAAATTTACGGCCGCAAATGAACTTTCACACGCGATTAACAAAACTATGAATGCAAGTAAAATTCTTCTCGTCATGGCTAAAACACCGTCTGCAAAATTTGCGTGATTACTCCGACTTTCTGAGTTCGTGAGATTATTCCCTTGCCCTTTACGGCTATCTCCGCGTTTGCGATTAAATCACTGCGGATCTGGTTTTCTCCGTTAACGTCTTGAGGCCGAATTACGCCGACTAACTGAAGCTGAAGAACTTCACTGCTTGTGCGAACGTCGCGTGTTCCCTCAATTACAAGATTTCCATTTGGCAAAACTTCCGTAACAAGACATGCAAGAGTTGCCGTAGCGTGGTGCTTGCGTTCAACGCTCCCGTCTCCTGCCGCTGAATTTGTCGTGCTGAATACTAATCCTCGAACGAAATTCAGAATTCCTGTGCCGTTAACTCCATTATTGATATTGTTGTTCGTGGTCTTGCTTACGTCCATTGTCGCCTCATCCTTCGCGTCGGTCTGCTCGCTGACAAGAACGGTTATAATATCCCCGACTCTTCCAGGCCGAGCGTCCGCAAATAAATTAGAGTTGTCGTCCCATAATGATCCTGCAAAACTTGAAGCTGAAATTATGAACGTTAAGATGACTGCAAGAAAAAACTTTTTGCACATTGAAATTTACACCTCCATTAAGATTTATTCTACTCTGACTTCTACAGTATTCTCATTGATGATTTGTGCCCGCAATGTAATTCTCTTATCGTCAACTCTGCGAACTTTCACCCAGTCGCCGGGCCGTCCGTCCTCTAATAAAATCCCGTCAGCAGAAGCGCTCGCCGCACCGTAACGCGCAATAATTTTTACCTGTCTGCCTCGTTTAACAATATTAGAACTCGTAAGACTGTTGAGTAATATCGCTTCTCCCTGCTTGATATTTCTGTTCGCCGTGAAACCCGCAATCTCGTTTGGACTTGACGCGTAAACTCCGGGCCTCGTAATTTTCATCTCGCGTGTGATTAAGTCATTCGGGGAAATTCTATCGCCCTTCTTGATGTTATGCGAAGCTATCATGACTTTTTGCAGCCAAGTCAAGCGAACATTCAGCGAACGAACACGCCCGTTATCATCTCGAAATCTCAAATTTACCGAGCCTGTTCCCGGCACAATGCTCGCAGGGTCAATTAATCTTCCGTCTGGAACTGGTGAACTCGCGGAAACCTCAATATTTCCGTCCCACGCTGAGAGAGATTTTATCACAGGGATTAAATCATTGACTGAACGAGAATTATTTTGTGAAATTGGCCCGGTTTCCGTAAAATTCCCTTCGTAGGCCGGAGCTTCAATACGCGAAAATTTAGGCATGTATAATTCTATTCTCGCGTCGGAAGCATCGCTGTCGTTGATTGCGCGCAAAACTTCATTGCGTGAAAGTCTGCCGTTATCCGCGAAAACTTGAATAGCCGATAAAATTCTTCGTGTTCGAGTCGCTCCGCCGGAAATCTTCGCAATCTGGCCAAGCGTAAAACTTTCTTCATCAGAATAAATTATTTCGGGAATTTCTATTTTAATATTTTGAGCTGAATACGCGGGCTTAACAAAAAGCAGGAGCATCACGATTAGACACCCCTGCATAAAAATTTTACGTTTCATGATATTTTTAGCGTTTCAGGCCGTTAGCAATTCTCAGTAAATCGTCGGCCGTCTGAATACCTTTTGAGTTTGCTTCATACGCACGCTGAGCAACAATCATTTCAACCATTTCTTCGACAACTTGAACGTTCGACATCTCAATAACATTTTGGCGGACTTGAGGCATTCCGTCTTCTCCAGGCGCTCCTGTTATAGGCTCGCCGCTCGCTGGTGTCTGAAGAAACAATCTATCACCTGTTGCACGAAGTCCCGCAGGATTTATAAAACGCGCAAGTTCAATCTGGCCAATTTCCTGTAATTCCGTCTCATTGCCGACACGAACACTGACAACTCCCGTAGGCGATAACTGGATTTCCTGAGCGTCATTAGGGATTGTTATTGCAGGCTCAAGCAAATATCCGTCCTCATTAACAATTTGCCCCTGATCGTCAATCTGCCAGGAACCTCCGCGAGTATAAGCAATCTGACCATTTCCAATATTAACCTGAAAAAATCCGTTGTCGTCAACAATTGCCCAGTCTAAAGGCCCGTCGGTAATCTGAAAATTTCCCTGAACCATGAAACTCGGCGTTGCTGTAACTCTCGTTCCAAGTCCAACCTGAACGCCCGTAGGAACAACTGAACCGTTCTCAATCGGCGCTCCAGGCTCACGGTAAATCTGATACATTAAGTCCTCAAAGTCCGCGCGACGCTTTTTATAACCCTGAGTGTTCACGTTCGATAAGTTGTGAGTTACAACGTCTAAATGCGTCTGCTGGGCTATCATTCCTGACGCGCTAGTCCATAATGACCGTAACATTTAATTATTCTCCCTTCTTTATTTTATGCTTGTGAGATGTGAGTTTTTGCGTCTGCTCATCGTGTGTCATGGAGGCTCTGAACACGTATAAATTCTTCTCACAATCTGTTTTTATCCCCTGCTATATGACGTAATTAACTTCTGCGTCTGCTCGTCGTGCGTCATTAATGCCTTAGAAGCCCCTTCGTAAATTCGCTGAGCCTCAATCATTCGCACCATTTCTTCAACGACGCTTACATTTGGCATTTCAAGCGCTCCCGACCAAACACGAACATTCTCGACAGCTTCAGCTTCACCGGATTGTTCGGTCGGCGTGAGTAAATTTTTCCCTTCATGACGTAAATATGTCGGGTTCTCAAAGTTGAACACGCTGACACGTCCAACAACTTCACCATCAGCGATAATCTGCCCTGTACGGTTAATCTCAACATGCGATGCATTCCCGATTGATAAAGCTCCGCCCTCGCCTTGAAGCCTTAAGCCGTTAGGAGTTACGATATTCCCGCCGTTGTCGAGTAAAAAATTTCCCTCGCGAGTGTAAAAAGTGTTGTCGTTCTCATCAGCAACGGAGAAAAATCCCGGCCCGTCAATAGCAATATCAAGAGGGCTTTCTGTCGTCTTAATAACTCCGGGACTCGTGTCCATAACGTCCTCAGAAAAAACTGTTGAAAGCGCAAACGATCCTATAATCTGCCTTCCTTTGAACGGCATATCCGCAGGCAAAACAGTTGTTAATTTCGTCTCGCCGTCCTCAGAAACTTTCTCTATTCTGTCCATGAGAGCCGAAAAATCAGAATTCGCGCTTACACGACGCTTATAGCCTGCTGTGTCGACATTTGCAAGATTGTTCGTAACGACATCTAAATACGTCTCCTGCACGAGCATTCCTGCAGCGGCCTGATACAACCCTCTATGCATTCATTCTCTCCCCTTTGCTGATTAATAATGTCTTCGGCTGGAACGCTTCAAGTTTACAAGCATCGTGCTTCGGCCTGTGCTTCGTAAATTATCGATTTCGGCTAAGGCTTTTCCTGTCCCGAGCGCAACGCTTTCCATCGGATTTTCAGCGGTGAAACAGTTTATGCCCGTCTGTTGAGCGATTAACTCAGGAAGTCCGCGCAATAATGCTCCGCCTCCGGTTAAAACGATGCCTCTATCAATGATGTCGGCTGATAATTCGGGCGGGGTTAGCTCTAAAACGTTTCTGATGCCGTCAACTAAAGTTTGTATCATCTCGCCGATCGCCATATTTACGGCTGAACTCGTAACTTCGATTTGTCGCGGCAAGCCCTGTACTAAATCTCGTCCCTTCACGATCATTCTTTGATCCTGTTCAAGAGGTGTGCAGGTTCCTATCATGATTTTCAAGTTTTCGGCTGTCTGGTCGCCTATTGCTAAGTTATATTGACGGCGCAAGTATCTTATTATTCCCTCGTCGAATTTGTCGCCTCCAAGCCTCAGCGATTTTGACACTACAACTCCGCCGAGTGAGATTACGGCAATATCCGTAGTTCCGCCCCCAATATCGACTAACATTTTGCCTCTTGCTTCTTCAACATTGAGATTAGCTCCAATTGCAGCCGCCATAGGTTCCTCGATTAAATAGGCTTCACGCGCTCCGACTTCTAAAGCTGCCTCAAGAACAGCACGCCTCTCAACATCCGTTGCTCCGGACGGAACACAAATCATCGCTCTGTTACGGAAAAACTTTTGCGAGCCTTTAGTTACGCGCCTCATGAAATGCTGTAACATCGCTTCGGTCATCGCATAGTTCGCAATCACGCCGTCCCGCAAAGGCCTAACCGAAGTAATGCTTCCGGGAGTTCTGCCGACCATGTTTTTGGCCTCATAACCAACCGCTAAAATATCTCCTGTGTCTTGATCTACGGCGACAACTGAAGGTTCACGAAGAACAACGCCGTGATTTTTCTCATAAATCAGAACTGTAGCAGTCCCTAAGTCTATGCCTATATCAGTTCCAAACATTTTTATTCTTACTCCTGAAAAATAGAATTAATGCAAGTGAAATTATCCCATATCCTGCCGAATTACATCCGCTGTCAACTTTTGAATCAATATCCGGCTTCTCTGTACCGTTAAGCCAAATTACACTTTCAGAATCAACTTCAACATCGCCGACAACTTCAACGTCTTTAATTATCCCGTTAATTATGATTTTGCCGGAAGTTATAGAAGTAAGTATAATTGAATAATTCATGTTCTGTTCTTCGTTGTCAATGCCAAATTCCAGGAGCTTATAAGGATTATCATTTGACGGCCTCATTTCTGGAAGAGGGGCGGGAATTTTTATGCCGTTGGGTATTGTGTAATCCCAAACTTTATAACTCAACAATTTTGACAAATCAATCCTCACGTAAATAGTGTAACCCGTTAAAAATCTTTTATCCGGGCTTAATAAATCATTGCTTATAGTGTCGAATACGTCTCTGCTGGCATAATCATTACTGGCTAAATCCTGGCTTATCTCGCTTGCTAATGCCGTGTAAATTCGCATATCACCGTCAATTTGAGCGTTTAATTTTATTCCCGTACTGCTGTCTTTAGCGAAACCCTTACCCTCTATGTTCCATAAGCCTGAAATATCATAATTATCAGCATGAAGAGATGCGACGGCCAACAATAAAAATGTTAAAGCGATAAAAATTTTTCTCATTCCTTGTGTTCTCCTTCTGTTCTAATTTTATTAATCATTCCTGCTAAATATCCAGCTCCGAAGCCGTTATCAATATTCACGACGCTAACACCGCTTGCGCATGAGTTTAACATTGCCAGTAACGCCGAAATTCCTCCGAAAGAAGCCCCGTAACCTACGCTCGTCGGGACTGCGATAACCGGACAATCTGCGAGACCACCTAAAACGCTTGCTAATGCTCCTTCCATTCCAGCGACGGCAACAATAACCGAAGCGCTCATAATTTCATCAATGTGCGATAAAACCCTGTGAAGTCCTGCAACTCCGACATCATAAAGACGTTTTACGCGATTGCCTAAAACTTCGGCTGTTAATGCTGCTTCTTCGGCGACGGGAATATCGCTTGTTCCTCCAGTTGCTACGACGATGAAACTTTTTCCCTCAGGTTCTGGAATTTTCCCGGCAATTCCGGCGTGAGCGTCAGGATAATACTCAATCTCACAGCCTAAATTTTTAATTTCGCCGGCGGCTTCTCGTGAAAGTCTTGTGATTAATATTGCGTTCTGATTATGTGTTCTCATGACGTTTATTATTCCAGCAATCTGTTCGGGAGTTTTTCCGGCACCATAAATTACTTCCGAAGCTCCCTGACGTAATTTTCTATGCAGGTCAACTTTTGCGTAGCCTATATCTTCAAACGGCTGTTCCTTGAGCTTTAAATATGCGTCATCAATTGTAATTTTGTCATCGTGAAGATCTTGCAGGATTTGTTTAATTTCGTTCAATAAAATTCTCACCTCTGGTTTGCAATAATATCACATTAATAAACAGGGCCGAAATTAGTCTCATCTTCTTTGACGCGTTCGCGATAAAAAATTACCTGAGTAACAACAGCCATTGATGGGCCATGACGTAATTTTTCCTTCATCTCTTTGACCTGCTCAGGTTTTCCTTGAAAGACGACTTCGACAGTTCTATCCGGTAAATTCTGGACGCTTCCGGTTAAGCCTAAACGTTCAGCCTGCTCACAAGCCCAGTAACGAAATCCGACGTGCTGAACTCGTCCGTGAACGAACGCGCGAACTCTGACGTAATCGCTTTTGTCCTCGTAATAGCTCACAAGATTTTATCCCCTTTCGTGAATAATTATAAATTACTGATAAATTCCTGACACGATTAACTTTTTCAAGATATGATTATTTGTGTGCAAATGCGAGCAAAATTTTTCACGATGTCCATACGCCTGATGTAATTAACTGCTCCGTAACTTTCTCACTCCAGCCATGATTAGCCGCCGGAGATGCCGGACTTGGATGAAGAATTTTCGTGATATTCGCGTTAATATCTTTCAGTGAAACTTGACAGCGTTTGAAGGCGAAATTTCCAATTCCAACGACAAACTCAGGCGCAAGGGCTTCGACAACATTTTTCAGGCATAAATCGCAGACCTCAAATAATTTCTCGCTCTCATCACGTTTAATTCTGTCAGGCGTGTAATTCCCATTTCGGCCAATGAATAACAACGGGCAATAGTTCAACACGAAATGTTCAGCGAAAAAATTTTCAGCCGTCCCGAAGCGTTCTTGAAACAATCCCCATAATCTTCGTCCGCTGACTTCCGAACGCGAACACTCAAGCCCAGTAACAGGATACGAAGGATTTTCATTTTCAGGTTTATTGATGATGATATTAGTGATGCCGAGAAAATTTTTGACGGCGTTAATCTCACCAAAGGGAACTCCAGTTTGCGCCATTCCGTAAGGGCCCGGATTCATTCCGACGAAGACAACGCGCTTTTTTCCGGCTGAAAACTTCATGTATTGCTCGAAACCGTTCCAAGCATATTTTAACGGGTTATAGACGCTGACGATTGGAGACGAAAATTTGAGAGCGTCGGCATCGTCTCTAAGTTGCTCATAAAAAGTTAGTATGTTCATTATTTTTCTACAGCATCACAAATTCAAGCTCTGACAACAAGCCGCAGAATTTGAGAATTTCGGCATCATCTTTGAACTGTGTGTAAAAATTTAATATTTTCATCGTAACGTGAAACCTTCCCTAATCACTCGTAAAAAGTCATAATGAATAATATTTTACACGGCGTGAGAAATTTACAGCTGAATTTTTCGCATATACGGAAGGTCTAAGCCTTCGCAATTATCGTTAAATCGCCATTTCGACGGAGCATAGACAATTTTATTGGGATTACGTGAAAGGTATTGTGCCCACCAGCTGAAAGTCGAATTGCTGATGATAAAATGCTTGCATGAGTACATTAATCTCAATTTTTCCCATACTGGATCGTTGCCGGTATCATAGATTACGTCAAACGGGAAATGAACATTACGCTTCACATCCTCGACATCATCAGAGAAGACGAAAAATTTGCAGTCAGGGATTTCCTCATGGATTAGCTTCATAGCCTCAACAAAAAATTTCTCATTACAAACATCAGCAGAAGTATTCAGAAAGTCGCCGCGTCGTATGGTTATGCAGACTGATTGCGAGCTCTCAATGTCATTCATAAGCTCACGATTAATCACGTCATACTTGGGCGTAAACTCACGAAGCAGGCATTCTCTAATCTCGTCAAAATATTCATGAGCCTCAAACTCCGAATCACACAGAATATTCTTGCTCCATGAGACATTAAACGGTTCATATCTTGACGGCGGCTGTGCTACATAAATTCCGAAATGGTTATAAATTTTCCTGAAAGTCTTAGAGTTAATCAATGGCAGTAACTTTTTCGGCAAAATGTTTCTTGAGAGCCTGTAGAACGAGTAAATCAACTTTTGCATGAACGTAAAATTACTCGTGAACTTCTTATCCGTGAAAAGCATATCTTCAGCAAGAATATTTTCAATCTGAAAGTCAACGAGTGAATTTTTCAGTCCGAAATCGTGTTGTTCTTTCGTGATTGGCCGACGAGTTACGAAGCCGACTTCAAGCAAATAATCCGGGAAATATTTTATCTGCAAAGCCCACGCAAAAGCATATCTGAATAATTGATTGCCGAGTCTTCCGCCCGTTACAAGCCTGATAATTCCTGAGTGTTTCATTTCTCAACCGTCCTTCATAAAAAAATTCCCCCCGCACAAAACGAGGGGACA
>JAFTCP010000023.1 GCA_017454625.1 Synergistaceae bacterium
ATGCATTGACCTCGTGAGCGCATCAAGCGGAGAAATGCGAAAACGTTACGGATTTATCTATGTCGATAAGGACGACGAAGGCAACGGAACGTTAAAGCGTATTCGTAAGGATAGTTTTGACTGGTATAAAAAAGTCATTGCGTCAAACGGTGCAACTTTATCATAGGCATCAGGATTGACTAAAACCATGACGAACGGTGTAAATGTCAACGTTAAAGACAACAATGGCAGGACGGCCTTAATGGAAGCAGTAATGAACGGCGACACCGAAACAGTAGAAATTCTCCTGAAAATCGGTGCTGATATCAATGCCCAAGATAATAACGGCAGGAGTGCTTTAATGGAAGCAGCAATATACGGCAGGACAGAAATCGCAGAAATGCTTCTTAAACATGGTGCTTATGTCAATGCTAGGGACAATAACGGAAAGACGATTTTAATGTGGTCAGTAGGTAACCACAACCCAAAAGTAGCAGAATTATTACTCAAATACGGAGCAAAATAGCAGTAAAAATTTTATACAGGAGGTAATATCATGGATTTTAAGGAACTCGCCGCAATAATCATCGAAAACGTCGGCGGAAAAGGTAACGTCAAAAGTGTAGTTCACTGTGCAACACGTCTTCGCTTCACTCTGAAGAATGACGCTTCGGCAAAAACTGACGTACTCACGAAGACTAAAGGCATTCTCTCGGTCGTCAATGCCGGCGGTCAGTATCAAATCGTAATTGGCCCGGACGTTCCCCAGCTTTACGAGGAAGTTTTATCACAGGGCGGCTTTGAGGCAGGAGCAGCAGTTGAGGACGCTGAAGCTGAGAAAGCTGATAACCGTTCAAAGTTGAGCAAGGTTCTTGAGAGTATCGCCAGCATTTTCCAGCCGATTATCCCAGCGATTACTGGAGCAGGACTTCTCAAGGCGTTAATGGCTCTGTTCTCGACGATGGGCATTCTCAAGTCAGGAACTCAGACGTATATCATTCTTAATGCGATGGCTGATGCCGCGTTTTATTTCCTTCCGATTTTGTTAGCGGCTTCGTGTGCGCGAAAGTTCAAATGTAATCAGGGAAACGCTTTAGCATTGGCCGGAATTTTGGTTTATCCGTCGTTTATCGCGTTAATGGGCGGAAAAGAAGCAATTACATTCTTGGGCTTTCTTCCTGTAACAAAGGCCGTCTACACTTCTTCGGTAATCCCGATAATTCTCGGCGTTTGGTTTATGTCTTACGTTGAGCATTACATGCAGAAGATTTCACCGAAAGCGATAAAATTTTTCTCGGTTCCTCTTGTGAGCTTGCTTGTCGCCGGAACTGTAACGATTACTCTTCTGGGGCCAATTGGTTCATGGTTCTCTGAGTTGATTAACGTCTTCTTCACATGGATGAACGCAACAATCCCTTGGCTCGTCCCGACGCTTGTAGGAATTTTCAGCCCGTTACTCGTCATGACCGGTACGCATTACGGATTAATCCCGATCGGCACGAACAACTTAGCCACAGTAAAATGGGACTCCGTCGTAATCGGCATGCTTCCGTCGAACGTCGCACAAGGAGCCGCAGGTTTAGCTATTGCTGTACGCTCGAAGAACCCTGACACGAAACAGCTTGCTTCATCCGCAGGACTTACGGCTGTACTCGGAATTACCGAGCCTGTTTTGTACGGTGTCAACATGCGCTTCACGTTCCCGCTTTATGCCGCAATGGTCGGTGGCGGACTCGGCGGCTTGTATCTCGGTGTAATGAGAGTTGCGAGATTTGCTGGCGGTTCTCCGGGATTGCTTGTACTTCCTGGATATATTCCTCACGCTGAGGCAATGGCTTTAGGCTACACGATGAATAACTTAGTCAATGCGATAATCTCAGTAGCGATTGCTTTTGTCGGAGCTTGGGTAGCGTGCAACGTTATGTATGATATTTGGCTTAGACGAGGGAAAATTCCGCCGGAAGAAAGAGGCGAAGTTCTCCCGGACGTTCCTGATGATGCGATTGTTGCGGCTGTCAACGGAAAATTTATCGGCCCGGACGAGATGAAAGATGAGATGTTTGCTCAGCAGACAATGGGCCAGACTGTAGCGATTGAGCCTTCGGACGGAACAGTTGCGGCTCCTGTCAATGGCAAGATTGAGATGATATTTGAGACCGGACACGCTTTCGGAATGAGAATGTCCGACGGAACGGGCTTATTAATTCACATTGGAGTTGACACGGTTAATCTTAAGGGTCAGGGCTTCACGGTCCTTAAGAAGGCGGGCGATGTCGTGAAAGCTGGAGAGCCGATTGTTCGTGTTGACTTGGACGTTTTGAAGAAGGCGGGGTATTCAGCGCAGACGATGATTGTAATCACGGAGCCTGTTGATGAGGACGTGAAAGTTGCGTTTACCGAGTTCGGAAAAACTGTAAAGCGTGGAGATATTCTGAACAAGTAAATATTGCGGCGAAGAATTATTGTAAAAGCTCGTGGAAATTCTGCGGGCTTTTCTTTTTTTGGTGAATGCAAGGATAATGTGTTATTATTACGAGAAATTACAGTATGTTAAAAAATTTTTGACGTATCGATTAATAATTCAGAATGAAATACATAGAATGACGGTTGAATTTTTGATGGAGGCGTTATACTGTTGCACAGTACAGCACAGTACAGCACAGCACGCCACCTCATGCTCATTTTTAGGACGCTTTCATAGACCCCATCAGAGAGAAATAAATTTAACGTGTCAGGATAAACCTCCGTAAAGAAAGTTTTTGCGGAGGAATTTTTGCGTGCGTTAATTTTTCGTGAGTGTTAAGAATTTTTTGATGCGAATGGAAAATTTTATGCGTGTTAATTGGGAATGGACAACTCTAGGGAAAATTTTTCAAGGAGGAAATCTTGACATGAAGAGAAAAATTTTAGCGTTGATGTTCGTGATGCTTTATACGTCTGGAGCTTGGGGAGCGTATTACGATGAAGGGAATGACGGCGACAGCTGGGATACGGCGTATTTGATTAGGTCTGCTGAAGATTTGAAGCTAATGCGCGACCGAATTAATGATTATACAGATGGAGCTAGTAAATATTATAAATTAACTGCAGATATTGACATGACTTCTGAAACTGATTGGTATGGCATTGGATACCCTTCGCCATTTGGAGGTCATTTAGATGGTATGGGTCATAAAATCAACATTGATTTTAATTTACAGGCTAATGGGATGTATGGTTGTTTATTCGTAAAAATTACTCAGGACAAACAGTCAACGGAACCATCACTAAAGAATTTAAAAGTTGAAGGTAATGTAATAGATCACTCTCGTAATTACATTGGTGGTATTGTTGCCACATTGGATACAGGAACAATAGAGAGCTGCGATTTTCACGGTACACTAGAGGGTACTTTTGTGGGCGGTTTCGTAGGCAGGATGAATGGAGGAAAGATAAAAAATTGTACAGCCCTAATCAAATTTGTATCTTTATACTCCAGTGCCACTATAGACTATACTAGAGCAGGAGGTTTTGTTGATAGATTATATTATGATGAAGTAATCGAGAACTGTACAATACTACCTGGCAGTGAAATTAATGGATATATGACAGCGGGCGGAATTGTATGTAGATGGGAGTATACAAATCCTGATGCACATATAAATAATTGTTCTACTAGCATAACCTTACATGACAGTCAATATGCGGGCGGTATAGTTGGTTATCTGTCGACGGAAAATGTAGGTGAGATAGTTGCTCGTCGTCTTTCTGGCAACACCTGGCCGAGTATTTACCCCCAAGTCGGCAATCAAGCTCAAACTTCCCCCGACGTTCCAGTAGAAAACCCCACGTACACTTGGAATAATCACAAGTATCAAATCTTCCAAGAAGCCCTAACATGGGACGAAGCAAAATCAAAATGTGAAGAACTCGGCGGACATCTTGCAACAATCACAAGCTCTGAAGAACAAAATATCGTCGCTCAATTCGTAATCTCTTAGGGCAGCAAAAATTCTTACTGGCTCGGCGGCGAAAAAAATTCTTCCGGCAATTGGAGCTGGGTTGACGGCAGCGCATGGAGTTATACGAATTGGGCACCGTATCAGCCTGATAACGACTGGGAAGATAAGTTAATGATGTATCGCAATGTCAATCCTTCAATTTCTTCTGCACCTGGTCAATGGAATGACATTCAAGCTAATGGAACTTACGGCACAGAAGAGTTTTTCGGGCTTGAGAACTTCGGATTTATCTGCGAATGGGAAACAGTTCCGGCCAGCGAAATTTTTACGTGGAATAATCATCGCTATCAAGTATTAAATGACGCTCTCATATGGGAACAGGCAAAATCTCGCTGTGAAAGTCTCGGCGGCCATCTTGTTACTATTATAAGCCAGGCTGAACAGTCAAAAATTGAGGAATTACTCAGCAGCTCTCAGCTTTCGCATAATTCTTACTGAATCGGCGCAAAAACAGACGAACGCGGATTTTATCACTGGGTAACGGATGAAGTCTTCGAA
>JAFTCP010000024.1 GCA_017454625.1 Synergistaceae bacterium
CGGAGCACGCGCAACAAAATCTTTCTTGTCCAGTCTCGCCTGACTTGATGCAATCGCTTTCTCGATACCCGCAATCTCACCTTGAAGCCTCGTAATCTCCTTCGGAACATCAAGAACATCACCAACCGGCAATTTCACCTCAGCTTCTCCGCTCACGCTCGACAACGAAGCTCCGTATTCCCATGTATCCGAAGGCTCCTCAAGAATTACGTCATGAACTTTGCACAAGTTCTCAACCTGATTTAATGAAGCCTGTAAAATCTTGAAGGCTTGAGATTTGGGGGTTATGTGCTGTTCAGGAGAAACATGACTTACGGCATCGCTAACCTGTTCAGATGAAACATTTGCTTTGGAGATTTCGGCCTCATTAAAGCGTTCATGTGAATTTACACGAATTACTGCCTTGTTCAGCCACTGCTGAGGAGGAACATGCGCTTCTGCCCGGAGATTTCGCAACGCTCTCACAACGTCTTGAAGAGTTTTCATCTCGTCAGTTACGCCGTCAAAAATATACTCACTCTTAGCTTCCGGCCAATTCGTACGCATTATAAACTCGTCGCCGTAACCGAAAGCCGCCCATAATTCCTCAGTTACGAACGGGATAAACGGATGCAATAAAGGTAACGTCGTCTTGAAGACGTGTTCAAGAACTCCCTGTGTCGTCTTCTTGCGAGCTTCTCCTTCATCGCCTTTAAGCGCGGGTTTCGACATCTCCAAATACCAGTCGCATACATCACCCCAGACAAAATCATAAAGGCTTCTTGCCGCCGTTCCAATGTCATAATTATCAATCAATTCACGGACACTTTTAGCCATCTCCTGCGTGCGTGTCAAAATAAACTTGTCGTGCATATGCAGTTCGTTCACGTCAATAGCTTGAACTTCATCGTCCAAATTCATTAACGCAAAACGTGCCGCATTCCAGAGCTTATTCATGAAAAATCTGTAAGTCTCAATCCTCGTTGACGACAACAAAATATCACGGCCCTGTACGGACAAAGCCGCTAACGTCATTCTCAGCGCGTCAGCTCCGTATTTCTCGATCATGATTAACGGGTCAATAACGTTGCCTTTGGTCTTGCTCATCTTTTTCCCGTGTTCGTCGCGTATGAGTGAGTGAATGTAAACGTGTCTGAACGGCACATCATCCATGAACTCAAGGCCCATCATTATCATTCGCGCAACCCAGAAAAATATTATGTCAAAGCCGGTAACCATTAACGATGTCGGGTAAAAATATTTCAGTTCCGGCTTATCGTCAGGCCAGCCCATTGTTGAGAAAGGCCATAATGCCGAGCTGAACCATGTATCAAGAACGTCGCTCTCCTGATGAATATTCTTGCTGTGGCAGTGTTCGCATTCCGTCGGGTCAACTTCAGCAACCGTAATATGTCCGCAGTCGTCGCATTCCCAAGCAGGTATACGATGCCCCCACCATAATTGGCGAGAAATGCACCAGTCGCGAATATTTTCCATCCAGTTAAAATATGTCTTCTCCCACTGCTCAGGAACCCACTTAATTCTGCCGTCCTTCACCGCTTGAACTCCCCTGTCAGCGAGCGGCTTAGTCTTTACGAACCATTGTTCCGATAAATAAGGCTCAACGGTCGTTCCGCATCTTTGACAATGTCCGACCGAGTGAGTAATCTGCTCAGTCTTTAACAATTGGCCGAGAGCTTCTAAATCTTTCACGGACTCTTTACGGGCTTCCTCAATCGTCATTCCCTGATATTTTCCGGCGTTCTCGTTCATGATGCCGCGAGAGTCAATGACTTGAATTTGCTCTAAGTTGTGATTTAGTCCGACGAGAAAGTCATTCGGATCATGAGCGGGCGTAATCTTCACACAGCCTGTTCCGAACTCAGGATCTACCATATTATCCTCAATGATGGGAATTTCGCGGTTCGCCAACGGGACAATTACGTGTTTGCCGATTAAGTGTTTGTATTTCTCAGAGCGCGGATGTACAGCAATTGCAACGTCGCCTATAATCGTTTCGGGGCGTGTTGTTGCGACTAAAATATATTCCTCGCCGCAATCCTTCTCAACTAAAGGATATTTGACGTAATAAAAATTTCCCTGACTCTCTTCGTATTCGACTTCCAAGTCAGAAATTGCCGTTGCACATCGAGGACACCAGTTGACAATATATTTTCCCCTGTAAATTAATCCCTTCTTGTACAACCTCACGAATACAGCTCTAACCGCGCGTGATAATCCCTCGTCAAGAGTAAATCTCTCACGCCGCCAGTCGCAGGAATTCCCCAAACGCTTCATCTGTTCGATAATTCTTGAGCCGTAAACTTTCTTCCATTCCCAGACCTTTTTAACGAACTCTTCACGGCCCAAGTCGTAACGTGAAATTCCCTTTTTCGCTAAATCCTTCTCGACGACATTTTGAGTTGCAATTCCCGCATGGTCAGTTCCCGGAAGCCATAATACGCTGTAACCTTCCATTCGCTTTGTCCGGCACATAATATCCTGGAACGTGTGATCGAATGCATGACCGACATGAAGCGATCCTGTTACGTTCGGAGGCGGAATTACGATCGAGAATGCTTTTGCTTCGGGGTTAATCTCCGCGTTGAAAAGTCCGTTGTCAAGCCAGAGTTTATACCATTTTTGCTCGATGTTGTCAGGAGAATAATTCTTATCGAGATTTCTATTGCGAGTTTTCTTAGTCATATTATCCTTCTTCCTTATTATTAATTTTTCTGTCGCTGGTGAGAGAGAATGTGCAAAATCTCTTTGTCATCATCTATAAATTATGAATTGCTCTCACTAATTCTTCGACGTTCTCATCGGTTGTCGCCCAGCTTGTGCAAAATCTTACTGCTAATTTTCCGTCGTCAAGAGGTTTCCAGAGTTCATAGCTGAAGTTTCGTGATAATTCCTCGTTCTGTTCGCGCGTCAAAATTGGGAACTGTTGATTTGTCGGGCTGTCGATTAAGAATTTTATTCCCTTCTCAGTAAAAGCCTTCTTAATCTTTATGGCCTGAACGTTCGAGTGTCTAGCAAGCTGTAAATATAATCCGTCCTCAAAAAGTGTCTCAAACTGAACGCCTAAAAGTCTTCCCTTCGCTAATAATCCTCCCTGCTGTTTAATCAGCGTCGTAAACTGCTTCAAGTTCAAGTTGTCGGGATTAGGAAAAACTACAGCTTCACCGAACAGCGCGCCCGTCTTAGTTCCTCCGATATAGAACGCATCACAGAGATTAGCGATGTCCTGAATGTTCAAGTCCGAAGAGTCCGACGTTAAGCCAGCTCCGAGCCGCGCTCCGTCAATGAAAAGTTTCAAGCCGTATTCTTCACACACAGCCTTAATCTCAGTGAGCATTTTGCGCGTATAAAGAGTTCCAAACTCCGAAGAGTAAGACACGTAAACCATTCCGGGCTGTACCATATGTTCATTCGTAGGGTCAGCGTTGAAACTTTCAAGATAACTTTTCAGGTCAGAAGCCGCGATTAATCCGTCGTGTGATGGAAGAGCTAAAACTTTGTGGCCTGTAGCTTCGATTGCTCCGGACTCGTGAACGTTGATATGTCCCGTCGAAACGCTGATAACTCCCTCGCAAGGTGTCAAAAAATGCTTAATCACGGTCGTGTTCGTCTGAGTTCCGCCGACGAGAAAATAAACTTTTGCGTCAGGTTTGCCGATTATGTTACGGATTAACTCCTTCGCCCGCTCCGTGTGAACGTCAACGCCGTAGCCCGAAGTCTGCTCAAAGTTAGTTTGCGAAAGACGCTCAAGTATTCTCGGATGACAGCCTTCCTGATAATCCGTCTCAAATTTTATAATAATCATCATCTCCCTTTGAATTTCAAGTAATTATAGTACAAAAAATTGAGCCTCCATCATCTTAGACAATGAAAGCTCAAAAATTTTACGGTTGACGAAACTTTACGCCTTAATCACGAGTGCTTCATAAGGCCTCATAATCTTATGCGAGCCCGAATAATTCCCGATTAAGATGCTTCCTTTTACGTCAATTCCTGATATTGTTTCGTCTTGGCCGCTGAAGTTGCATATCACGACGATTTTGTCATTATCAAGAGTTCGTTGATAAGCAAAAACTTTTTCGTTGCCGGTGTCCAAGAATTTTATTGCTCCCTCAGAGATAACGGGATAATCTTTTCGTAATTGCACGAGTTTGCGGTAATAATTCAATATCGAATCAGCATCAGCCTCTTCACTCTCGACGTTGATAGTCTTGAAGTTATCAGGAATTCCGAGCCAGGATTTTCCGGACGTAAACCCTGCGTTTGCTCCTGAGTTCCATTGCATAGGAGTTCTCGAATTATCACGGGCGCGGTTAGCTAAGACGTTCAAGGCTTCAGCTTCGGAGCTTCCGGAGTCCCGCAAAATGTGATAATAATTTATCGCCTCAACGTCCCTATATTCTTCAAGGCTTGTAAAATGCGCGTTGGTCATTCCGAGTTCTTCACCCTGATAGATATACGGCGTACCTCTCAACATATGAACGAAGGTTCCGAGCATTTTTGCTGACTGCTTCCAATATTGGCCTTCATCTCCGAAACGTGAGACTATACGCGGCTGATCATGATTGCACCAAAATACAGCGTTCCAACCGCCAGCGTCGGACATTTTCTCCTGCCATTCGCTGAAGTAATCGCGCAACATCTTCAAGTTCGGAGACATGAGAGCAAATTTATTGCCGTCCTTGAAGTCAACTTTTAAGTGATGGAAGCTGAAACACATTGACATCTCATGATTTTGCGGCTGAGTGTAACGGATTGAATTATCAAGCGTCGTTGATGCCATTTCGCCGACCGTAATCATATCTTCAATTCCCGTGTCCGTAACAAGCTCACGAATGAACTCATGAACTCGCGGGCCGTCCTTGCAAAAACGAGTTCCGCTTCCGGCTTCAGTGTGAAAATCTTTCGGCTTGGATATTAAGTTGAGAACGTCAAAACGAAATCCCTTAACTCCTTTAGCCTTCCAAAATCTTATTACTTCCTTCAACTCTTCGCGGACTTTCGGATTTTCCCAGTTCAAGTCCGGCTGTTCAGGAGCAAAAAGATGCAAATACCATTTCCCAAGCTCAGGCACATAATCCCACGCCGGCCCTCCAAAACTCGCCGTCCAGTCAGCAGGTTTCTCATCACGGAAAATGTAATAGTCCATGTACTCTTTTTCTCCGGCCAATGCACGCTTGAACCATTCATGCTGATTAGACGTGTGATTGAACACCATATCGAACATCAGGCCAATTCCTAGCTCGTCAGCCTCCTTAATCATCGCTTCACAGTCGGCCATCGTTCCGAACATCGGGTTGACATTGCGATAATCCGAGACATCATAGCCGTTATCGACCATTGGAGAGCAGAAAAATGGAGTTACCCAGATATATTTTACGCCGAGCGATTGAATGTATTTCAGCTTTGAGCGTATGCCGTTAATGTCGCCTATTCCGTCGCCGTTGGAGTCGCAGAAGGATTTTACGTAAATTTGATAGACGACGCTATTTTTATACTTGTCAAGCATGATTTATTCTGCCCTCGCTATCACGTTGTCGCCAGCATGAACCTCAAGCCCTGAGTTGAAATCAAACGCTGTGTAATTGGCCGTGTTCGTGATTACCATTATTGTAGTTGTCGGATGTCCGGCAGCTTTGATTTTTTCGGGGTCAAACGTGATTAATTTCTGTCCGGCTTTAACGCGGTCGCCTTCCTTAACGTGTATCTCGAAACCGTCGCCGTTCATCGCAACCGTATCAAGTCCGATATGCAGCAACAATTCAAGTCCGTTCGTCATCAACAAGCCTATTGCGTGATTACTGCCCTCCATAGTCTGCTCAACGATTGAATCAACCGGAGCCAGCAAAACATTATCAATCGGCTCAATGGCTATTCCGTCGCCTAAAACTCTCTCGGCAAATGTCGCGTCAGGAACTTTGTCAATCGCTACGGTTTTTCCCGACAAAAACGCCTTGAACTCAACCGGTAAATGCTGAGCCTTTGCACGTGCCGCGAGTTCGTCCTGTAATGCTTCCTCGTTGGCTTCAGCGTCGATACCCTTATGCTTGCCGACCGCGTATGTCAGGAAACACGGAACGATTAAGGCTACCAGCATGCAGATTGCGAACCACATTATAGATGCCGGCTGAATTGAGAGGATGCCGGGAAGTCCGCCTACACCGATTGCGCTCGCTGTAACACTCGCTGCTGTGCTGATAATTCCGGCGATGCATGAGCCGGTCATTCCACATAAGAACGGGAACACATACTTCAAGTTGACACCGAACATTGCGGGTTCAGTAACTCCGAGATAACACGAGATACACGAAGGAATATTAAGCTCCTTAGCCTTCGCGCTCTTCCTCTGCAAGAAAATCATTCCGAGAACTGCGCTTCCCTGAGCGATATTCGAGAGAGCAATCATCGGCCATAACATTGTCCCGCCGAAGTCAGCGATTAACTGAATGTCAATAGCATTGCTCATGTGGTGAAGTCCTGTGATTACCAACGGGGCATAGAAGAAACCGAAGATTGCGCCGAAGAGAACGCGATATGTCCCGGAAATTCCAGCGTAAACAGCCGCAGAAATCCACGAGCCGATTTTCCAGCCGATTGGTCCAAGAACGAAATGCGCCGCCATGACAGCGAACAATAAGCTGAAGAATGGGACTAAAATCATCTGGACAACCTGAGGAATTATCTTCTTGAAGAAACGTTCAAGATATGCGAGAGTGAAAGCCGCTAACATTGCCGGGATTACCTGAGCTTGATAGCCGATCATGTTAATCTTGATGAAACCGAAGTTCCATTGATTAATCGTTCCATTCGCGAGAGCTGCGGCCACACCGTAAGCGTTCGTGAGCTGTGAAGATACGAGCGTCAATCCCAAAATAAGCCCTAACATCTCAGTCCCGCCCATTTTCTTCATGATTGTCCAGCAAATTCCGACGGGAATACCGACATGAAAGACCGCTTCACCTAACAGCCATAAAAAATGGTCAACTCCTGCCCAGAACTGACTTTGACTTACGAGCGTTGCTCCTCCGAAAATTTCCATGCTGTCGATTACGTTTCTGAAGCCAAGTATCAAGCCGCCGACGACGATAGCAGGAATTAACGGCGCGAAAATCTCAGCTATCGATGTCATTAAACGCTGTAAAATATTCTGGTTCTGCTTGGACATGCTTTTAACTTCGGCTTTCGACACGCCCGAAACTCCAGAGACAGCGACGAAATCATCATAGAAATCCGCGACCTCGTTGCCAATTATGACCTGGAACTGTCCGGCCTGAGTGAATGTGCCTTTGACGCTTGGGATTGCATCAATCTTCTTCATGTCAGCTTTCTTGGGATCGCCGAGAACGAAGCGCATTCGAGTGATACAATGTGAGACAGCAACAATATTTTCTTTGCCGCCAATCGCCGCGAGTAATTCTTTCGAGTCTTCTAAGAATTTACCCATAAATAAACGCCTCCACATTGAAAGATTTTAGGGAAAAATTGAGTGAGTAAATTATAATGCAATGATTGTAATTTTTCGCGTAAATATTTTTTATCGACAAAATATAACATGTTATATTTTCGCGACGACGTGAGAGTGTAAAATTTGCTCGGAAATCTTCAAGCGATATTGTTTCGCGACGAAATCACACGGAAGGAGAAGAATTTACATGCAAATATATTTTGGTCTCGGCTCAAACTTAGGAAATAGATTACAGAACTTACGCGACGCTCTGAAAATGTTAAACTCGCTCGGAAGTCTTGAAGCTGAAAGCGACGTTTTTGAGACTCCGGCATGGGGAGGAGTTGAACAGCCGGATTATCTCAATGCCTGCGTAAAGATTAACCTCACGGAAAATCTTTCACCCGTTGAAGTCCTGACGAGAATAAAAACTTTTGAGCGTGAAATTGGCCGCAAGCCTTCAATCCGATGGGGAGAACGTAAGATTGATATTGATATTTTGCTGATTGACGACTTGATTTATCACGATGAAACACTTGACATTCCGCACGTCCGAATTCCTGAGAGATTGTTTGTGCTTGTGCCATTAAGTGAGATTTTGCCGCCGGATTGGAAGCATCCGATTAACGGGAAATGTATTAACGAGATGATTAATTCGCTTGAACCTGAGGAGATTATCAGGATAACGAGGCTGTAAATATTTCTGGTATAATATCTCGCGAAAGAGGGGCTCCGGGTAAGTATAAGGGGCTTATTCAGGACAACGGAGATCCGCCCGGCTGAAGGGGGGTGATAACGTGCCTTCCACGAAAAAACACTCAAGGAAGCGCAAACCTCGCAGCAAAAAACAGAGGCGGGAAACACTCCGGATAGTGTATTTCATCGCCTCGTTTGCATTCCTGGTAATACGGATTTTTTTCTTTTTCTACGACCGCTATTACAAATAACTGATTGATTCGGTATCGATCAGCATAGGGTTACAGTTCCCCTCTACTGTGCCCTAAATTATATCACACTCCAAGCTCTGGTACACTCCGCAAAATCCTCACACTCTCAACACTAACCCTCGTAACACGCCCAATAAGCTCAAGAATATATCTCTCATTCCCAGTCTCTCGGCCCCAAGCATTACAATCATTCCGAAGCCCCGAAGCCCTGTCAACATCATCACGATAACGCTCAACAATCCACCCCAGCGCACTCCGGCCATTCACAACATAATCCCAAGCCTCCGCAGGAATTCCCGCAATCGTCAAGCCGTCGTTATACCTGATAACTTTTTCCCCGTTACGTTCAACTATTCGCATCTTCGTAACCCGCAAATCATCAGCATTACCCTCAAGCTCAATCGGCCACTCGTCAACTCCCTCATAATTCACGTGCAACTTCCCAAGCTCACGCCCAATCCTCGCAAACTCCCGAAAACTACTCGCAAACGGAACCCTCGCTAGCATCTTCTTCGTGTCATCGCCGAAACGTAATGCGTACTCAGGAGAACTCAACACACCGTAAATATAGTAAAAAATGTCCTCCTTCTCGATGCTCATATCATCATAATGAACTCGAAACTTACTCAACGCATCATCACTGATACCGTCATTACGACCAGAACCCAAAAAGCTCCCTTCAACGCGTTCATACCAGTATAACGGAAAACATTGACCTTTATCGATTTCATCACAACAAGGCATATAATCAGTCATTAAGACGCTAAAATTTTTATTTGCTCCAATTCCTGAAAGACATATCAATAAATTTTTCGTATCATGCTCAGGGAAAATCTCAGGCATTGAATAAACATACTCATTCACACGTTCATCAAAGCAGCAATACTCCTTCACAAATGGACGATAAAGCGAAACTCTCACAGCCTCATCACGAAACGTTATAGGCTCATTGTTAGCCGCCCGCTTGAAAAGTCCCCTGCTCCATGAAATTTTACGTTCATCACTATTAACAAAGTCCCTAATTTCAGCCTCGCCGTGATAATTTCCCCATCTCTCGCGTTCAGAGTTGTACACTTCAATCATAGCCCTCATGTTCTCACATAAGCTCTCACGCGAAAAGTTGTAGCACCATGCATCACGTCCAGTTGTTAAGCCTATTGAATACCTCGTACCGAAAATCGCAAACTCCTCACGCTCCTTCTTGTTCCCAAGCCTCATGAAACTCTCGAAAACTTCCTGACGCTGATTTATCCAGTCCCCCTTATCGTTCGGAACAATCCGCCGCATAATCCCCGCGTTCATCATCCCCCCGAAGCTCCCGAAACTGACAAGCTCGCTCAACTTTTCACTCCGTCTCATGTAATCACCAGACTCGTAATAATAAATCTCGCACGGCCCGGCTTTATCTTTGTCGTTCCCTTTTTTGACGAGAAGAGTTATTGCGACTGAACATTGACTGCCCTCACCGAAAATTTTTTCACCTTCCTTGCGCCAGTCTCCTGTTCTCTGGTTGCCCCTGAGGTTGAAGATGTAAATTGCAGAGAACTCTTCGGCCAGAGATTTACGCATTCCGTCGGCGCTGTTGCTGTCGATGAAGGCTCCGTTTGTTACGAAGCAGATAACTCCTTTTTTGTCGCCTAACCTGTCAGAAGCCCACCTGAAAGCGAGTATGTAGCTGTCATAGAGTGAGTTTTTGTTGACGGCGCTGCTTTTTTTCGCGTAAGTTTCCTTGATTTGAGCGTTGAGAGCTTCATATTTCGTGTTCTGGTTGTTGTCGTTGGCGCTTTTTTGACCGACGCTGTAAGGTGGATTGCCGATGATGACGTTAATATCCAGTTTGCTTTGGACGTAAGTGTTAAGTCCGTTTTCGAGCATGAATATCGGGATTGTCCTTTCGGGTTCGCCGCTGAGGGTGAAAGTGTCGGTTAATGATAACCCGTGAAAAGGAATTCTGCTCCCGCCGTTGACCTCATGAAAAGCGTCCTCGATGTTTACGGCTGAGATGTAATATGCGAGCGGTAAAATTTCGTTGGCGAAGATTTTGTTGACGTAATGATAGCCGAAGATTTCAGGATTAAGCAGTCCAGAGTGAATGAGGCGTGCTGTGAAAGTTCCTGTTCCGCTGAACGGGTCAAGTATTCTAACGTCAGGAGAGCTTAAGCCGTCGGAGAAGTTCAAGATTTCGCGTAAAGCCCAGTCCGAACTGCGCAGTATGAAGTCAACTATCTCGTCAGGAGTGTAGACAACGCCGAGTTTCTGAGATGCTTTCGGGAGAGCGTGCCTGAAGAAGTCCTCGTAAAGGTGCTTGATGAATTTCTGTTTAGCCTCGCTTGTTGCTGCCTGCTGTGCTGATTGGTAGACGTGAGAATAGAAGTTTTGTAATTCCTTGAGCCTGTCATCAATTTTGTATTCAGCGAGTGAGTTAATGATTTTCTGCATGGCCAATGAAACTGGGTTAAGCTGAGAGAACTTGCTGAAGAATGCATCGAAGACGGGCTTAGTGATGATGTGCTGAGTGAGCATGTCGATTGCTGTATCTCTGGAGATTTGGGGATTAATGGCAGCTTTGAGGTCATCAAGGAACTTTGCAAATTCGTGTTCAGCTTTACGGTGAGTTAGGGCCTCTCGAATTTTCGCTTCAATTTCTGCGGCTATGTCGATCAGGTCATGAGTCCATTTGTCCCAATATTCTCTGTCTCCGCATTTGTCGACGATTTTAGCTGTGAGAGTTTTTTCCCACTCTTGAAGGTAATCAATCTCAATTTGTCGTGAATAAATCTCGGTGTTAATTCTCGGCGGGACGAGTATTAATTTTCGTGAGCGTCCGGAGAAGTTGAGATCGTTAATGACGGCTTGGAATTTATTATCATGGGAGCGCAGGGCTTTCAGGACTTTCCAGATTGCGTCATATTCTTTGTTTTTGTCGAGAGCGTCTTCGGGTTTAATGTCAGAACGTACGGCGATGGGAATTATGATGTAGCCGAATTTTTTAGCGTCAGCTTTGCGCATAACTCTTCCAACGGACTGGACAATATCAATTTCCGAGCGTTTCGGGTTAAGGAAGATTACGGCATCGAGAGCTGGAACGTCAACGCCTTCTGAGAGACAGCGGGCATTACTGAGGATATGACAGGAATTTTCTTCGGTGCGATTGAGCCATGATAAACTGTTTTCGCGTACGGATACGGGATCTGAGCCGTCAATATGTTTATTCATGCAATGAAGTTCTTGTTGGAACTCGGCGGCGGCTAATTCAGTAACTTTTCCGAATGCTTTCGTGAAAACTTTGGAGTTAGCGATTGTGCTTGTGAAGACGACAGCGGACTTCATAGGTTCTGGGTCAAGAGTGAGAGCTTCGTTGTCTGCGGGGCTTAACTCTTTAGCGAGAGCTTTACGGATGCCGATAATTTTTGCGCCGTCGCTGAGGGAGATAGAGAGTTCGTCATCAATTTTAATTTCGGCCTGAGAGTCAGCGTCGTAATCGTACATGAAGATTATGACTTTGTAGTCGCTGAGTAAATTTTTGTCGATTGCGTCGGAGAATAGGAAGCATGAGAGTTCAGGGCCGAAGATATTTTCGTCGTCCATGCTGTAAATTGGTAAATACTTTTCTTTAGCCTTAGCTTTAGCGTTTTCGCCGAAGATTTTCGGTGTAGCGGTCATGTATAGGCGTTTTCGTGAGCTGATGAAGTCGTCATTGTGAATCAACTTGAAACTTGAAGTCTCATTTTCGTTTTGAGCTAATCCGGCTGTTCTGTGGGCTTCATCGCATATTATGAGGTCGAAGCGCGGCAGTCCCAGAGTTTGGGCATCATGAACGACTTGTAAGGATTGATACGTAGAGAAAATTACGGTTAATGAGTAAGATTTTCCGTGAGAGTTTCGCCAAGCTGAGAATAATTCTTGTGAGTTGGTTGTTGGTGAGATTGCGAGGTCAGAAGTTTTCATGTCCTCGTCGGGATAATCTTTTTGTCCAACTGTAGCGTCAGAGCAAACGGCGAAGGAGATTAGCGGTAATTTTTCGTCGTGGTCGTAATTCCAAGCTAAGAGTGATTGATTTAATAGCGAGATTGACGGAGCGAGAACGAGGATTAGGCCGCCTCTTCCTGAATAACTCTCAGCAATTTTTAGGGACGTGAAAGTTTTGCCGGTTCCGCAAGCCATGATTAACTTTCCCTTGTCGTGGTGAACAAAGCCATTGAGAACGTCATTGACGGCTTTAACCTGGTGAGGGCGTAAAGTTTTGGTGATGTATTCGGCGTGATTGAGGTCATCGAAGCTGAATTTGTCCCAGTCAATTGAAGATTGTTCGAGGTCATAGCGAGTTAAGACTTTTACGGGGGGATGTTGGCCGAGTAGAGCGTCGTTAGCGTTTGAGCTGAAATTTCCGGTGATTGTGAAGAGTATTCGTGCCGAGTAAATTTCTTTGCTGCTTAACGCTAAGAATGAGTTGATTTCGTCCTTTGTGATGGTGGAGTCGTCTTGTCTGAACTTGCATTGAACCGCGCAGAGTGTATCTTTATCACGGAACTTAGCGACTATGTCAATGCCGGTGTCAGGCATTCCCTCATTGTCCGGCCAATCCCGCCATAGCCAGATGTCAGAGAAACTTGGGCCGTAAACTTTATCGTGTTTAAGGAAGTACCAGCATAACGCCTCGAATAAGCGGCCTTTTTGGGTATCGTCGGATGTATCAGAAATTTTTTGCAGAATATCATCAAGAGCGGACATGTAAAAATTCTCCTTTGAGCTATAATAACGATAAATTATAACAAGGAGGCAAGAGATTAATGAATGCTGTAAATAACGAGAAAAATGTTGCTGTTGATGATGAATTAAGCGAAGGATGCGAATATTTTTCTGATGAGGAAGTTGCAGAAATGACAGATGCGATAATTGAGAAACATAGAGAGGCGTTGACGGCTTTAGCAAATGCGTAGATTAACAGTACAACAAGTTATTGATATGCATTCCCGTATAGTGAGAGCGACGGGAGGTAGCGACGGCATAAGGGATGAGGGACTTCTTGAGTCTGCGGTTAATGCTCCGTTTCAGTCATTCGGCGGCTATGATGTTTATCCGACAATTTACGAGAAGGCGGCACGTTTAGGCTTCGGACTTGCTCAAAATCACGCGTTTATTGACGGCAACAAGAGGATTGCGGCAGTTGCTTTGCTTATGTTTCTTGAGGGCAACGGGATTAATATTGAATGTACGGAGTTTGAGTTATTTTCAGAGTTCTACAAACTTGCGGCTTCTGAGGTAACATTTGAGGATTTAGTGAGCTGGGTAATTAAGCACGAAGTCCCCCGCGAATAATCACAGGGGATTAATAATTCTGCCGTTCTTCATGACCCAAACGAGATTTAATTCTTTGTCCAAAGCTAAGATATTTGCGTAATTCCCAGCCTTAAGATTTACATCAAGCCCGATTGATTTTCCCGGATTAATGCTTGCGCACTTCACGGCATCTTCAAGAGGAACGTTCATTTTCTTCACGGCAATTCTCACGCACTCCATCAAGTTTGTAACACTTCCGGCTATGGTAATTCCGTCCTCAAGCGTCGCTTTGTTGCCAGTCTTGATGACCTTCTGACCTCCAAGCTCATAAATCCCGTCTTTCATGCCCGTTGCTTCCATTGAGTCCGAGATAAATATAACTCTGTCAGTTCCAAACGCTTTAAGAGTGCTCCGGACAACAACAGGGTGAACATGAACGCCGTCGCAGATTAATTCGACTTCAACATTATTATTCTCAAGCGCAGCAATAACCGGTCCGGGCTGTCTGTGATTAATCGGGTTCATAGCGTTGTAAAGATGCGTAACGTGATTAATTCCCGCTTCAAATGCCCGTTTTGCTGTGTCGTAATCACAGGCTGTGTGAGCAAGTGAAATCTTCGCTATGTCCTTCGCTTCCTGAATGAAACTCACAGCCCCGTCAACTTCAGGAGCAACTACGGCAATTTTGATTAAGCCTCCTGAAGAGTCTTGAAGTCTTCGTAACATGTTCACGTCAGGTTTAGCGATGAAAGCCGGATTTTGCGCGCCGATTTTCGCCGGAGATATGAACGGGCCTTCTAAGTTAATTCCTGCGAACTCGTTAAAATCTTTTGCGGCTGTAACTATTCGCGTCAATCTCTCTTCTGGAAGTGTCATTGTCGCCGGGCATAAAGTCGTAATTCCTTGTGATGTCTCGTAATCATAAATCGCTCGGAAAGCCTCATCCGTTCCGTCGCAAAAGTCATAACCCGCGCACCCGTGAAAATGAATATCAACCAGGCCGGGA
>JAFTCP010000025.1 GCA_017454625.1 Synergistaceae bacterium
CAGCGTTTATCCTGAGCCAGGATCAAACTCTCAGTTAAAATCTTCTTCGAGTCTGCTCTACGAGTCAAACTCTCAGTTAAAAATTGTGAGATTTATTATTTCTTGGCTATTTTGTACTATCGCTTTTCATTTACACGCTGTATTCAGTTGTCAATTAACCTTTTGTTTCATCGCCGCATCTCGCAACGACAAGAGGAAATTATACACTCATTTTTCTAAAACGCAAGCATTAATTTTTTCTCACTGCAATAAATTCATAACTGACTGTGGCAACTGGTTTGCTTGAGCCAGCATTGACGTTCCTGACTGGTTGAGAATTTGAAGTTTCACGAAATCCATAAACGAAGCCGCAATGTCAGCATCAGAAATTCTGCTCTTCGCATCCATCAGGTTAGTACTTGTAATTGTGAGTGTGTTCATCGTACGTTCTAAAGCGTTGTCGTATGCTCCGATTTTCGCGCGCTGAGAAGCTACACGGTTAATTGCGCGGTCAAGAATTCCGATTGAACGTGAGGCCGTCTCACGAGTTGCGACATTAACGCTTGAAAGATTTAGAGCATCACATGAAGCATCGCCGAGCTGGACCATGAAATCTTCGCCGCGATTTGCTCCGATTTGGAAGATTGTGCCGTTATTTTTGAGATGAAGAAAAGTTGTGTAAGCATCCTTGCGTGCCATTATGAAACGTTTTGAGTTCTCATCCCAATTCGCCGACAATCCCGACATCATATCAACTTCAATATCAATCTCAGGAGGTATAAGGCTCGGAAATTCGGGAGCAGATGATTTTACGTTTTGAGCTATGGATTGGCCGGTATGAGCGTCATAAACTGAAGCGGTGTAAGTGGTTTTACTTGAGGCTTGAATTGTGTTAAGACCGAGAGCGCGCAATAAATCTTCGTCGCCTAAAAAATAAAGTTCGCCTGATTTTCCGGGAATTGCTGAACGTATCAACATCGTAGAATATATATCGTATTCGGACCTTCTAGTTTTCATTTTGTGAGAGATTACATTGCTTCCTTCGGGTATATCAATATCCTCTTCGTTTTCCTCAAAATAAATTTCTTCTTCCGAGAATACAGCTTCAGAAGTATTTTCGGGACCGCTGGCGAGAGTGCAGAAGTTATTGACGTTATCAACATATTTTCGCTGACCGAGTGAATTAGCGATTGCGTCATTAATTTTGTCGGCTACGTCTTTCATTGTGTCGGTCGAATAGAGAGTAACTTGTGCAGTTTTGCCGTCGCCTTGAGTAATTGTTAGGGGTTGAGGCTGTTTAACGAGAAATACGCTGTCAGAATTATAGAATGTCTTGATGTCGGCAAGAGTGGAGGTTGTTACGTATCTCTGCTCTGTTGTTTCTGTGAGAATTTCTACATCGGGGGCATCATATCTTGGCAAGTCCGGGATTGTTCGTGCGGGGTCAAGCGTCATACTTTCATATTTAACTTCGCCGTCTATATGCAGTCCGCCTAATCCGCATCCGATCGATACTGTATTTTGAGGTTCAATGTAACCAGTTGTTGATATACTAAGGCCTGTATTGATTGTTATGCTTCCGCTGGTTGAGTAATAACCTCCTCCAATACCGGCAGCATCAGTTCCTCCGTTAGCGTTTATATCTCCTCCTTTTATTGTAATCGTAGAATTGCCATTTGAAGAAGAGGAACCACTTCCTATTCCAGCTCCGTCATATCCGCCTGTTGCTGTAATTTTTCCGCCTTCAATCGAAATATCTCCAGCAGTCCCGCCCCAACCTCCGCCAATTCCGGCCCCCGCACTTCCGCATGTTGCTTCAATAGTTCCGCCCTTGATTATTATCTTTCCTCCATTTTTTTCATAAGGAGCCCTCACATAAGCATTACACCCGCCGCCTATTCCTGCTCCGTCATACGTTGAACTCGCTTTGAGTGTTCCGTCAGTGGAGTAATCTCCTGCGGCACTGCTTATTGTTAGAGTTGATCCTTCCGGAGCTTCAATTCCTGCCCTATGTCCTCCGCTCGCAAGTATATTATCACCGTCGAGATACATATCAACAGTTGCATCTTTCATGTAAAAAGCACATTGTGAAATGTTACCTGTGTTATCGTTGCCAGTGTTGATATTGACATCACGTAGAAAAATTGTTGCGTTAACATTGGGATTAACAAGAACATGATTTTTCGTAGCTTGAGTATTCCCAACGATGCAGTAAGTACCGTTTTCAGTGATTGTTAGCGTATTATTGGCGAATCTCCAGCCTTCACCTGATGCATTCCCTAAAGAGTCTACACCGTCATTAATATTTATCTCGTAGGGGCGAGAGGTATAGCCGGTAACTTGTCGGACAATTTCAGTTTTCGTTATGACTTCTTCACGTCCAAGATTGAAAATATTGCTCTTCTGAACTTGCGGCTGTCCGGGTTCTGCAGATATTTCTATTCTGTAATTACCTTCACTGCTCACTTTCTGACCGAATTGGTCAGTATATTCAAGTCCTCCGTTAATCTTGGCTTTTACGTTCAAATCACTTGATGACCATAACGCTCCACATGAACCGTCAAGCAAACGTTTTCTATTAAACTGTGTCGTGTCGGCGATACGGTCAATTTCTCCTTTAATCTCGTTAATCTCAAGCTGTAAATATTGCCTGTCATTGCTGGTTAAGCTGTCATTAGCGGCCTGCACTGCTAGTTCCCTCATTCTTTGGAGCATCGAGTTTGTCTGCGAGAGTGCACCTTCTGCGGTCTGAAGCATAGAAATTCCGTCCTGAGTATTGCGCGAAGCTGTGTTAAGCCCGGAAATCTGAGAACGCATCTTCTCACACATCGCGAAACCAGCCGCGTCGTCGGAAGATGAGTTTATCCGTAAGCCTGTTGATAATGAGTTAATTACTTTTCGCAGGGATTTATTCGTAGAATTTAAGGCGTTAAAGGCTGTAAGCGCTGGGAAATTATGATAAATTCTCATGATACCCCTCCTGAATGATGAAGGGCAATTATCGAGTGAATAAAACTATCTCGGTAATCCCCCCCCCCTATTATGCATTTTACGTATTTTTATGAACATGAAGAAAGCCTCCGGAAATTTTATTTAAGTTAATATCGGAAGCTGAAACTGTAATCTTTAATTACGAAGTTCTCCTAGAGAATTTTCACAGCAAAATAATAAAACTCGCAAAATCTTTATCACAAAATCCGCTCAACTAAAGCATAATTTTTTCACCCAACATGCTTAACGTTATAAACACGATTATCAAACTCGTAAAAGTCATTTCATCATTACACAACCATATAATTTTTTGCTCGACATACTTGATTTTACAAGTGAAATTATCAAACTCGTAAAAGTCAGTGCCTCATCACAAGCATAATTTTCCGTTCGACACACACAACATTACAATCACGATTATCAAGCTCGCACAAGCATAATTTTTTCTCTCGACATGTTTAATTTTACAAGTTAGAATGCATTCACATTCTCAGCTTCGGAGGCCCCTTTATGGATAACAACGAATATAACAAAGAGAAAAGCGATACTCAAAAATTCTGGCTCACTCTGATACGCGACATTTTTGGAGTTATTAACCCGGAAGATTATATTGACTTCGAAAAAAGCGTTGCAATTGAACACGTCAAATTCATAGACGCATATATCCCTTCAACAGGAATAATCATCGAACAAAAATCAACGGGAAAAAATTTAGATGAAGCATTCAAACAGGCAAAAAATTATTACGACTGGCTGCCGTTCTCACAACGAGGAAGATATATTCTCACTTGCGACTTCAACGAAATTCATGTTCACGACATGGAAGCTCCAACGAAACAGCCCACGATTGTCTCAGTGTCCGAAGCATCACGTGATAATCTTGCATTCCTCATCACGCCAGGCCAAACACTCCCGATTGAGATAGCCATATCCGTAAAAGCAGGCGAACTCATCCAAAAATTATATAAGGCATTGCTCGCGTCGTTGAATGAAGCCGTAAAAGAAAGTAATTACAGGACGAAGGAAGAATATCATGAACGATACAATAAAGGTCTCGAATATATTAACATTTTCTGCGTCAGGCTCGTTTTCTTGTTATACGCCGAAGACTCCGGGCTGTTCCCAAAATCACAGTTTCATGATTACATCGCACCACGCGCAATAATGGCCAGTGAAGCATTCTTAAATTTATTCGACGTTCTCAATACAGAAGTTCACAAAAGAGATATTTATCAAGACGAAGCTCTGAAAGAATTTCCTTTTGTCAACGGAGGATTATTTAATAAAAAAGTGAAAATTCCTCAGCTCGACGAAAACACAAAAGACATAATCATTCACGACATGGCCGAAGAGTTCAACTGGTCGGGAATAAGTCCTACGATTTTCGGCGCAATCTTCGAGGCAACTCTCAACTCCGAGACAAGAAAAATTCAGGGTATGCATTACACCTCAGTCAATAATATTCACAAGGTCATTGATCCCCTGTTTCTTGATGAGCTGACAAATACACTCGAAGCCCTGTTGTCCGAACCTGTCTCATATGAACGAACTCAAAAATTGCTGGCTTTTCAGAACAAACTCGCCTCGCTGAAATTCTTAGACCCGGCTTGCGGATCCGGCAACTTCTTAACGGAATCTTTCATATCGTTACGAATTCTCGAGAACCAAATTATCGCCGCAATCCCTGACGAAAATAAACCTCCTGTAAAAGTTTCTATCCATCAATTTCACGGAATAGAATCTCATGACTTCGCCGTAAACGTCGCAAAAACGGCCCTATGGATAAGCGATCATCAAATGTGGAAAGCTACTCAGGAAATTTATAACACTCACGATAATCCGCTCCCGCTCAAAGATTATGACGGCATAGAAGAAGGAGACGCGCTCAACTCCGACTTGCTAATAACAGGCTGGAACATCAAACATGAAGATATGCTCTATATCATGGGCAATCCTCCATTCGTGGGATATTCTCAGCAGACACCGAGCCAAAAAGATGAAGTCAAGAAGACATTCAAAAACGGAAAAGTCGATTATGTATCGTGCTGGTTCATGCTCGCCGCTGATTATGTGCAGGACAAGAACACAAAAGCCGCATTCGTCGCAACTAACTCAATCACTCAGGGTGAACAGCCCGCTTACGTCTTCAATGTAATTCGTGAAAGATTGCATATAAAAATTGATTTCGCTCATCAGCCGTTCGTGTGGAAAAATGAACTCCCTGACCCAAAGAAAATGGCTCATGTTCATATCGTGATTATCGGCTTCAGCTCAAACCCGCCGGAATTAAGAAAGCTCTACACGCCCGAAGGATTAAAGCTCGTGAAGAACATAAATTTTTATCTCACTGACGGCCCCGATGATGACATCGCAGAGTCAACGGATAAACCAATCTCGCCCAATGTCCCGGAAATGCTGCTTGGAAATCTCCCGCGAGACGGAGGACATCTCATCATTGAACTTGAAGATTACGACGAGTTCATAAGGAGAGAACCCAAAGCCGCGAAATATATTAAACTTTACATCGGAGCTAATGAGTTCATCAATAATTTACAGCGTTATTGTTTATGGCTTGTTGACGCAACTCCTCAGGAGATTAAAGATATGCCGCTCGTTCATGAGAGAGTGAAGAAGGTAAAGGAGTTCAGACAGGCAAGCACCAGAGAAGCAACAAGAAAGCTCGCAAATACTTCATGGCTTTTCGCAGAGATAAGACAACCCAACAGCAACTATATCATTGTCCCGCTTACTTCATCAGAGGAACGCAAATATATTCCGATGGGATTTATGACACCTGACGTGATAGCAAGCAATGCAGTGAGCATAATTCCTGACGCAACACTCTATCACTTCGGGATTTTAACGTCGCGTGTTCATATGGCATGGATGCGAAGAGTTTGCGGAAGATTGAAGAGTGATTACAGGTATTCCAGCGATATGGTGTATAACACGTTTGCCTGGCCGTCTCCCACCAAGAAGCAGCGTGCAAAAATTGAGATGACAGCTCAGGCGATACTTGATGCGCGTGAAAATATTCATGGGAGTTCATTTGCGGCGATGTATGACGACTCACTGATGCCCTCAGAACTCCGAAAAGCTCATGAAGAGAATGATCGTGCTGTGTGCAGGGCTTACGGCTGGGACGAGGATATCAGCGAAAATGAGATCGTGAATGAACTTTTCAAACTGTATCATGAGTTGACGGAGAAATAAAATCAGCGTTTATCGTCTCCGTCGTCGTCTGAAGAGAATTACGATTATCAGGCTCGCAAAAGTCAGTTCCGTATCACAGCCGCCGTGTGGTCCGAGTGTTCCTTTTTGGTCGACTGGTTCAGCGCTGGCAGAGACGAAAACTTTTACGTCCATGAGAATATTATTGAAGCCGGTATCGTAATCGTATGTGAAATTGGCCGGAATTGATGAAAATTTTATCTCGCCGGTCGTTTCGTCATAATCAAGCGTAATCTCGTTATCCTCAGCATCGAAAGCCCGCAAGTTTTTCACTCGGTTAATCGCAATCGCTGAAGAATTTACGCTCCCGTTTGTCGATGATGAAGAGTTGAAGAGTTCGTAAATGTTCATGATTATCTGAGCCGGGAAATTTAATATTGTCTGATGTTCACATTCAAGCCTCGTTAACTCCGCGAACATGGAAGCATCAAATTTAGCGAGGTGATTATATCGGCAGTCAATATCAACGAGCAAATCGCAATTCTCAATCTCTAAGACGCTTAAGTCGCACGAGTCGCAGATTAATACGCTGAGGCTTTCGCAATTGTTGAGAGTGAGGGATTTTAATTTTGTTCCGCCGACATCAAGATACTCTAAGTTTTCGCAGTCTTCAATAATAATTTCTAGGAGATTTTCACAGCCCCGCGCGTCAATCATCTCTA
>JAFTCP010000026.1 GCA_017454625.1 Synergistaceae bacterium
GCCAAACTGGCAAGTCTTAATCTCCGTCAACGCAAAAGCATCTTTGACCTCCGAAAAATTCATGTTGAGATTAAAGCCTCTGCCTTCACCCAAAAGTCTCGGCGCAAAGAATAAGTTCATGTAATCAGCAAGTCCCTCACGTAAAAAGCTGCTCAGAACTTCCGGGCCTCCTTCAACCATGAGAGTTAATATTCCCTGAGACGCTAAAAGTGAAAGAGCCGATTTCAAGTTTATGTGAAGACTTCGTTTTTCCGGCAAAATTTTTTCTCCCGTCTCCTCAGAAAGTCTCGATTTTTCCCCTGAAACCCTGAAAACTTTTACGCCCTTATCCTCGAACATTCTCATTCTCTCATCGTCTGCATTTTCTGACGTAAGAATTATACATTTCCCATCCCGGCCAATTACTTTTGCGTCCGGAGGAGTTGAGAGCCTCGCATCGAGAATTACACGAACAGGATTAATCCCCTTCACGTTCCTAACTGTCAACTCTGGATTATCACTGAGAACCGTATTAACTCCGACGAGGACAGCGTCATTTTCCGCGCGTATTTCGTGAGCTTTCGTGCGCGCTAAAATTCCCGTGAGCCATTTGCTTGAACCGTTAGCGAGGCACATTTTCCCGTCTAAACTCATTGCGGCTTTTAGTGTTACGAATGGGCGTGAATACTTATGAACGAAAATAAATCCCCTGTTAAGAAATTTCGCCTCACGTTCAAACACTTTCAGCTCAACAACTTTTATTCCGGCCTCACGCAAAATATTTATTCCTCGTCCGTCAACTTTGGGATTTGGATCTCTCATAGCAATTACGACTTCAGCAACTCCCTCCTGAACTAAACGATTAGCACAAGGCGGAGTTTTCCCGTAATGCGAACACGGCTCAAGTGTAACGTAAACCGTCGAGCCTCTTACGTCTTCACCGCGAGTTTTTGCATCGTTCAACGCTTCAATTTCAGCGTGAGATTTCCCGTATTCGTGATGCCAGCCCTCACCAATTATAATATTATCCTTGACGATTACACAGCCGACTAACGGGTTCGGCGACGTTCGCTTAAGTCCGAGCGACGCAAGAGCTAAAGCACGTTTCATGTAAATATCGTGTGAAATTTTAGGAACCTCCAAAAACTTTTTGACTGCATTTTACATGTGAGGTGTATTATTTACAATTATTTTTATCAGGAGGGTATTTACTATTTTGAATGTCATTAAATTAACTTCTCTAATCTCCGAATTTTTACATCAGCTTTTTTTCCCTAAGAATAACGGTGCAAAATCTTCACTCGTCATAACTTCCACTTTTACACAAAAAACACGAAGTTACATTGATTTTGCTAATAAATCTTTCACAATAATTTTGTCCTGTATACTCGCAATCGTCTTCACAGCAAATATCTCTTTCGGAGCATCACGAATGCCGCGAAGTTCCTACGACATAATCATAGCCGGAGCAGGAACCGGAGGAATTTCTGCCGCAATTCAGGCAGCACGCATGGGGTCAAGCGTCTTAGTCGTCGAACCAAGCACATGGATCGGAGGACAGGCCACAGCCGCAGGAGTTTCAACTATGGACGACATGAGCCGACAGAAAAGCGGAATATACTTAGAGTTCATAAATCGCATAAAATCATATTACGACGCACGCGGCAAATCAATGGGAACATGTTACTGGAACGCTAACAGTGTAGCTTTTGAGCCTCATATCGGACAGGAAGCATTAATCGCGATGGTCAACGATGCAAGACGAAGAGGCACGCTTGATTTCCTCATGAGTTCGGAAGTTATCGAAGTCCAGAAAAAAGCCCGAACAATCTCCGGCGTAACCGTTAAATCTCCGACGGGAACGAGAAAATTTACGTGCAAAGTCTTAATCGACGCGACCGAATACGGAGATATTTTGCCTCTCGCGAAAACTTTATACAGGGCGGGGAACGCGTCAGGAAGATTTATAGATAAAGACGCGATGATACAAGAAATTACTTGGACAGCAATAATCCGTGATTATGGCGGAAGTCTCCCAGTTCAATTAAGAGTACGCTCACCGCTTCCAGGCTATGAAATTGCTAAGAAAAATTATGAGAGTTATGTTAGCCGCGACGGGTTCAACTTCAGAAATGTTTATCCCATTGAGACACCCGTAAATTTTGCGACACATAACGCCTATCGTGGACTTCCGGACTCCTCAAATCACTTTCAATATGACGCAGGCCCGGCGACAAGAAATTTTATCACCAAGACCAGCGTAAACTGGGGCAATGATTATCCCGGAACTTACACTTGGAACGGAAAAAGGGGACTTCCTGTTTCATATCTTGAGGATAAAAGAGTGAGACTTCAGATTGAACGTGAAGCGTTGCTGAAAACTTTACACTTCATTTACTACATTCAAAACGAACTCGGCGAAAACTGGTCAGTTGCTCACGATGAGTATAACAATAAAGTTCTTCCGGAAGCAGCAAAGGGACTTCCTTATGAATGGCAGGAAATCGTAAAGCGCATGCCTCCAATTCCTTATGTCCGCGAAAGCCGAAGGATTATCGCTAAACACACGCTGACTTCACAAGAAATTTTGAGAAATTCACTGAGTTATAGAGACGGCCAAACAAGCCATGAATTTACTGATGCAATTGCAATAGGCGGATATATCCTAGACTTACACGGAGCGGCAGGAGACGGAAATCTTGAGTGGGAATTTGACGAACGAACAAGCTCACAGATCAGCAATAGACCTCGCGGACCGTTTCAGGTTCCAATGAATATTTTAATCCCAGACGACACAGACGGATTAATCGCCGCCGAGAAGAATTTATCGATGACGCGACTAGCTGCCGGAGCAATTCGACTTCAGCCGATTACGATGATGACAGGACAAGCCGCCGGAGCATTGGCCGCAATCTCAGCTCTCGACAATAAACCTCCGAGAGAAATTCACCCTATGCGAGTTCAATGGGCATTGTTAAACTCCGGAGTAAATTTAACGCTGTGTAATTATTCCGACGTTCCGCAGTCTCATTCACTGAATAAATCTATACAGCTCTCTAATCTTTACGGCTTAATCGCAGCTAATGAATATCCTCATGCTCCGTCGTATAACATCGAAGATTTTGATGATCCAGTTTTAGCGATGGCGATTATTCGCGGACATGACAAGGGAGTTTTCGGCGTTAATGACATGATAACTAAGCCTCAAGCCGCAGATATTATCTCAAAAGCACAAAAAGCTGTTGGAGTTGTGAGCGATATTGAGCCTGATAAAGTCAGCGGGATGTTGTCGCGCGGGGAATTAGCGAAGTTAGTTTATGAGGAGTTCCCAATGTTAAGCGAGATTGCGAGACCGAAAAATACACGTCTTCCATTTAAGATTGGCAAACATAAAAACGCAGAATACGTCGAAACTTTAGCTTGGCTCGGAATATTGAACATTTACGGGATTGAACACGAGTTTAATTACAGTAAGCCTGTTACGAAGGGTGAGGCTGTTGACGTGATTGTAAGGGCAGCGATTGCGGCGGCAGGAACAAAATAGCGAGAAAATTTTACCCTGAGAGGCTGAACGTGAATTATCTCTCAGGGTATTTCATGTGTTAATTAAGCTCCCAGTTATCACAATAAATCTTGATTAGGCGTTTTTGTCTGTCTTCTACAACTTGCGGGGTCCATGAATTTATGCTCATAAGCTCATTCGTGAGAATATAAGATGTCGCCCCGTTCTTGAAGAAGTAATCTGATTTCTTCCTTGCAAAGTCAAAATTTTTCGCTTTCGAGTTCAGTCGTCTTTCAAGTGGAGCAAGATTTCCAATTTTGTTAAGCCACCTATCACGCTCCGAAACATTCGGCCATAATGCCTCCCATGAACTCCCTGCGTTTACAGTTTGAGGCAGAACATGTTCAATCGAGAAAACTGAAGGATTATACTGCGCTCCTCCTGCTGACATGAAAGAATCGAGCCTGAGAATGAGATATTTTCTGCGTGGCGACCACATTAAGTAAATATCCGAATTAAGAGCAGCGATAAAATCTTTTTTCTCCTGTGCCGTCAACTCGATATTAGTGCCGAAGTTCTTACCATCTGAAGCCTTCTCAATGTCCTCAAGAACTTTAGCATATCTCTCTATTCTGTCGTTAGTTCCGAATGATAAAGCCAGCATGTACGCCGCAAGACGTTCGAGCTTCTTGAAAAATTCCGGATTATTGCTGGACCTGAGATAATCAGTGAACTTGGCATAATAAGACATAGCGACAGGGACCCAATCGGAATTGTCAAGCCTGTTCAACCATCGCAAGGCTTCATTCGGTTTATCCACCTTGACGAAGAGCATTGCTTGAGAATAAGGAGTGATAAACTCGTTAATAAACTTCTCCGCGTCATCACTTGAGGGCTTAGGAAGTATCTTTTTGTTGAACTCGTCAAGTAAATTTTCACGGGCTTTAGTTTTGAGCTTTATCATTCGTATAACGTTGAATAGTTCAATGAACTCGGTACGGCCTATTTCATTTTCTTTGTCTTCCCAAGTACGATTATAGTCATCTCGTTTATCCTCATCGATTACGCTAATGATGTCGGACTTCAGAATATCCGTAACAAGTAAATCCATTCCGCGAGTGTTCAAAACGGAAAAAATTCTGAAGGCTGATTGTGTCGTCGGCGTTGAAACTGTAACGAGGAAGCAGCGTGTTACAAGAAATACTCCGAAGTTCTTAATGTCTGCTGGAGTTTGCAAATTATTATTAACTCTTTCAAGCAGAACTTTAGCGTTCTTGATGATATTAGTTTTTGCTTCGGTGTCTTGTGTATTGGGATCAAGTTTAACTAGCGCGTCAATATTTATATCCTGAATATATATCTTGAAAAAATGATTGTCTTTTTCCCTTATGCTGAGTCTGGGTTGTGCCTGCCGTGCTAATCCTCCCGGCTCATTGATTAACGCAGAAAAACTTGCTCTGTCCGTGCTTCCAGCTGGAAATTTTGAGGCCATGACTGAGAATAAAATTGTTAAAGTCGTGAGCCTCTGTTGTCCGTCAATTACGATTGCTTGAGGAGAATGCGGCTGTTTTTCGAGTACAATGCTGCCTAAAAAATATTGTTCATTGTTAGCTTTATTGTCGTTCCAGAAATTGAAAAGGTCATCAAAGAGTTCGCCTGCGTTGTCCTCTTTCCAAGCATAAGGTCTCTGAAAAGATGGAATTTCATAAATAAACGCAGCACTGAATATATTCTGAAGAGGGTATTCACTGCCGTTAATCATGCGCGTAAAATTTCTCCTTTCAAGTTATCGCAATGATGA
>JAFTCP010000027.1 GCA_017454625.1 Synergistaceae bacterium
CGTGAAAGTTTTTGCGTAGGACGTAAACGGCCAGAGCTTTGTTGTCAGCCTTCGGGCGGTTCGGAGCCGGTTAGTCTTGAAATTTTTCATGCCCATGAGTAAACCTGAAGCCTCATAATCAGGATTATTCACAGGGGAAATTAGCCATTCATCCCAGATTTCAGCGAGCCATAAATTTTTGTTCACATGATAAACCACCTTTATAAATTAAGAAAACTCCCTATTAAAATTCCATAATAAGGAGTATTGATAACTTCATAACTATTGAAACTGTTAATAATTCAATAATAATAAATTTTTTTGATGAATAAGTTTAGGTTAATTTTATCACTAATCAGCTAAAGCCACTCGCTAATTTCTTTTTGAGTTTGTCCCCATTCAATGACTCTGGGAGTTTCCGAAGTTTTACAATATCGGCAGGCAGGAATAGGCTCAATCAATTTCTGGAATATATATTCAGCGTTATAATCTTCGTAAATATTAATATAATCTGCTGGAGTAATATTTATATTCTTATGAAAATATTTATTGAAGTGGTGAACATGAGCTGCAGGAACGCATGTAAATAACTTGCCGTGTTTCAGTGTGATGCAATAGTTAGCGCTTCCGCATGTTGCAAAGTTTAGTTTTACGTCGCCGTTTCCTGCTAAATTTAAGCCGGTTATGCTGAACTGCTTATGTTCATGTTCATTCAGGCCCCTTGCCCAATTAACATTTACACTAAAAATTTTTGCTTTCTCACGGATTGTATCAATATCAATCTTAATCGGATAAGCTGAGATTAATATACCGATTTTATTATCATGACAAGCCTGCCAAAAATCAGCTTCTTTTTTGGGTAAAAGTATTCCGTTTGTGAAGATGAAAATATTTCCCGAAGTAAAACATTCTCTGGCAATCTTAATCAGAGTAATAATATCAGGATGTAAAAGCGGCTCTCCACCCAGTAAATAAATGCGTTCGCACTCATGATTGAAAATTTCAGCCATTCTCGTGAAATCCCGTCGAAATTCCTCAACATCAATAAATTCGGGGTCTGCTATACATGAAAAATTATTGCAAGATTTACAGTTTAAGTTGCAATGTTCAGTAAGATGTATCTCGAACTTGATTTTGTTTAGCTTCTTTTTGAGCGGAATTGAGAAAAGTATTTTTGCTTTACTCTTGACAACTTGTACTTTCTTATCTGTTCGTTTTAAAAACTCGTAAACTGCCGAAGGAAGCATGGACTTAAGAAATTTCTTCATCGTACCGCACCTTCCCAACTCGCGCGAAACGACAAATCATGAAAACTTTTAGTGCTAGAATAGAATAAATAAGGACAGACTAAGCTACTGCGAACTGCGAACTGCGAACTGCGAACTGCGAACTGCGAACAATTATAGCCGCAATTTTGCATCTTCGTCAACCTCCTGTTTACGTAAATTTTCGTTATTTTATCACAAAATTAACGGCCCCGATTTATTCAGAGCCGCTTAATTTTTTATGCCTCAATCGGAATTTCTGCTTCGTCCTGTCTCGGCCACGTCGATGTCCATGTTCTTACAGGCAAGCCCCAAATGTTAATGAAGCCTACTGCCGCCGAATGGTCAAACGTATCACCCTCAGAATACGTAGCTAAATCATGACGGTAAATACTCTTCGATGTCTTCAAGCCCCGTACAACAGCCTGACCTTTGAACAATCTCATCTTGACTGTTCCGTTCACATAACGTTGAGTATCATTCATGAACGCGTTAATCGCATCACGCAACGGAGAGAACCAGTAGCCTTCGTAAGTCAGCTCCGCAAATCTGACTTCAAGCTCACGTTTGGACTTCAACACCTGCTTATCAAGCGTCAAAGTTTCCATAGCTCTATGTGCCGCCAATAAAACCGTCGAGCCCGGACATTCGTAAACTTCACGGGACTTAAAGCCTACAAGTCTATCCTCAATCATATCGATTCGGCCAATTCCATGACGACCAGCAATTTTGTTCAGCTTCTGGATTAATTCAACTCCGTGCATTCTCTCACCGTTAAGCTCAACCGGAATTCCTCCCTCAAAGCTAATCTCGACAAACTCCGGCGTGTTCGGGCCTTCAAGAGGGTTAGAAGTCATCTCGTAAGCATCTTCGGGCGGTTCGTTCCATGGATCTTCGAGCATTCCGCATTCAATTGAACGTCCCCATAGATTATCGTCCGTGCTGTACGGTGATGCTGCCGTCGCTCTTACTGGTATTCCATGCTTGGCCGCGTATTCAATCTCAGCTTCCCTCGTAAAATGCCAGTCTCTAACAGGAGCTAACACCTTAATTTTCGGGTTTAACGCCGTCGCGCATACTTCAATTCTCACTTGGTCCTGACCCTTGCCCGTGCATCCATGAGCTACAGCAACCGCGCCTTCTTTGTTCGCAATGTCTACAAGAGTTTTCGCGATTAACGGACGAGATAAAGCCGACACTAACGGATAAGTTCCTTGATACATCGCGTTTGCTCTGAGTGAAGGGTAAACGTAATTCTCGACAAAAGTTTTCTTGAGGTCAAAAATATACGCCTTAACCGCTCCGCTGTGAAGTGCCTTAGCTTTCGCCGCCTGTAAATCAACGTCCTTTTGTCCAACGTCAGCCGTCATCGTGATAACGTCGTAGCCCTGCTCCGTCAGCCACATTACCGCAACGGAAGTGTCAAGTCCTCCGCTGTATGCTAATACTGCCTTGCCTTTTTTCTCCGGCATTATGTGAAATTCCTTCTTTCTGTTTTACGTGAAAATTTCCAAGTGAATATTATCACATGAGATTAATAATTTTTCTCAATCCGTGAATAATCCCGCTCGTCAAGTCTTTTGTCCGCAAAAATTTCCTGTATGAGATTAATATTTTTCCATACAATTAATAAACCTGCCGCATCACTCACAACCTCACATGAGATTAATGGTGAATAAATCACGCTGTAAGTCTCAAGTTCACAACGTGCAAAATTTCTCACAAACTCTTGAAAATTTCCACCTCACATATTATCAGCAAAGAGTTCACAACAGGTTAGTAATTTCACGGTCTCAAAATTATTCTCGCTTACGTCAATTCACACACTAATAATTTTATGTCCGCACACGTTAATTATTCTCGTTCCTGACGGATGAATTATCTCACTAGGCATTCTCTTATAGCGTTTATGAACATGGCCGTGAAGCATTAATCTCGGCTGATAATTCCTCATCAGGTTATTAAAGCTCTCGAAGCCCCAATGCGGGAAATCGTCCAAGTCTCCGAAACCTCTTGCGGGAGCATGAGTTACGAGAATATCAAATCCCTTAAGCCATAACGGAATTTTCAGCTTCAATATTCTACGCTTCATCTCAGTTTCAGTATACATGTTCACGCCGTCGCGATAACGAATTGAGCCGCCTAATCCGAGTATGTTTGTTCCGTTGAAGGTAAAAATTTTCCCGTCAATGCAAATTCCTCCGGCTGGAGCTGATTTGTCATGATTGCCGAAAACGTAAATTAACGGGACGTTTAACATGCTCACGAGGAAGTCAAGATAATCACAGCTTAAATCCCCACATGAAATTATAACGTCAACATCTCCGGCATAATCTTTAACCTGCCCGCTCCACAAAAAACTTTCCTCTTCGTCGGCAACAGCTAAAATTTTCATTCCTCATTTAATTATTAATCCGTTAGCTTTGACGGCTCTTTGTGCGCTGAGTGTCAAGTCATCGAAAGCCGGGAATTTCCCTCTCACATTCTCATTGAGCCAGTCCATTTTTACAATTTCTTCGGTTGATGATGCTGATTTTCTTTCGCCGTTCTGTGAGATTAATTCGCCGCTGAACGGGTTAAAAGCTCCTGAGATTATTAATTGTTTCATAGAGTTAATGAGCTTGAGTGAATTGGCCGGAACATTATCCGAAAATTCAACGTCAACAACTCCTGAAGACATTCCCCACCAATAATTTAACGCGTTATCATTCTCGCTCCAATCGTCATTTATGAACTTCTCGATTATCAGTGAGTAATAACGTCCCCATTTGTAGACGCACTTCATAAATATATTTACACCTGTCTCACTCAATTTATATAATCCGAATTGGCCGTCATCATTTTGGGGTAAGGGAAGGTCAGGCCCCGCGATAATTCCGGGATTGTTAATTTTGAGATTTTCGCGCCAGTCATCAGCTTTCAGGCTTGACCACAATAAAAATATTTCGGCGTTCGGGTTCGTCATTGATGCTCCTATTGCGAAGGCGTTAATGCTTGCTACGGTTCCGCACAACGGGTAATTCGAGACGTAAGCGATTTTGTCATTGCGCGTTAAGATGCCGGCTAACATTCCCTGTAAAAATTTCGCCTCGTACATTCTCCCGCAATAAGTCCTCACGGAGTTATAAAGCATGTGAACCGAACAATTCAGGAATTTTACGCTCGGATTTATTACAGCCGCCCTCAAAGCATCCTCAATTTGTGCCGGTGAAGTCGTGATGAATAACTCTGCTCCGTTCTTCAAGCCGTCTTGAACAGCCTCATCAAATTTTTCTGACGTGTTGCAATTAACGAACGCTTTAGTTATCACAGTCCCGCCGAAATTCTCTTTGAGCGACAATCTGCCTTGTTCGTGGCCGTTAATCCAGCGCGATTTTTCAGGGTCGCCGTCATAAATAAACGCCATCTTCAACGGAGCTTCAGGAGAATATTTTTTGCCGATAATTCCCGTCAATATCTCGGTTAGAAAACTTTTCTTGGCTTCGGGCTCAGGATTTTCCGAAAAAGTTATCGTTTTAATATTGAACTCTTTGCGTAAAAGTGAGATGTTCGATTTAATTTTGTCGTCGGTGTCATCAAGCAGGCTCCTAACTCCGAAGACTTCAAGATACATCATGAAAGCCTCCGAATTGTCCGAATATAAACGCGTAAAATTTGACACGGAAGATTTGAGGTTGATAACAGCGTCTTCACTCCATCGCTGCGCTAATGACTGTCCGAAAAGTTCAGCGAGTTTCTCATAATTCCCTTCCTCAGTAAAAATTAACCCGTAAAAGTTCGTGCACCTGAAAAATTTTAGGAACTCACGGTAAATCCTAATGTCCTTAGTGTCAATATCAGGCGGCATAATCCGTATAACGTCGGCTGATATTTCCGGCTGACCAAGAAATTTTAAGACTGAGACGCGTTTATTTCCTTCAGCGATGTAAAATCTTCCCATGAATTCGTAGGCTTTCACAGGGTCAGAAATTCCTTCGCGTTTCTGATAGGCGAGAACGTTTACCCATTTCATAGCAAATTCAGTGTCGTCAGAGAGAAGCGGCATGTAATTACTCGCGAATGATTGTTGACGGCCTTTAGTGAGAGTTCCATTCACGAGCGATAAGGGAATTTCAAGCTGACCAACGGGCTCTTCCTTGAGTTTGGTTCTGTCTCGCAACATCTCATCAAGAGCAGGAAGATACGGCCAATTTCCAGCCGCAACAGAACGTTGATATTCCCGCTCTCCGAGTTTTCGGGCCTTTGTGTAATCTAAATTTGACATTGTGATTTACCCTTTCACGATAACTATTATTTCCTGATGGCAATAACGGAACGTTTCAGCGAGTTTTACGTCGTGAATATAATCTGAAATTGTCATAGTGATTTTATCCTTTTATGAAAACGCATTATTTCTTGATGGCCGTAACAGCATGCTTCGGCATTACCATTACGCTTTTACCCTCTCAAACTGGAAAATATAACTCTCATAATCTCCTGACGGTTTATTCAACGGCAGGCCGATATTCTTTAAAGCGTCGGACGCGTAAACTTTTCCGGTCTTCTTGTCGCGATAAAATGTTCCCGGCAAAAGTCCGCGCGGAGTTATGTAAACCGTCGGCATATTTCCCTTGCTCGCTACGATTACGGCACAAACAATCGCTGAATTTCCATCGGGCGAGACGTATTCCCAAGCTGATAAAATTTCCTCGTGTGCAAGCCTGTAATATTTCCCGTTCGTGATTAGCTCCGAATTTTCTTTGTAATCCCTGATTTGTTCGCGTATCTCGTCTTTCTCATCTTCGCTCAAAATTGACGGGTTAAGTTCATAGCCGAAAGCTCCGGTTAAAGCTGAGACGTAACGAGTTTTGAGTGAGACGCTCCTGCCCGTTTGATGGTTGGGACATGCTGAGACGTGAGCGCTAATCGTTGACATTGGATAGGCAAAGGAAGTTCCGTAATGGATAAATAATCGCTCGATTGCGTCGGTGTTGTCCGAGCACCAAATCTGCGGTGTGTAATATAACATTCCAGCGTCAAAGCGTCCGCCTCCTCCCGCGCAACCCTCGATTAAAACGTTGGGATAATTCACTTTCAGCCTCTCTAGAAAGTCATATAAGCCTAAAATGTAATCATATAAAACTTTTCCTTGATCCTCTTCAACTCTGGAATAGACATCAGCAATTGACCTGTTGAAATCCCATTTGAGATATTCGATATTGCATGTGTCAAGAATTTTGCATAAAGCCCTGTAAATATATTCCCGAACCTCAGCGCGCGAGAAATCAAGAACTAATTGCTGTCGTCCTCTGACCGGCGATTTTCCCGGAACGGTTAAGGCCCAATCAGGATGTTCACGGAATAAATTGCTGTCCTCATTGACCATTTCAGGCTCAACCCATAACCCGAATTTTAAGCCGAGAGAATTGACTTTGTCAGCTAAATTTGAGAGTGAACAGCCTAATTTTTTCTCGTTCGGTGTCCAGTCGCCAAGTCCGGCGTTGTCATTTTCCCTATCACCAAACCAGCCGTCATCGAGCACAAGCATATCAACTCCGAGTGATTTTGCCTGTTCAGCGAGTTCAAGAATTTTTTCGCCGTCAAAGTTGAAGTAAAATGCTTCCCAGCTGTTAAGAATTACGGGGCGCGGAGTGTCGCGATATTTCCCTCTGCAAACGTGTTTACGAATGCAAGTGTGCAAGTTATGAGAAAGTTTTTGCAGTCCCTCATCGCTGAACGTCATAATAACTTCCGGAGCAATCAACTTTTCGCCTGGCTTGACGGGATATGAGAATTTCTCTTCAGCCATTCCGATTTGCCATCGTGTTTGGTTGAACTGGTCGAGTTCGGCTTCAGCCTTAAATCCTCCGCTGTAAACGAACTGCATAGCCCAGCATTGGCCGGATGTCTCGTTAGCTTCATGGTCGGCCAGTATCATGAACGGGTTGTATTGATGTGAGGACATCCCGCGACGGCTGACGATGATTGATGAGCCGTGATGAAGTTCTCGGCGGTCAAATTGGCGTTCCATCATGTGCCTTCCGTGAAAGGTGATTAAGTCAAAGTTTCCGTGAGTGAAATCAAGACAGGCCGTCTGAAATTTCTCAACCGTGATAATCTCATCGCTGAAGTTCTCAAGAATTGCGGCTCGTGTGATAATGTCAATCTCCGGCAAGACACCGTAAAGCAAAGTTACTCGAAAACGCTGACCCTCAAGATAAATTTTCAGAGTTTGTGAGTGTTTAGTGTCGGCCTTTACTCCTAAGTTTCCGTCGTCGTCGCAACTCTGAGTTTGTGAATTATTCGCGCCGCTGGTAAGTTTCCCGTCGTGGTAGCATTCTTGGATATTATCATCATAGACAGCTGAAAATCCATCAGGTTCATTATCGACGCTCTCACCTCTGGTAATCCGTTTGCATTCTGAGGCATCATAGACAGCCGGAAGTCCTTCAAGTGAATATTTCCCGTCGATAATCTCATAACCTTTATAGCGCAAATCACATCCGAAAGTTCCTGCCTCATTACGAACGACTAAAAGCGGGCTTCTGTAATCTCCCGTTCCCTGCATTGGGAATTCCTGAGGCAAATAGTCAAGCGAATACGTCCTATCCTCGCCAGCATCGTAAGGGCTTCCCGAAAATCCCCTGTCAGCAAAAGTTAATACCCAGTCCATAACTCCCTGAGACTTCGGACCGTAATACAGATGCAGGAGAAATCCGAGCTTGTCAACTTGAAACTGATACGTCGAGTTTTTCGTGTGAAGTGTGAATGTTTTATCGTCAGCATTATAATTTATTGGCATTACATCATTGCTCCTTATGTCATAGTTCAAAGCCTGTGAGCCTGTTAATATTGCAAATCTCACAAGCTCATAAATTTTACTCACAGCGTCAATACGTCTTGATAAAAATTTGAGGACAGCCAGGCCGTCCCCATGATAAAAATGTAATTCTTGTGCGCTGATTGTGATTTGAAAGTTACGGCATTCTGCGCAAATTTCTTATTGATGCTTCATTGCTCCGTATCACTAGCACGAGAACACATTTTACTTGACTGCTCCGTTGATTACGCCGTTGATAATCTGCTTCTGAGCTACAAGATAGAATATCAGCATCGGCAGTAACGCAAGAAGATATGACGCAAACGCTAAGTTATAATTTGTCCCGAACTGCGTCTGGAATGTCAGCTGAGCAAGAGGTAGAGTATTCATTCCGCTTCCTGACATAATTACAAGCGGGGTCATTACGTCGTTCCATGTTCCGAGTGCCGTAAGAACTGCGACGGTCGCATGCATTGGCCACATTAACGGGAAAATTATCTTCCAGTAAGTTGTCCACGTAGAAGCTCCGTCAACGTGTGCGGCTTCTTCAAGAGCAATCGGAATATTCTTCAAGTAGCCGGCATAAAGCAGAACATTCATAGGCATGTAGAATACGACATAAAGCACAATTACTCCGAAGACGTTATCGATATGAAGCTGGGCTGTCTGCTTGACTAAAGGCATCATCAAAATTGCGAACGGAACGAACATTCCGCTGACGATGTAATAATAGCTGAAACGGTAAAATCTGCTGTTCGTCATGTTACGCGAGACCGCATAGCCCATCAGTGAATGAATTGCGATTGAGATTACCATTGTTACGGCGGTGATTAAGAAGCTGTTGAAAAGTGAACGCCAGAAGTCCGTAACTCTCATAGCCTCACGGAAATTATCGAAGCTCCACGACGCAGGGAATGAAAGAAGTCCGATCACATCGTTTGTCATTTCACTCGGCTGTTTGAAGGCAATTACTACGGTCATGTAAAGCGGGAACAACACGGTAAAAAGTCCAAGTAATAATAAAATCGTTACGGGCCAATTGAATTTTTCTTTGACGGTAATATTTTCCATGACTATAACTGCTCCTCCCTCTTGTTAAGAAATCTCAATTGAAGGACTGAAATTATCACTATCACTATGAAGAAGATTACGGCGTTAGCACTCTGAAATCCGAATTGTCCGCCGCTCATTCCGTTGTTGTAAATCAAGAATGAAATTGATTCCGTGCTCTGAGCAGGTCCGCCCTTCGTCAATGCCATAATCTGATCGAAGACCATCAAGTTATTCTTCATGCATAATACCATATTAATCGTGAAAAACGGCATGATTAACGGGAAAGTGATATAACGAAATCTATTCCAGCCCGTAGCTCCGTCGAGTGAAGCCGCCTCATAAACATCTTCCGGAACCGTCTGAAGTCCTGAGATGTAAATCAACGTGTTCATAGCGATTGACTGCCACGCACAGACTATAACAATCGCTATCCATGCCCAATTTTTATCGGCTAACATGCTTGCGGCGTGAGTGATGGCCGGAAGAATATACGTGAAAATGTAGCTGAAAATATAGCCGACAACCAACGCTCCGAGAATGTTCGGGATAAAATACATGCCTCGCAGAAAACTCTTGAAGCGGATTTTAGCGTTGAGTGCCAGAGCCATAATCAAGCTCAGAATGTTAATCAATATCGTGGCGACAAGAGCAAGTTTGAACGTGAACCAGTAAGAATTACCCACTCTCGTATCAGTGAAGAGGTCGGCATAATTTCTCCAGCCTACCCAGTCAAATTTTCCGTAGCCCCTGAAGTTCGTAAAACTGTACATAAATCCTCGAAGCAGAGGCAGAGTGTTGAAGCAGAAGAATAATAAAAGTATCGGAACAGCGATTAACAAAAACGTACGCTTTCTCTCGTTCTGACTCTTCATGTCTAAATCTCAACTCCTTTTAGTGTGAAGCGTTGTAGTTTTGAACCTTCGTGATAATATCGCGGTTGTATCTTATCCAGTCCCTATCGAACTTGGCAAGAAATTCATCAACGTTGCCATTGATTAAGAACGTCTGAATTATCGCGCTTACTGACATTTCAGAAGGATAATGATGGTCCTGATAGTCCGCCATTTTTCCGGCTGTGATATACTTTCTCATTCCGTCGAGCATCGGAGCAAGTTTGAACTCGCCTTCTGAACACGGGACGGCGTTTTGAGCATCAATGTAAATCTGGATATTTTCGGGTTCAAGCAGGAAATCAAGAACTTCATACGCGGCTTCTTTATTCGGTGAATTTTCCATTACGCAGAACATTAAATCTACTCCGCTGTTTAACGTCTGACCGTTGGGATCGTCGCTTCCGGGCATAACGAAGGAGTCAATGTTCATGTTCGGATTGACCGAGAGAATTTGCGGGACTGCGTAACTTCCAATCGTGAACATAGCCGATTCTCCCCTCGCGAAAGCCGTACAAGCATCGTTGTAACCGTAAGCGAACGGGCCTTCTTCTCCGTATTGAAGCAATGCATAAGTCTTCTCGGCAATTTCCCTGTAAGCCTGAGTAAATGTTGCTTTACCCATATTAACCTGCTGGCAGATGTCGGCGGGTGCTAAGTCAACAGCTAAAGCGTTCCAAGGGGCTAATGTCGTCCAAGTATCTTTGTAGCCGAAATACAGCGGGCGAATTCCAGCGGCTTTGATGTCCTCACAAAGTTTTATGAACTCCGGCCAAGATTCGGGAATTTTCCAGCCGTGCTCGTTGAACATATCGCGGTTGTAAAGAATTCCTGCGGCATTGGCCATGTAAGGAACTCCGTACGTTCCCGGCGTAGGCACGAACTCTAAACCTTCGATTATGTTAATATACGCGGGCTTAATCTTCGACAGACCTTTATAGCTTGAAACGTCAGCGAGCAACTCGGCATCAAGGAAATTCGAGAACTCGACATCTCCGCCGATACCGATAATATCAGGATATTTCTCACGGATAAATCTTGTCTTCAAAATCGTAATCGCTTCGCTCGGTGATGAGGCTTTGAGTTTTATGTTGTCGTGAGTGGCGTTAAACTTATCAGCTAACTGCTCAAAAATTTTCAACGCTTCCTGTTTATACTGGACAAGTTCAATCTCAATCGGAGCTGCCCACGCGAAACTCGCCGAGAAAATCACGATGAGCAAAGAGAATGTTAAAATCCTTCTCATGTCATAGCCTCCTTAATGAACGATTGCCTGCTCGGTTTCCTTGTCGAAGACGTGAATTTTGTCCGTGTCGAAAGCAAAGCTCATTGAATCTCCGACTGCCGCCCGGCTTCCCTGATCCACTTTTGCCGACATTGAGGCTCCTGCGAAATCAAAATACAACTGGACTTCAGCGCCGAGAAGCTCGAATACCGTAATTTTCGCCTCAAACGGTGAAGTTAATTTGCAGAGTGCTTCGGCTTTAGCGTCATAGACATTCTCCGGACGAACTCCCATTACGACGACTTTACCGGTATATCCTTTTTCCTTCAAGACGGCGGCTTTCTCTGCTGGAAGCTCAAATTTTGTTCCGCCGGCTTCGAGAGTTTCACCGTTAAAAGTAGCATCAATAAAGTTCATCTGAGGTGAGCCGATGAAACCAGCGACGAATAAGTTATTGGGCTTGTTGTAAAGATTTGTCGGCGTATCAACCTGCTGAACAATTCCGTCCTTCATTACGACTATGCGGGTTCCGAGTGTCATTGCTTCGGTCTGGTCGTGAGTAACGTAAATTATCGTAGCTCCAAGTCTGTCATGCAACTTCGCAATTTCCGCTCTCATCTGAACACGTAACTTAGCGTCCAAGTTTGAAAGAGGTTCATCCATCAGGAAGACCTGAGGATTACGAACAATCGCACGTCCCATAGCAACACGCTGACGCTGACCACCTGACAATTGCGACGGACGACGGTCAAGAACTTTTTCAAGCTCAAGAATTCTTGCGGCTTCCTTTACGGCTTTGTCGATTTCTGCCTGAGGAGTTTTCTTGAGTTTCAGAGCAAAGCCCATGTTGTCATAAACCGTCATATGAGGATAGAGCGCGTAATTCTGGAACACCATCGCAATATCCCTGTCCTTAGACTCGACGTCATTAACAACTCTATCACCGATTTTGAGTGTTCCTGAGCTGATGTCCTCGAGGCCCGCAATCATTCGTAAAGTTGTTGATTTTCCGCAGCCTGAAGGTCCGACGAAGATGATAAACTCCTTGTCAGCAATCTCAAGATTAAAATCTTTGACTGCCTCGTAACCGTTTGGATATTTCTTCCAGATATGCTCAAGCGATAAACCTGCCATGTAAGCAACTCTCCTTTTGGATTGGAATATATAAATTGGGAAATTTGGATAAAGTTATTATAAAATATCATTATTCGCCAAAAAGGAAATGTTACCCAGTAATTTATAACCTGATAATATTTATTGAGCCTGAAAATGTCAGATTTGCAATTATAATGCTAA
>JAFTCP010000028.1 GCA_017454625.1 Synergistaceae bacterium
ACTACCTCAAACTCACTCAAATCCTCAGGCCAACCGTAAGCCTCACACACAGCCTTATCATTCTCCTCATGCGCACTCCGAAGCTCCGAAGGCATCGACACATCATCATACAACGCCGCAAAATTACACTCAGGATTAGCCGCACGGGCATCAAGAATTTTCTGCGCACACCGCTCAATCTTCGCACGAACCTCTGCGCTCGGACTCGGCCAGATGAAAGTGTTATACACAATCTTCTTCGAGTACCTGTATCGCATCTCCAATCTTCCGCAAACTCTTCGCATCCACGCCATATGAACACGCGACGTTAAAATCCCGAAGTGATACAAATTTGCGTCGGGAATTATTCGTAACTCGTCGCCAGGTATCACAGAGCCGTCAAGCCAGCCGATTGGAATATAGAAGCGTTTTTCTGATGAAGTCTTCGGGATTGCTAGATAACGTTCCGGGTTTCTCGTGCTGCAAAACAGATGAGGAGTATTCGCAAGTTTTGGCTGAGAGCTTTTCTGTCTGACTTCTCGGCATAATTTCACACGTTCACGGACTAACGGCATATCGTGAATGTCCTGAGGTGTCGCGTCAACAAGCCATAAGCAATAACGCAAAATATTATTGATAAATTCATCTCCCATCATGTAACGCTTGATGAACTTCTTTGCTCTCGGTTCGCGCTTGATAAACTCGTCGTAATCTTCAGCCTTGATGATTAAATTTCCTCCGTCGGCCGGCATATTCCCGCTCATCATTTCCGGAGCATCTTTGCTGAGGGGTTTTGTCGTCGGTTCAGCGAAGTCGTCAGGGGCAGGAACGAGATAAAAATTGATGTTATCGACCAGCATTAACCCTTCATCGGTGTAAAGACGCTTGGGCTTGGCGGTTTTCTCCTCATTTATCGTGTTGAAGCCTATCACGACAACTTGCACGCTCGCTTTGTCCTTAGCCTCGCTGTCCCAAATAAACGTCGTGTAAGCAAAATCGATGTGAATATCGAAGCGGTCTCGTAAGGGCTTGAAGATTGCGCTGACCTGTTCACCCTGAGTGATTGAGTTTGTCGATACGAATGCCGCGCGTGTCCTTGTGCCTTTGATGAACTCGCTGGCCTTGAAGTACCAGCATGCGACGTAATCAATTTTTCCGGAGGCCCTGTAAGTTTTTCCGTTCTCGTCGCGAAAGATTTTGCTGATGTCCTGACGCTGTGCCTTAGTCTGGATTGAGTAGCCGAGAAAAGGAGGGTTGCCCATGATGAATAAATTTTCGTCCGGCGTGATAATCTCGTGCCAATCCGTGAGAAGAGCGTTTGCCTCGTGAATGTTGTCATAAGTTTTCAGCGGGAGTAAATCTCCGAAGAATTGTACGATTGATTTTGTCTCGTTCCACATTTGGGCTTCGGCGATCCATAGGGCAGTTCTGGCGACGGCGACGGCGAAGTCGTTAATCTCGATGCCGTAAAACTGTGAGATTGAGACTTGTATAGGTGTCTCGGACTGTGATGCGGTGAATGAGATTTGATTAGACAGTTCACGAAGAATTTTATTCTCAAGCCGGCGGAGTGATAAATAAGTTTCGGTTAAGAAATTTCCGGAGCCGCAAGCTGGATCAAAGAACTTCAATGACGCTAATTTTTTCTGGAACGTCCGGAGCTTCTGAGACCTTCCGCGTGTTGGGGAAGCGAGAATTTCTGAGAGTTCCGCGTTGAGTTCGTCCATGAATAACGGGTCAATAACCTTGTGAATATTCTCAATCTCGGTGTAATGCATTCCGCCTTCATGTCTAATTTTTGCGTGTAAAGTGCTCTCAAAGAGTGCGCCGAATATAGTCGGAGAAATTTTTGACCAATCGAAGCCCTCGCTCATGTCCTGGAGAATAATTCTGAGGGGTTCGCCGTCGAGCTGAGGGATTTCGATATTTTCATCAGCGAACAATCCGCCGTTGACGTAAGGGAATGCGCGTAAATCGGCTTCGAGATAAGGATCTCGCTGTTCTGGTTTCTGGTTGAGGACTTCAAAGAGTTTTCGCATTGCATCGCGTGCGACGAGTTCACGGGCCTTGAGGTAATCATGAAACTGGGACTTTGCGAATAATCCTGAGTCTTCGGCGTAAAGAATGAACACGACACGTACGCAGAAGATGTTCAAGCTCCGCTGAGAAATTTTGTCGTCGGGTTTAATGTAGCGTTCGAGAAGAGCGTCATAGAGTTTTCCGACGAGTTCACCGGCTTTTATGGAGATTTCGACTTCTTTATCCTCGACGGGGCTTATTGCGCTTAAGTCGACGAGGAATGATAACTTTTGAGCGTTTAAGTCGGTGAGCAAAATTATCTTGGGTTCAGCCTTCGGATGTTCCAGGTCATGAATGCGAAGCTCCCGGAAGTTGCAGACGATGATGTATCTTCCGCGCTGAGATAACGGGAGCCACTCATAATAACGTTTAGCCTGTTCAAATGGAGTTGCTAAGGTTCCATCGGATTGTTTTGCGGGCAAGTCAAGATTAACGTCGCGGCTTTTCTGCTCGATGATAATTCCGGTCGAAGGGATGTAAGCGTCAATGAAGCTGACATGAGAGAGTTCAACGCGTTTCTCGAACTCGATGAATTGTTCGGGGAAATTGAGCCCTAAGATGTCGCGTAAGAGTTCAAGCCAGAATAATTGAGTGTCGCTCTTTTCGTTGCCTCTGTCTTGCCAGTGTTCAGAGAAAGTTGAAGTTGTCAAGATAAACTCTCCTTTGTTATTTCACGATTTCCGCGCCTCTGAACAGTACGAAGCCGAGCGGTGAGCGGTGAATATTTTTTACGCGTTTGCTCTGCATTACGGCTGACGAGTAAAAGTAGATTGGTGCGACTGGTAAATCTTCCATGAGATAATTTTCTGCCTCATGCATGAAGTTGATGCGTTTGACGGTGTCCATTTCGCGGGCGGCGTTAGTCATGGCTTCGTCGAATTTCGGATTATTGTAGCCTGTGTTGTTCTGCGGGGAGTTGGATATGAGAGTTTCTAAGAGACTTCCAGCGTCGTAGAAGTCCATAATCCAAGCGTCGCGGGCGATGTCGTAATCTTTTCTGTTGCGAGTTTCGATGAAAACTTTCCATTCTTCATTGAGCAATTCAACTTCGATGCCGAGATTTTTTTTCCACATACCCTGTAATGCTTCGGCGAGTGATTTATTGCCGGAGTTAGAGTTATATTTGTAGGATATATGAGGGAAATTTTCGCCGTTTGGATAACCTGCTTCAGCTAAAAGTCGTCGTGCTTCGTCAACGTCGGCATGTTCAGGGAGAAATGCTCCGCCTTCAGTTCGGAAGTCCTTATCAGGTGTCGTACCGGGCACAACATCACAGACGAAACCGACTGCCGGCCTTTGTCCTCCGAGTAAAATTTTGTCGATGATAATTTTTCGGTCAATTGCGAGCGTGAAAGCCCTCCGAACTCTAGCGTCGTTGAAGGGTTCACGTGTAATGTTGAAGTCGCAGAAGGCCGTACCGAGTGAAGGCTGAGAGACTGCCTGACCTTGTTTGAGTAACATCGGGAGCATTTGAGAAGGGATTGTTCCCATGTAGTCAATTCGTCCGGCTCTGAACGCGGCAAGAGCTGTATTCTCGTCATTAATGAACACGAAACGCAAGCGGTCAACTTTGACGTTATCGGCTTCCCAGTATTCGGAGTTTTTCACGAGTGTAATTTCTCCTCCTTCGCCGTGTTTCCAGCTTTCGAGTTTGAACGGGCCGTTTGAGATTAACGTTTCAGGTTTAGCGGCCCAGCCTCGTGAATTTTCGTTGATGATGTCCATTCTTGCCGGCTGAAAGAGTGAGAAAGCGAGGTAATCAAGCATGAGAGGGTTTCTGTATTCAAGCTCAATCACAAAAGTTTTGTCGTCAGGAGCTGATAATCCGACATCTTCAGGGTTAGCGTCGCCATTGTAAAATTTCTCGCCGTTCTTGATGAAGAAGCCGTAATAGGCGTAAGGTGAGCCGGTTTCGGGATTAAGCGCGCGTAAAAATCCGTCGCGGAACTCTGAGGCTGTTAATGCTTTACCGTCGGACCATTTGAGATTGTCGCGAAGGTGGAACGTCCAAGTCATGCCGTCTTCTGAGATGTCCCAGCTTTCAGCACAGCCGGGCTCTGGAGCGTCGTTGAAGCCAGTGCGGATTAATCCCTCGAAAATGTTGGTGATTACGTTGTTGCCGTCAGTTGCGTTATTGAGTGCCGGGTCAATAGTTCTTGGGTCAGCACCGAGATTAAAGACGATTTCATTTTGGGCAGCAAGAGAACTTGAAGCGAACATGAGAACGAATAATAATATGAAAAGTTTACGCATGAATTTTACCTCCTATAAAAATTTCGCATGACCTAATTATACAAATGGACACGCGCAAAAGTGATTATTCCCTTTATCCTGCAAAGACACGTCCACTTTCGCGCATTCCGGTTTAGCTTTGGGGCATCTCGTATGAAAGTTACAACCTGAAGGAATATTTGACGCGTTCGGAATTTCCCCTTTGAGTGTGATTAATTTTCGCTGAGTTGATTTGTCAGGGTCTGGGATTGGCACGGATGATAATAACGAGACAGTATACGGATGAAGCGGGCGAGAATAAAGCTCATCACTTTTTGCGAGTTCAACGATTTTTCCGAGATACATTACGGCGATGCGTGAGCTTATGTGCCGGACCATTGATAAATCGTGAGCGATGAATAAATACGTTAAGCCGAGTTCATGTTGCAGGTCTTCAAGCATATTGACAATTTGAGCTTGAATTGAAACGTCCAACGCTGAAATAGGTTCGTCGCAGATTATTAATTCCGGTTCAACCGCTAAGGCTCGCGCAATCCCTATTCGCTGTCTCTGTCCTCCGCTGAACTCATGAGGATAACGCCCGGCCTGCTCAGAGTTTAAGCCAACGAGTTTTAGCAAGTTATTCACTCTGTCGTCAATCTCATCTTTCGGGAACTTGTGAATAATCATAGGCTCCTTGATAATGTCTCCGGCTGTCATTCGCGGGTTTAACGAGGAGTAGGGATCCTGAAAAATCATCTGCATTCTCTTTCTGAACGGGAGCATTTCTTCAGGAGTGAGATGCGTAATGTCCTGGTCGGCAAAAATTATTTTCCCAGCGTCAGGCTCATAGAGTTTAATAATCGTCCGGCCCGTCGTAGTTTTCCCGCATCCGGATTCGCCGACAAGTCCGTGTGTTTCTCCCTTATGAATTACGAAGCTGACATCATTAACGGCAGGAACATCAAAATATTTCTTCAAGTTTACGACTTCAAGCATGAATTTCACCTCTCATTAACACGGGGAAAATTATTGTCATGACTTCATACATCAATAGCCAAGAAAATATTTCAAGCATCATTCTTCACTCCTAACCAGCACGAAAATTTATGTGTCTGTGAAAGCGTAAAAGTTTCCGGTTTATGTTCAAGGCAAATTTTCATAGCTTGCGGACATCTTTTCACGAACGGACAGCCTTTAGGGGGATTAAGCAAGTTCGGGGGCTGGCCTTCGATTGGGATTAAGCGTGCTTCGGGATTTTCGGGATTGGGAACTGAACGCAATAATCCCTTCGTGTATGGATGAGCTGTGCTGTAAAAAATTTCGCGCGTCGTTCCTTCCTCCATTATTCGGCCTCCGTACATCACTATAACTTTGTCAGCTTCGCCAGCGATTACGCCTAAATCATGAGTGATTAGTATTAAGGACATTCCGAATTTCTCACGAAGTCCCCGCAAAAGTGAAAGTATTTGTGCCTGAACTGTAACGTCAAGCGCAGTCGTCGGTTCATCAGCGATTAATAACTCAGGGTTGCAGATTATCGACGAAGCTATCATAATTCTCTGACGCTGGCCCCCGCTGAACTCGTGAGGGTAATTCTTCAGTCTCGGAACAATCCCGACAAGTTCAAGCATCTCATTAACTCTCGCGCGAATATCCCCCTGCCATTTATGCCGCCTCAAAACTTCTCTTAACTGATAGCCAATCGTCAAAACCGGGTTTAAACTGGTCATAGGGTCCTGAAATATCATGGAGATATTTTTTCCGCGTAAATTTCTCACATTCTCGGCGTTAAGCTCCTGATTGTTAAATATGATTTTTCCCGCCTTAACTCTCCCGGATCTTCCGGCCAATCCCATAATCGATAACATACTCGCGCTTTTTCCGCTTCCAGACTCACCAACGATACCGAGAACTTCGCCTTTGTTCAACGTGAAGGAAATTCCATCAACCGCCTTAACTTCTCCCATCGACGTGTAAAACGAAGTGTGCAAATCTTGAACGCTTAATATTTCTGTCATGTAATATTCACAACCTTAATCATCAGCTTTAATCCCCCACGTCGACGCAAAAAACTCAAAATTTCATTCATAAACTTTCACTCCCCAATTGACGAGCAAAACGATGTGTAGAAAATTTCTCGGTCTACTCCTATATGATGTGTAAAATTCCTCACTCATGCAATATTCACTCCTTCGACGGTTTTAATTGTAGTCATAAATTTTTCACGCCGCCTTAATTTCCCACATTGACACGAATTTTCACGCATCATTTCTTCACTTCCTCATTCTCGGATCTAACGCATCACGCAAGCCGTCGCCTAAAAAGTTAAATGCTAATATCGTGATTGAGATTGCCGCCGCCGGAAAAAACAATTGATACGGATATACGGCCAATGAACCGACAGCATCATTGCAGAGAACTCCCCAGCTCGCCATTGGTGCACTAACTCCCAAGCCCACGAAACTCAAGAATGCCTCCGTGAAAATCGCTCCGGGTATCGAGAAAGTCAGCGTTACAAGCACAGGCCCCATCGCGTTCGGTATCAAGTGGCGTAAAAGTATTCTCCTTGACGACGCTCCTAAAACTTTTGCGGCTAAAATAAACTCTTCATTCTTCAACCTCATAACTTCAGCACGGACAATCCTCGCCATCGGTGCCCAGTAAGAAATTCCCAGCGTGATAAATATGCTCTTCAGGCCGGGACCAACGACGACCATTAACAAGATTACGTAAATCATCATCGGGACGCTGTAAATCACATCAACAATCCTCATCATAACTTCATCAAGCCGACCTCCTGCAAATCCCGAAATTCCGCCGTAAATTACTCCGATGAATAAACTTATGAAACTTGCCAGAAATCCGACAGCTAACGAAATTCTCGCTCCGTACAAAACTCTCACGAACAAATCACGCCCGAACATGTCAGTTCCGAACCAATGTGAGAAATTCGGAGGCTCATTGCTTATCATAAAGTCCTGAGCATCATACTCATACGGTGAAATCATCGGGCCGAATATCGCAAGCATCAATATCATCAAAATCACAATAAGCCCGAACGCCGCCAGCTTATCACTCTTAAGCCTTAACCAGACATCACGCCAGTAACTTCTTGATGAACTCACAACTTCAGCGTCAAGTTTCTCTTCAAGCGTCAAAGGCTCAAATAATGCTCGGTCATACATTTTTCATCACTCCCATAACAGCGAAACTCACAAAATCTCTCATAAGGACATAATCACTCACACACCGCAAAAATTTACTCATCATCAACCCGGCCTCCTGAAAATCCGACAGCTCTCATCACACAACAGAAATTACACGTATTCATCGCAATTTTATTCTTGGGTCAACAACTGCAAGGCATAAATCAGCAATCAAATTAAACAGGACAAGCAATGCGCTGTAAAAAATCGTCACTCCCATTATCGTCGTGTAATCCCTGTTCGTTATGCTCGTTACGAAGAATGAGCCTAAGCCCGGCACTCCGAAAACTTGTTCGACAACGAAGCTCCCTGTCAAAATTCCTGCGGTCAACGGTCCGAGATAAGTTATCACCGGAATAATCGCATTCTTCAACGCATGAATGTAAATCACAGCCCGTTCACTCAATCCCTTAGCGTAAGCCGTCCGGATATAATCCTGCTGTAAAATTTCTAGCATTCCAGACCTCACAAGCCGCGATATAAACGCCGCAGGATAACCCGCCAACGTCAACGCCGGAAGAACAGCCGTAGAAATTCCCTCCCAAAATCCAACCGTAACAATCCCCCATCGCCACGCAAAAAGATATACCAGTGCCGCCGCAATTACGAAACTCGGAACAGTTACGCCGAGCGTCGCTAATATCATCGCTAATCTGTCCTGCCATTGGCCGCGCTTCAAAGCTGAGATTATCCCCGCAGGAATTCCCACGACAAGAGCAAGAATTAACGCAATCCCTCCGACCATAAACGACACAGGAAAACTCCCAGCAATAAGCTCATTAACCGTCATTCCCTCGTAACGATACGAAGGCCCCAAGTCCAAACATAAAACGTTCAGTAAGTATCTTCCATATTGGACAAAGAGATTATCATTGAGATTGTAACGGGACATCATTTTTTCAAGCACAAATGAGGGAATTGCTTTCTCGTCGGTAAACGGTCCGCCGGGAATTGCACGCATCATGAAGAATGTTAGTGTTATAACGATAAAAAGTGTAAGAAGGCTCGATATTACACGCCTGAAAATATACTTGCGAATGTTCATCATCTCCAACTGAATATTTAGAAAATTTTATCACGCTATAATATTCCCATTCCAACCAAGAAAAGAGCTTATCTCGGACGAAACAAGATAGTTCTGCACCATCACGCTTAAATATTGCCGAAAAAACAATCCGACATTTGAAACGCTTTCACTCAGAAATTATAATATTCCCATCACACCAACTCAGGAGAAGACATCATGAAAGAATATTACGCCTTCACATGGCCGGGAAAACACGACGCAATTATCGAAGCCGGAACTCCAACCGATAAAGTCTTACGCCCGGACATTAACACGAGCAAAAATTTTCACACGACACAGAATATCTATATCGAAGGCGATAACCTCGAAGCCTTGAAGATTTTGCAGCGAAGCTATATGCGCAAAGTCAAAATGATTTACATAGATCCGCCGTACAACACAGGACATGACTTCATTTATTCCGACAATTTCACTCAGGACGATAACGAAGCTCAACAGGACTTCGGACTTTTCAGCGACGACGATACCCGAAACTTCTCAATGAAGAATTACCGCGAAAACTCCAAGACTAACCCGCGCTTCCATTCTGACTGGTGCAGCATGATTTACCCAAGATTAAAGCTCGCAAGAAACTTATTGACCGAAGACGGCGTGATATTCATCTCAATTGACGATAACGAAGTAACAAACCTGAGAAAAATTTGTGATGAGATTTTCGGCGAGAGTAATTTTGTGGCTATGCTCGTCTGGCGGAGGCGTTCAGGCGCAAATGATGCCGTAAACAATATCTCCATAGACCATGAATATGTGCTCTGCTATTCCGACCTTCCTGGTGTAAGTCTGAGGGGAACCATGAAAACGTTTGAGAACTATTCCAACCCTGACAATGACCCTCGCGGAGAATGGGCACGCGACAACCTGACGTGTGGGAAAACAGCATCGCAGAGGCCGAACCTCTTTTACCCCATCACCGACCCTGCAACGGGAAAAGTGTATCAGTGTAATCCAAATCGTGTATGGAGTTTCGAGCGGGACAAAATGGAACAGTTAATCGCTTCAGGTAAGGTGATTTTCCCAGAGGACGGAGACGGCGTGCCCGCGTACAAGCGTCATCGAAGCGAATTGCGTTCCGAGACGAAGCCTTACAGCTCGCTAATCGATACACAGCTCAACTTGTCAGCCACAAAGGAACTCAGAAGGTTATTGGGCGGGCAAGTTTTCGACTACTCCAAACCCTTAGACCTCATCGAACAATTAGTATTCCAAGCTACGGACGCAGACGCAATAATCCTTGACTTCTTCGCTGGTTCCTCGACAACTGCCCATGCTGTTATGGCTATGAACTCTCAGGATTACGGGCATCGAAAGTTTATCATGGTACAGCTTCCCGAAGAGTGTCCGGTTCAGTCTGAGGCTTTCAAGGCTGGTTATGCGAATATCTGTGAGATTGGCAAGGAGAGAATTAGGCGTGCGGGTGAGGAGTTAATGCGGAGCGGTCAGCAGTTGACGATGAATTACGCGCTTGATGCTGGATTTCGAGTTTTCAAAGTAGACAGTTCCAACATGAAGGACGTATATTTTTCGCCGGATGAATTGACGCAGGACATGCTCGCCGGTTTGGAGGAGAATATCAAGCCTGACAGGAGCGGAATTGATTTGTTGTTTGATGCGATTGCTGAAATTGGCCTGACGTTCTCGCTCGAATATTCTTCGGAAAGTTTCGACGGGTTCACAATTCACTCTTACGGACAAAATGAGGTTATTGCGTGCTTTGACGAGAATGTAAATCTTGAGCTGATGACGGAAATTGCCAAGCGTAAGCCCGTTCATGCTGTGTTCTGTGATAGATGCTTTGAGAGTTCTCCGGCAAAATTGAACTTGATGGGAATATTTGAGTATTACGCGCCGGACACGAATATTAAGATTATGTGAGATTGTTCATGCTGTGAGGAGGGAAAAATTTCAATGGCGATAAAGTTAAAGTTCAAGCATCAGGATTTTCAAGAGAGAGCCGCAAAGTCAGTGTGTGATATTTTCGCAGGTCAGAGCTTCCGCACAATTCGTTACGTCAAGGAGAAAATGGGAGTGCAAGGGGAAATTGATAAATTTTCAACGATGTGGGGAAATTCTGAGCTTGATATTTCCGAAGCTGAGATACTCGCGAACGTCCGAAAAATTCAGGCTGATAACGGGAATATTGACTTGTCGCAAACTTTGGAGGGCCTTAACTTCACCGTTGAAATGGAGACGGGGACGGGAAAAACTTACACTTACATCAAGACAATTTACGAGCTTAACAGGTTATACGGATGGAGCAAGTTTATTATCGTAGTTCCGAGCATAGCGATACGGGAGGGAGTATTCAAAAGTTTTCAGGTTACGGAGGAGCATTTTGCGGCGGATTACGGGAAACGTGCGAATTACTTCATTTACAACTCGGCGAATTTATCACAGATTAATCTTTTCACGTCGGACAGCGGAATAGAAATCATGATAATCAACTCTCAGGCCTTCAACGCGAAAGACGCTAACACTCGGCGTATTCACATGGAACTTGACACTTTCGGGAGCCGTAAGCCTCTTGATGCGATTGCTGAGACCCGGCCAATTCTGATTATTGATGAGCCTCAATCCGTCGAAGGCGAGAAGACACGCGAGAGCTTGAAGGATTTCAACCCGTTATTCACGCTCAGATATTCAGCAACTCCGCGCGAAAAATTTAACCTCGTTTACCGGCTTGATGCACTTGACGCTTACAATCAAAAACTCGTGAAGAAAATTCGTGTTGTCGGAGTGAGCATGAGCAATGTCTCGGCTTCAGGAGGTTATGTTTATCTCAAGGGGATAATCAAGTCGCATAAGGATCCGACGGCATTAATCGAGTTCGACAAGCTGACTTCATCAGGAATTCGCCGAGTTACGCGCAACGTTGAGGAGGGATTTGACCTTTACGACGCTTCAGGAGGACTTGAGGAGTACAAGACGGGATTTATCCTTAAGACTATTGACGGGCTGAACATGACGGTTGAGTTTTTGAACGGGAAGATTGTATCGACGGGGGAAATTTCGGGCTCAACGAACGAAGAGGAGATTAGACGAGTTCAGATACGCGAGACAATCGAAGCTCATTTAGACAAGGAACGGCAGTTATACTCACGGGGAATTAAAGTTTTGTCGCTGTTCTTCATTGATGAGGTTGCGAAATATCGGCGTTATGATGACGACGACGGAAGCGGGATTAACGGGATTTACGCAAAAATTTTTGAGGAAGAATACCGCGAGGCTGTGAGAAATCTTAAAAGTGAGCTCGATGATGAAAAGTTTGCGGGCTATCTTGATGCGATTGAACCGGAGAAAACTCATGCGGGCTATTTCTCGATCGACAAGCAAAACAGGATGATTAACAGCAAGATTAACGATGTCAGCGCGTTTGACTTGATTATGAAGGATAAGGAGCGTTTGTTGAGTTTCGGCGAACCCGTGAGGTTTATTTTCTCGCATTCGGCTCTTCGTGAAGGCTGGGACAATCCGAACGTCTTTCAGATTTGCACGCTCAAGAACAGCACGAACGATATTCGCAGACGGCAGGAAGTTGGACGGGGATTAAGATTATGCATTGACCAGACGGGCGAGAGAATTAGCGGGGACAATCAGGACATTAACGAGCTCACAGTTATAGCAAGTGAGAGTTACAAGGATTTTGCGGCTGGACTTCAAGATGAATTTGCTCAGACATTGGCCGGACGAGGTAAGAACATAGCAATCACTGACGCGCGGACTGAGAACGTGAGAATTAAACTTAACCGTGAAAAGCTGAACTCTCCGGAATTTCGCGAGCTTTGGAGAAGGATTAATCATCGTTCAGTTTATTTCGTTGACTTTGACGAGGATAAAATGATTGATGAGATTTCGCGTTTGATTGACGAGAGACTGAACATTACGGGAGCATTGATTAACATTGAACGCGGGACGATGACGGGCGGAGCTGACGGCGTAACTTTCACGAAAGAGACTGCGGCCGCGACGAGAGCAGAGGAGTTTAGCGGGGGCGTGAAATATGATTTAATCGGCCGCTTAATGAGACATACGGGCTTGACGAGAAAGTTTATTGTTCGTATTCTGCGTAAAATATCTCCGGCCAAGTTCGGAATGTTCAAGCTCAATCCGGAAGTTTTCACACAACAGGTTTCGACGATAATTAACGGGCAAAAAGTCATCTTTTCGGCGCAAAACGTGAAGTATAAGGCTCTTGATGAGGCGTATGATTTAGGAATTTTCGACGAGGTTACGACGAAGAAGAGACATCTTAGCGAGTTAGCTTCGACTTTGAGGAACGGGCTTTATGATTACGCTGTGTGTGATTCTGAGACCGAGAAGAATTTTGCTGAGGAGATTAACGCTTGCGATGATGCGGCTGTTCAGGTCAAACTGCCGGGAGTTTTCAGGATTTCAACGCCGGCGGGAAAATACAATCCAGACTGGGCAATAGCTTTCAAGAATAAAATTTACTTTGTCGCGGAAACGAAGGGGTCAAGTGATGTCTTACAGCTCAGGATTTCTGAGGACTTGAAGACGAGATGCGCGCGCGAACATTTCCGGGCATTAAGCGACGACGTGAGATATGAGGTTGTGAATGACTTCCAGCAAGTTATAAGTCTCGTGAGATAATCACTTACAATACAGAATTATATCCACCGAAAAAATATTGTTCTCCGTCGTGATGTTAATAGTCCCGTCGTATCTTTGCACGGTGTTGAAGACGGAGATTAAGCCTATTCCGTGTTCGTTCTCGCTTGAAACCGGGAGGCCGTTTTTGTCGAAGTTAATTTTGCCGGTGAAGGGATTATCGATTGACAGGCCGATTATCTTTTGCGTGAGCATTGACGAAATTATCTTTACGTTGCGTTCACCTTCTGGAAGATTAGCGGCGGCTTTTAACGCGTTCTCCGTGAGATTTCCCAGCATTGCGCAATATTCAGCCTCATTAATCGGAAGTTCAGGCGGAAGATTTAATCTCCAGTCAATTTTTGCCCCGTGTGCCTCAGCATAACTCGTATAATATGAAGCAGTCGCGTCAACAGCTACATTCTTGGAATATTGTACCCCCCCCCCAGTAAGTATTTTTTCGCCGTAAGTATCCGTAAATTTCTGTAGATAATCTTTCAGCTCCGTAAAACTCTCTGAACTTGCAAGCTGTGTGATGACTAAAATATGCTGCCTGAAGTCATGACGAAGCGCTCGCGTCTCGTTCATGTAGCTTCGTAACTCCTTGTAACGTTTTCCCTCCATCATTAAGAGCGTATTTTCCTGTTGAAGCCTTGACCTCTCCGAAAATTTCTCAGCAATCCACCAGAAAATATTATAGAGCAGCAATATCATCATCAGCATCACTCCCAGAATTATCAACGAAGCCGGCCTAATTCTCCCGACCATCGCAAACTCAGGATGAACGGGAATTATCCACCAGATTAACATCGTCATGAACATCGGCACGAGAAATAAAACTTTCCAGAGCTGCGAGATATTCTCCTGTTTCATCAACATTGGCAGTCTGAATAAAAGAGTCCGGGAGAAAAATCCCCCAATCATGAGCGCAAAAATCAGGCAGATTATCCCGGACTTAAAAGTAAGGAGGCCAGTTGTATACCAGATTGAATTTTCGGCTTCAAACGGAGCCATAACGAAGACTGTGTAAAATCTGCTGAACATACACAGCATCGACGACGTGAAGACGCAGAATAATTTTCTTCCCGGACTTGCATTGACAACCAGGAAATATATTATCACCATGAGAATTGCAATAGGCGTTATCACCGTATAATGCATCAGCGAAAATTTATATCTCACGAATGAGCCGATGAGGATTAAAGCCGTGATTACAGCTCCGTAGAAACTCACTGACTTAACGCGCAAGTCATCAAGTACGGGCATAACCGCAAAGATTACGCCGGGAATTATTATTGCGAACTCTAGAATGTAACGTAAAGCCGTCATAGTTCCGTCCTCATGTTCAAAATTAAGAATTGTGCGAACGCCGCTTTAATCTTCAGTTTTTCCCGAATTTTTATCGGAAATCTCGTGCCGTCATTCATGATGAAAACTCCCTCTTCTTGAGACGCTATATGAGACATATTCACGAACACTCCGCGATTACACAACAAAAAGTCCTTATGCTTGGAGAAAACTTCTTCGACCTCGTAAAAGTTCATGCCGCTTAATAAATGCCTTCCGTCCGTCAAAATTATCTCGACATGATGCCCCTGACTTGCCGCCGAGCTTATCAATCTTACGGGGAACGTGCAATCTTTACCCGAAATTTTCAGTGTAACTTTGGGCTCAATGGCTTCACGAACTCTAACAATCTCGTCAAGTACAGCATCGACGTTCTTTTTTGTTGACGGCTTGATGACGTAATCGAACGGGTGAGTTGAGAAAGCATCAAGCGCATATTCCCGCGAAGTCGTCATGAAGACAATCAACGTTTTGTTGTCAATCATCCTTAAACTTTCAGCCGTGCTTATTCCGTCGAGGCCGGGCATGAGAATATCCATGAAGATAATGTTAAACTTTCCCGCTGAAAAGTCATTAAGAAAATTTTCGCCGTCATCGTAAGACTTCAACATTCCGAGTTCATGATTTCCCTTGCTGAACCAGTTATGAATAAAGCCCTTAAGCCTCGCGGTGTCAGTCAAATTGTCGTCGACGATTGCAATATTAAATCTCATACTATCATAGCGTGATAAAGTGTTCGTATTGCTGCGTCGTAATCCTTATCACTCACGCCGAGAATTACGTTCAAGTCGTCTGAGCCTTGATCCAGCATTCGGATATTGATTTTCTCATGGGCCAATGATGAGGCTATTTTGTCGAGTATTCCGTAAGTTCTGCCCGTTCCTTCGCCGATTGTTAATATAATCGATAAATCACGCTCAAGGCTTAATGAGTCCGGCTGAATTATACTCTCAATCTCGCGTAGAATTTCATTGCGTTTCAGGTCGAACATTGGAGTTTTTACGACGACCGATATTTTATGAATGCCAGAAAGACAGTGTTCACATGGAGCGTTGTAGCGGGCGAATATTCCGAAGAGTTTTTCACCGAACCCGTAAAATCTGTTGATGCCGAATTTTTCGATGTGAATTATGTTGAAGTTCCTGCGTCCTGCAATACACACCGTGATATTTCCCGTTAAGTCCTTCGTCGGCGTGATTAATGTTCCTTCGCTGGATGGAGTGTTGATGTTGCGTACTTTCGTCGGAATTTCCGTATCTTTGAGGAGGAATGCGGCCTCATCATGAATAATTTTTATCCCCGTGTAATTAATCTCCAGAGCTTCGGAGTACGTCAAAGTCTGAATAATTTTCGGTTCACTCACGATTGAAGGGTCTGCGCTGAAAAAGTTCGTGTTTGCTGTACATTTCTCGAACAAGTCAGCTTTCACGGCCCGCGCAATAATCGCTCCCGTAATGTCGCCGCCTCCTCGTGGGAAAGTTTTGATTTTCCCGTTTGGAAGTGAGCCGTAAAATCCTGGAATTACAGCGTGTTCATACTTGCTCAGGACTTCGGAAGCTGTCGCGAAAGTTCTGGCATCTTCGAGTTTTCCGTCAGCGTCGAAGAAGATAATTTTTGCGGCATCGACGAATTCCCAGTTAAGCATTTTCGCGAAGATTTTAGCCATGATGAACTCGCCCCGACTTGCAATGTAATCCGCGCTTTCTCCAGCTAATAAGTCTTCCTTGAGGATTGCAATTTCACGGTCAATATCAAAAGTTATTCCCAGCTCAAGAATAATACTCATGAATTGTTCAGCAATCTTCTTCAACATCTCGTTGTAACCTTCGCGGCTCTGAAACTTCGAGTGAAGAATGTAGAGCATATCCGTAATCTTGATGTCGTCAGGAAGATTTTTTCCCGGAGAAGACACGACAACATAACGGCAGGAAGTCTCAGAGTTTATAATTTTCGCGGCAGTCTTTAATTTCTCGGCATTGGCCACAGCACTCCCGCTGAATTTTACGACAATCATTTTATCAGTCCTTTGTTGTAGTGGTGAAAAAATGTATAGAAATTATTGCATTCGTGAACTCAATATCCAATCATGACAAGACGAGTTTCACGAAGGAAAATTGAGCTTCATGCAGACGAGAGAAATTTATTCTATTCATTGGCCGGTTTCATTATCAAGAATAGAACGTTTCTTAGCTGATTTGCCAACGGAGGAAGTTTACGCAACGTGTTATATTTGGTGTAAGTTTTCAGATTGAGACTTTCACGGACATAAAAATTTGTTGTTGCTGATATAATTATTCACATCCCAATATTTGAAGGAGGATTTTATTTTGAAGCTGAAAGTTATATTATCAGTTATGCTTGTCTGCGCTTTATTCGTCGGGGTTTCTTATGCCTCACTTCCCAGCATGAATGAGCTTACGGATGCTGTCAAAGAGGGCGTGAAAGATGCCGTAAAAGAGGGTGTAAAAGAAGCGATTGCTGAGGCTAAGGCTGAAGAGAAGAAGGAAGCCGCGAAGTTTCATATCGGCGTTGTAACCGGCACAGTCTCTCAGAGTGAAGATGACCTGCGCGGAGCCGAGCTTATGATTAAGATGTACGGTGATGTTAAGGACGGCGGAATGATTTCGCACATTACTTATCCGGATAATTTCCCGTCGGAGCAGGAAACAACGATTAGCCAGATTGTCGGACTTGCAGATGACCCGTTAATGAAAGTTATCGTCGTCAATCAGGCCGTACCCGGAACAGCCGAAGCCTTCAGGAGAGTTCGCGAGAAGAGAAACGATATTTTGCTTCTTGCTGGTGAACCTCACGAAGATCCCGGCGTAATCACAGAAGCCGCTGACATTGCAACTCACACTGACCATATCGGACGCGGTTACACAATCCCGCTCGGAGCCAAGAAGATGGGAGCAAAAACTTTCGTACATATTTCATTCCCGCGACACATGAGCTACGAGACCTTAGGACTTCGCCGTAACATTATGGAGGAAGCCTGCAAGGATTTGGGTATCAAGTTCGTGTTCGAGACAGCGCCGGACCCGACAAGCGATGTAGGAATGGCCGGAGCTCAGCAGTATATTCTTGAGAACATGCCCGCATGGATTGAGAAGTACGGAAAAGATGCCGCGTTCTTCTGCACGAATGACGGACACACTGAGCCGTTATTACGTCAGGTTGCCGCAATCGGAGGATATTTTGTTGAAGCCGACTTACCTTCACCGTTAATGGGTTATCCTGGAGCTCTCGGAATTGATTTATCGGCTGAACAGGGAGATTGGCCGGCAATTTTGAAGAAGGTTGAAGACGCTGTTGTTAAAGCTGGCGGCGGCGGAAGAATGGGAACTTGGGCGTATTCATGGGGTTACACGACGACAGCGGCACTCGTTGAATACGGCAAAAATTACGTCGAAGGAACTTACACTCACAAGCTCGGAACCGCTCAGGCTTTGAAGGAAATGCGCGAGGCTTATGATAAGTTCTGCCCTGGCGCACATTGGGGAGCAAGCTACTTCACCGATGCAGTCAGCGGAGTTCGCAACACAAAGTTTGTGCTTTTACGTCAGGATACTTACGTTCTCGGCGGCGGTTATCTTGGACTTGCTGATGTTGAGATACCCGAAAAGTATTTCACAATTCGCATGACTCCTGCGGCTGAGTAAAAATTTTAATCCCGTTCCAAGATTTATGACTTACACAGGGAGTGCGCAGAGTTTTTAATACGCATTCCCTTTTATTATTAATGTGATGTTGTTTCGGCTTGAACATATCGCATAATACATTTATTTAGTAAGAGGTGAATTTTTTTGTCGGATAATAATAACAACGCTCCTTTGCTTCAGCTTGACCACATAGGCAAGGAATTTTACGGAAATCGTGTATTGTCGGATATTACGTTCGATATTCACGCCGGAGAGATTATAGGCTTAGTTGGCGAGAACGGAGCAGGAAAATCAACACTCCTCAACATTTTATTCGGAATGCCGGTAATTGCTTCGACTGGCGGCTACGAAGGAAGATTGCAGGTTGACGGAAAAAATGTACGTTTCACTTCACCAAATCAGGCGTTAGCTCACGGCATCGGAATGGTTCATCAGGAGTTCTCGTTAATTCCGGGATTTACGGCGGCTGAAAATATTTTGCTCAATCGTGAAGTTTTGAACGGCTCAATCATGAATTATGTATTCAGTGATAGAGTTTCGACGCTCGACCGAGAAGCTATGCATAATAGAGCAAGCGCGGCAATTCACACGCTCGGAGTTAATATCAACCCTGATATGATCGTAAGCGAGATGCCCGTAGGCTACAAGCAGTTCATAGAGATTGCACGAGAGATTGACAGGAAGAACACGCGCTTGTTATTCCTTGATGAGCCGACAGCCGTATTAACTGAGACTGAAGCCGATATTTTGTTGACGGCCCTTAAGAAATTAGCGAAACAGGGAATAGCCATTGTGTTTATTTCGCACAGGTTAAGCGAGGTCAAGACACTTTGCAGCAGAATTTTAGTGTTGCGTGATGGAAGATTAATCACGGATCAGCCCGCCGAAAACTTAACGACGCGTGAGATTGCGGCCTTAATGGTTGGACGTGAGAGCGAGCGTAAAGAAATTCAGGTTGAGTTCCCTTCTGAGCCTGTGAGAGTTGATGATGTCAACGAGGAGATTATCAAGCCCAAGAAAAAGAAGAAGAAAGTTAAACCCGCTATCAAAGTTGAACATTTATGGGTTGATATGCCTGGTGAAACAGTTCGTGATGTCTCGTTTGAAGTGAAGAAGGGTGAAATCTTCGGAATTGGCGGCTTAGCGGGACACGGGAAACTCGGCATTCCAAACGGGATTATGGGATTATATCCTGCCGGAGGAAAAGTAAGACTGTTCGGAAGAAGTTTAACGCTCAACAAACCGCGTGCGGCCTTAAATCGCAAGATGGCTTTTGTCAGTGAGGATAGGCGAGGCGTGGGATTGCTGCTTGATGAGCCTCTTGATTGGAATATTACGTTTACGGCGATGCAGACTCAGGGAAGATTTTTACTCGGAATTCCTTACATCTGCCAGTTCAGGAACGAATACGCCATGACCAAAGAAGCTAAAAAGTATATCGAAGCGTTAAGCATCAAATGCACGGGCCCTCATCAATTGGCCGGAGAGTTATCCGGAGGAAATCAGCAGAAAGTTTGTTTAGCTAAAGCGTTTGTGTTGAAGCCGAACATTTTACTCATCTGCGAACCGACGCGGGGAATTGACATCGGAGCAAAATCACTCGTCCTTGATACCCTCAAAAATTACAACAAGGAGAACGGCACGACAATAATTATCACGAGTTCAGAGCTTGAAGAGTTACGAAGCGTATGTGATAGAGTTGCAATCGTCGACGAGGGAAAAATCGCGGGAATTTTACCGGCATCAAGTCCTGCTGAAGATTTTGGAATGCTCATGATGGGTCAGACTAAACAGGCCAATGATAACGAAGAAGAGGAGGCTTCAGCATGATTAGCAAATTCATACAAAATGCGGGCTGGCCGAGAATAATTATTGCGTTGTTCCTGCTTGGATTATTTATTGCGGCTCCGTTTGTCGGTGTTCGAGTTGATACGTCGCTCGCTAATACACTTGTTCGTTTCGGAATGAACGGCGTAATGGTTCTCGCTATGATCCCGATGGTTCAGGCTGGATGCGGATTAAACTTCGGCTTGCCGCTTGGAATTATCGCGGGACTTTTAGGCGCAACACTTTCAATTGAATGGAACGTTGAGATTTTAGCGCGTCTCGTCGAGTTCGGAGGAAAATATAATCTCTCATGGCTCAATGAAGCGTTCGTAACAAATTGGCGTGAGCCTCTCGGTTTTGCGTCGGCGATAATAATTGCTGTACCGATTGCGGCGGTTCTCGGCTGGTTCTACGGGAAACTCTTAAACCGTGTCAAGGGCGACGAGATGATGATTGCTACTTACGTCGGGTTTTCGTCGGTATCGTTCATGTGCATTGCGTGGCTTTTGCTTCCGTATAAACATCCTACAATGGTTTGGGGTTATGCCGGCAAGGGTTTACGAACGACAATCAGCGTTGAAGGTTACTGGCTTCATGTTCTCAGCGACGCTTTAGCAATCGACGTAAACGAACACTTGAGAATACCTACGGGAATGTTAATTTTCTTCGCTGTCATGGCAATTCTCGTGTGGATTTTCATGCGCAGTAAAACAGGTACAGCAATGACCGCCGTCGGTTCAAATCCTGAGTTCGCGAGGGCTTCGGGCGTTAATGTCGACAAGATGAGGACTATATCCGTAATGCTTTCAACAGTTTTAGGCGCGATTGGAATTATTGTTTACGAACAGAGTTTCGGATTTATTCAGTTGTACATGGGCCCGTTTTATATGGCACTGCCTGCGGTCGCTTCAATTTTGCTTGGAGGTGCGAGCGTCAACAAAGCCAGCATTCTCAATGTCATAGTCGGAACGTTCTTATTTCAGGGAATTTTGACGATGACACCGAGCGTAATTAACAGCTACTTGCAGACGGATATGTCGGAAGTCATAAGGTTAATCGTGAGCAATGGAATGATACTCTATGCTCTCACAAGAAAGGTGCGTGCCGGAAGATGATTAGAAAACTCTTTGACATAATCGCTAATAACGCTGTCCCGGCAGTCTTTATCATAATTTCAGCGTTCGCAATCCCGCTTTCAGGTTACTCGGCGAGTTATCTTATTCAGGAATTGTTGACGCGTATCGGAAGAAATTCATTCCTCATTTTATCGCTGTTAATTCCGATTATGGCGGGAATGGGATTAAATTTCGGAATGGTTTTAGGAGCGATGGCCGGACAAATAGGATTATTGCTCGTTTGCGACTGGGGAGTTGTCGGAATTCCCGGAATGGTTTTAGCGTGCTTAATCGGAACTCCTATCGCTATTGTTTTGGGCTTATTCTGCGGCGGAGTTCTTAATCGTGCAAAGGGCCGTGAAATGGTTACGTCGTATATTCTAGGCTTTTTCATCAACGGCGTGTATCAGATGGTCGTGCTTTACTTCATGGGCTGGATAATCCCGATTACAAATCCGGCTATGTTATTATCACGAGGCTACGGAGTTCGTAATGCAATCAGCCTTCTGGGAATACGCGGAGTTCTCGATAACTTAATCCCTGCCGTAATTTCCGGGACGACAGCAACTCAGCAATTCTTGAGCGTCAACGGAAACGGAGCGTTTATCGTCTGTCAGCTTCCATTTTTCGAGGGGTATATCAGAATTCCTTTAGCGACGTTGATAGTGATTGCTCTGTTCTGCCTGTTTATAATCTGGTTCAGGAAAACTAAACTCGGTCAGGACATGCGTGCAATCGGTCAAAGTCAGGCAGTCGCGGACAGTGCAGGAATTCCGGTTAACCGCACAAGGATTATAGCAATTGTAATCTCGACGGTTTTAGCTTGCTACGGACAAATAATTTATCTCCAGAACATGGGAACTCTTAACACTTACAACAGCCACGATCAGACCGGTATGTTCTCGATAGCCGCGCTTTTAATCGGAGGTGCAAGCGTCTCACATGCGAGCATTGCTAATGTCTTTGTCGGAGTAATCTTGTTCCACTTGATGTTTATCGTAGCTCCTGTTGCCGGCAAAAACTTAGTCGGTGATGCTCAAATCGGCGAATATTTCCGTGTCTTCGTGTCGTATGGAATTATCGCGATTTCACTTGTCCTTCATGCTTGGAGGAGAAACCGTGAGAAAGAAGCTGCCCGCAGAAGTCTCAGAGGCAATAAAGGAGGCAATTAATCATGTTTGAGGAATACCAGAAAATTATAATGGATTGGGTTCTTGCTAATCCTGAATGTGCCGCTTTGATTGCTTGTGTAGTCGTCTTCTTCCTGCTGTATTTATTGCGTGGAATATCATTCTTCAGGTTCTTTTTCAGATGGTATCAGAGGTTAATAATTCTTGCTGGGTTAGTCGTGTTAGGAGCATGGCTGTTCTGGATTGGCCGGGAACATCAAATTTATCTTGACAACAAAACTTTGGACGATTACAAGGCTCTTGAACAAGTCAACGTCAGCTTGAACGGCGGCGAAGTTGTTGAACTTACTGCGAGAGTTCGCGAGGTCAGGAAAGTTGTCGGGCCGAAATTTGAGCTTAAAGCAGAAGTTTTTGACGAGAACGGCGAAATCATTAACACAATCACAAGGACGATTGAGCCTAAATGCAGTAAGGATATTATGATAAGTCTTCCAGCATTGGCCGGAGGAGCTGAGAGTTTTATTCTTCCTTCACCGAGATAAATCATGAACACCGGAGAATATAAATCTTCCAGCATTGATGACGGAAGAGAGAGCATTTATTCACCGAGATAAAAATTTTCGCGGAAGGTCTTGACTTACAGGCCTTCCGTTTTACTAAGTCTTGTTAATTTTTCGCCGCCTATGACTTGAAACTGTTCACCGAGAAGCTCAATGAAATATCGGCAATGATGATTTAAGTATCTCTGCTTGCTG
>JAFTCP010000029.1 GCA_017454625.1 Synergistaceae bacterium
AAAGAAATAGAAATAGAAGTAGAAAAAGAATTCATTGAACATGAGAGCACAGAAAGTAGAATAGTTTCGGGGTTGTTTGGAGGTTTAACTTTTGGGGGAATAGGCTTTCTAGTCGGCGGCCCTTTGGGAGCACTTGTAGCTGCATCTATCGGAGGTATCAGTGGTGCTTCTGAATCTGAACCTAAAAAACGTAAAGAAAAGGTCAAAGAACCCCGAAAAATAACAACCACAGAAACACGAACGATAGAGGCTACAGAAAAACGAACAAAACATGTAGCAGAACATTACAAGGATCCCAACAAGGTAACACTTTCAATAAAAACGAGCAACAGAAACAAATGGGTACGTCGGATTTTTCTCCTGGCCGCCATCGCTGCTGTCTCATGGGGAAGCTGGAAGCTCTATCATTCCGCAATTGTAACGCAGGATATAACTTTGAAATTCTTGCACGACAATAATAAAAGTTTTTATTCGACGGAACTTCCAAATGCTTATTGGTCAGCGATAAACTCCGAGCGCAATTAATTTTCAAGCATGAAGGAGGAGTGAAATTCTGCTCCTCTTTCTGCTATAATTTTATAAATTTATTTCTAATTCAGGAGGTCAAGACATGTTCAACGGTGAAGAGTTCATCACCGTCAAGGGCGTAACTCTTTCCCGCGAATATTCTGACGAACGAAATTTATGGGTCAAGCTATTTTTGAAGGGTGAAGGAATTGTTGCTTTGTCATCAAAAAATTTCATGGGAGATTCTGAGCCTTTCATGTGGGCAGTTTATTATCTCCGGAAAAAAACACGAAGCAAAAATTATTTCGTTGAAGATATCGAAGTTCAAGATGACATGTTCAACCTCCGAAAAAGCCGTGAAACTCTCGTTACCGTTTTTGACTGGACGAAATCATTAATGCAATTCCTTCCGTTTGAACATCCTGATGATGATTTGCTATCAAATTTATATTGGAACATGAAACTCTTAACTTTTACATCAATCCCGTATTATATTTCAGATTGGCGGTTCGTCTGGAAATGGCTGGAACTCTGGGGACTTGCTCCGGAGATTGTGAATTTTCTGGTCTCGAACAACTTTAACGACGACGAAATCATTTTACTGGGAAAAATTACTCGTCTCAACTTTAAGGATATAATAAATTTACTCTCTCAGCCGGTCAGCAAAAATATACGGGAAAACGCATTCAAGATAGCCGCGAAATTGGCCAGACGATTTTTGATACAAACATAAAGGAGAAAATTACACTAACAATAAATCATGAAACGCATTCACACAATCACCCCTCTTAACTCTCAAGCCATGAAAGAAGCTCAAGACTTGCAGAACTCATTCATAAAGCCTTCAGGAAGTCTCGGAGAACTCGAGCGCATCACAATTAAATTAGCAGGAATTACCGGCCAAGTTCATAACGTTATCGACAAGAAAATTATTTGCCTGTTCGGTTCGGATCACGGGATTTACGACGAAGGCATATCATCATCGCCGCAGGATTTCACGCGTAAGTTAATGCTGGCTTATTCGGAAAAACAGAATGCTGGAATAAATATTTTGTCGCGTCAAGCCGGAGCCGAACTGAGAATTTACGACTTAGGCGTTAAGAACTTAGGCCCTCACGAGAATATCATCACTCATAAATTTTTACAGAACGGAACGCGTAACTTTCTTCATGAACGTGCAATGAACTATGAACTCGCTGAAGAAGTCATCACGTTCGGAATTAACTTGGTCCGTGATGCTAAATCCGAAGGCGTAAACTTAATCGGAACTGGCGAGGTTGGAATGGGAAATACAACTCCGGCTTGTGCGTGCATTATGGCGGCGTTGAACACGAGAAATCCTGAGCTTGTCGGTCGAGGAGCAGGGCTTAACGATGAGAAATTTTCACGCAAAAAGAAAGTCATAATCGACGCTCTGAACTTTCACGCTGAAAATCTCACTGACCCTGTAAATATTTTATCCTGTGTCGGAGGCTTGGACGTTGCCGCAATGACCGGAGTATTTCTCGGCGGAGCAATCTATCACATTCCCATAATAATCGACGGAGTAATCTCAATCGCCGGAGCATTACTCGCATATCAGCTGCAGCCTCTCACGCGCGAATACTTTTTTGCTTCACACGAAACACTCGAACCGGCTTATAATTACGCCGCAAACTTCATGAATATCACGCCATGTTTAAAGCTCTCAATGAGACTTGGCGAGGGAACAGGATGCGCGGTATTCATGCAAATTGTTGACGACGCACTCGCTGTAATTAATAATATGGGAACGTTTCAAGAGTTCTAATTCAAGAAGGGAGAAATCATGATGTCAAAGAATATTTTAGTTGTGGATTGTCAGTATGACTTTATTGACGGCTCTTTAGCCTGTGCACATGCGGATGAAGCCGTTGCTAATATCGTAAAATTTATCAACGAAAACCCAGACGCAAAAGTTTTTTACTCAGCCGACAATCACAGCCCGAAACATTGCAGTTATACTCAAAACGGGGGAACTTGGCCGGTTCATTGTCAGGCAGGAACACACGGAGCAGAAATTCACGAGGCGTTTTACAAGAATGTGAACAATCCAGCTCAGCGCCCTAACGACGAGACAATTTACTACAAAGGGGAAAATGACAGCGTCGAGGAATATTCAGCGTTCGAGGCCAAGAACAAAACAGGTCAGAAACTTTGCGATGAATTTATCGGCGGCGGTATCGTCTGCGGAATTGCCAGCGAGTTTTGCGTACGTGAAAGCGTCTTAGCATTGATGAAGTCAGGACGAAAAATTGAAGTTCCCGTTGATATGCTCGCGTGGGTTGACGAAACAGGACACAAGAAAAATATCGATGAACTCGCCGACATGGGAGTAAAAATAGCTTGATTGACACGAGAATATTTTATGCAAGAAATGATTTCGCAGGGAAGAATTTTACTTCTTGCTTGGACTAACTAATGAAAAATTTGCGTCAATGGAGGTAAAACTCGTTTGATTAACACAATAATATTTGACATTGGAAACGTTTTAGTCGATTTTGACTGGGAGGGATTTATTCACAGAATGTTTCCCGGACGTGATGAGTTAATCGCTGAACTCGACGAAGCAGTCTGGGGCGGACGACGCTGGGACAGGCTCGACGCTGGCGATGATCCCGAAGAAGTTTTCACAAAGATAATTAGTTACGCTCCTCATCGTGAAAAGGAACTCCGAAAAGTTTTTGAGAACGTCGGCGATACCCTCAAGAAACGTCCTGCAACTCCCGGATGGCTGAAAGAGTTAAAAGCTCGCGGCTATCGATTATTATATTTGTCTAATTACTCTCAGTATGTCATGGCGAAAAATCCTGAAGTCCTTGACTTTCTGCCATTGTTGGAAGGCGGAGTTTTCTCGTGTGATGTAAAGTTGATTAAGCCCCAGCGTGAAATTTATGAATATCTCGCGAAGAAATTTCATCTTAACCCGTCAGAATGCGTCTTTCTTGATGACATTGAGCGTAATGTTCAGGCGGCTAGGGATTTCGGATTTAACGCTATCCAGTTCGTAACATTTCAACAGGCAAAAGATGACCTGAATAAATTTTTGTCGGAGAATTAGCCATGATTAAAAGTTTACGCATAAATCTTTACATTGACGGAATAATCTTAATCATTCTCGGAATTTTGACGCTCAGATACCCCGTTGAAGCTATTGTGTCAGCGGGCTTCATTATCGGCGTTGGACTTGTCGCGTCGGGAATAAATTATCTCTCAGGTTTTTACTTCTTCAGGCTCAAACGCTTTATCATTAACGGACTTCTTGACATCATAACCGGAGCAATCATGATTTTACAGCCCGGAATTACAGCGTTCATAATCCCGTTCGTCGTCGCATTATGGCTCTTCACAACAGGAATAACCCGAACTTGCGCGTCTTTTTGGCTTGGAGGAGCAAAAATTCCCGGCTGGGGGTTCATGCTCATTAACGGCATCGCTTTAATTTTACTCGCACTCTTCATGTTCATATCGCCTCTTCATTCGGCATTCTCAATCATGATGATTTTAGCGTGCGTGTTAATCGCGTCAGGAGTTTTCGCAATTCTTGAAGGATATTTTATTGATAAATAAGTTTCTTGATATAATGTGTTGATTGCACAATTTCTTCTTCAGGAGGTAAATTTTTCATAATGCAATACGGAAAAATTGAAGCTCTCTTAGGTTCAGAAGCTGAGTCGTTATTAACTCACAAATGTGAAACTATCTCTAAAGATATGCTCTCACTTCCCGGCCCGGATTTCGTCGATCGTGTCGTCAGCATGTCAGACCGGCCAATTCCGGTTTTGCGCGCAATGCAGACGTTATTCTCTCACGGAAGGCTCGCTAACACCGGATACATTTCGATTTTACCTGTGGATCAGGGCATCGAACACTCAGCAGGAGCATCATTCGGACCGAACCCGATTTACTTCGACCCGGAAAATATCATCAAGCTCGCAATCGAAGCCGGCTGTAACGCTGTAGCTACGACGCTCGGAGTTTTGGGCGCAACAGCACGAAAATACGCTCACAAAATCCCGTTCGTCCTCAAGCTCAATCACAACGAGCTCTTAACATATCCAAATCAATATGACCAAGTTTTATTTGCTTCGGTCAAACAGGCTTATGAACTCGGAGCGGTCGCCGTCGGAGCAACAATTTACTTCGGCAGTGAGTTCGCAACTCGTCAAATTCAGGAGATCTCGAAGGCGTTCCATGAGGCTCACAAAAAGGGAATGGCGACGATTTTATGGTGCTATCTGCGAAATTCGGCGTTCAAGATTAAGCGGGACGACAAAGTTACGGATTATCACGCTTCTGCGGACTTAACGGGTCAGGCAAATCATCTCGGCGTTACGATTGAAGCTGACATAATCAAGCAGAAGTTACCCGAAAACAACGGCGGCTATCTCGCTATGGGCAAGGGTTACGGCAAAACGTCAAAGGAAATGTACGACAAGTTGACTACTGACCATCCAATTGACTTAGCACGTTATCAGGTTGCAAATTGCTACATGGGACGCGCGGGCCTCATCAATTCCGGCGGAGCTTCCGGCGGTGCAAGCGACTTAAGCGAGGCTGTGAGGACTGCGGTTGTCAATAAGCGTGCCGGAGGAATGGGCTTAATTCTCGGACGTAAAGCGTTCCAGAGACCTATGAGCGAGGGCGTGCAGATCATCAATGCTGTTCAGGACGTTTATCTTTGCAAGGAAATCACGATAGCATAAGGAATTTTGCCTCCTGTGTTGACGCGCAGGAGGTTTTATTTTGGAGTGTTAATTATGCCGAAGAAGAAAGACAACCAGACTGAGACCAGCGAAGAAGAAAATAAACCGTCTTCTTGGGTACTTCCGCAGAAATTTTACAGGGATGAACAGGGCCGTTACTGGGAGAATAACGTTTTAGGCGGAAAAAATTTTCTCGTCCCGGCTCCAATTTGGGCAGGAAATATTAACCCGTATTTGTTCGAAGGACCGACTATTTTTATCATGTCCCAGAGAAAGCCCCTTTGCGACGTTCCCATGATGAGAGCGGGCGGAAAAGTTGCGGACGGAGGAAAAGTTACAGGAAAAGGGAATTTGATTTTGACGGATGAAGAGAAAAATGAACTTCTTAAAACGGACCCATTGGCCGAAAAATTTATCAGACCTTACATGATGGGTAAGGATTTTATTAATAATATTAAGCGATGGTGTTTATGGCTTAAAGACGCAGAGCCCGCTGAAGTTCGCAAATGTCCGAGAGTTTTAGAACGAATTGAAAAGGTTAGAGAGTTCCGATTATCAAGCAAGAAACCGGCAACAAGAAAGAAAGCGGATACCCCTATGTTGTTTGATGAACCTGTTGAATGCAAAACAGATTACCTTGCTGTTCCCTCTATATCGTCAAGCAGGAGAAGATATATCCCAATTGCCTGGCTTTCACACGATGTTATTCCTGGAGCAAACATGAGATTTATTGATAATGCCAGCCTTTACATTTTCGGAGTTTTGATGTCCTCAGTTCATATGGCATGGACACGAGTAATAGGGGGAAGACTTAAGAGTGATTATAGCTATGGGAACACGGTAAACTATAATGCTTTCGTCTGGCCGAATATCACTGATACCAGCGAGATTGAACGCACAGCACAGGCAATTCTCGACGCACGAGCGAAATATCCCCGAAGTTCACTTGCTGATTTATACGACGAACGGACAATGCCGCCCGAACTCCGCAAGGCTCACAATGAGAACGACGAGGCAGTAATGAATGCGTACGGTTTCAAGCGGCATTATGAGTATGAGAAGTTTCACGAGGAAGATATTGTCATCAGGTTAATGTACATGTACAAGGAGTTAACCGGCTGTGAGGAGTTCAGCAGGAATTATCCGAACCGTGAATTTTGGGAGAGTTTGTACGGAAATTACGAGGACGCTGAGGACGAAGATTAAAGAAATTCCCCAGCGCCGCAATGTTAAATTATGAGTTGAAAGCCTCTTGATTTCTCACGATTAACCTGCAAAGAATTACGCCGATTATCATAATTATCAAGCTGTCAATTCCCTTGTAAATTCCCCGTGATAAGTTAGAGTAATAAAGGACGATGCACGTATAAACCAAGCATCTG
>JAFTCP010000030.1 GCA_017454625.1 Synergistaceae bacterium
CCTGTAAAAGTTTATACTTCGTGTCTTGCCGGGTGTCTGGCCTGTGTGAGCAAGTTTCGTGTTCAACATAGCGTTGATGAGTGATGATTTCCCGACGTTCGAGCGTCCTGCAATGGCTATTTCGGGGTAATTATTATCTTCAAACAAAAGCTGGCCCGGATTAAAGCATGAAGCCTCAAGCCGGGCATTGATGAATAAATTGTTGTTGTTACTCATGAAGCAAATTCGACAGAGAAACGTTTTGATTATTGATGAACTCCGGAGTAATCACTAACTTTTTGCCGGATTTCTCGTGCTCTGGCATTGATGGCAATTCATATTCGATGTCGAGCATTAAATTTTCCATGATTGAGCGAAGCCCGCGTGCTCCGGTTTTCTTCTTCACGGCCTGTTCAGCGATTAAGTCTAACGCTTCAGGTGTGAACTCAAGATTTACGCCGTCCATCTCAAAAATTTTCTTGTACTGTTTGACGAGAGCATTACGGGGTTCCTGCAAAATTTTAATGAACGCCGCTTTGTCTAAGTCTTCAAGAGCCGCCAAAACTGGAATTCTCCCGACTAACTCAGGGATAAATCCATATGTTACTAAGTCTTCCGGCTGAACTTTGCTCAAAATTTCGTAGGTGTCAGCTTGCTTTGCTAATTCTCCGCCGAAACCTACAGACTTCTGAAGTTCTCGACGCGCTACAATCGGCTTTAACCCGTCAAAAGCTCCGCCGCAGATGAACAAAATATTTTGCGTGTCAATCTGGATAAAATCTTGATGAGGATGTTTACGTCCGCCCTTCGGTGGAATGTTCGAGATTGTACCCTCCAAAATTTTTAACAGGGCCTGTTGAACTCCTTCACCTGAAACATCGCGAGTAATCGAAGCTGATTCGGATTTTCGCGAAATTTTATCAATCTCGTCAACGTAAATTATTCCGCGTTCTGCCGCCTGAATGTCATAATCCGCCGCCTGAACAAGCCTCACTAAAATATTCTCGACATCCTCACCGACATATCCTGCTTCGGTCAACGTCGTAGCATCAGCAATCGCAAAAGGTACGTTGAGTTTACGCGCCAAAGTCTGAGCAATTAATGTCTTTCCTGAACCAGTCGGACCAAGTAAGAGAACGTTGCTTTTTTGGAGTTCAACGTCGGAATTCTTCTGCTCGAGATTATTTTTCACACGCTGATAATGATTGTAGACGGCAACCGAGACAACCTTTTTCGCTCGTGATTGGCCGATGACGTATTGATCCAGATAGTCGCTTAACTCTTTAGGCTTAGTCGTCGCGTCATTCGTGAACTTGAAGACTTTTTTGCGCTTCGGAGTGTCAGGTTCAACGTCAACATCAATATCAAACGGAAGATCAGGCTGACTAGGCTTATCATTGCGTTTTCCGGTCATCATGATATTGCATAAGGCTATACACTGGTCGCAAATTCTCACGTTCCCGCCTGGCCCCGTGAACATCTCATCGACCATCGAGACGGTTTTACCGCAGAATGAACATCTTTCTTCGTTTTCGTTTTCTCCGGGCATGTTTATCTTGCCTCTATAATCTTGTCGATTAATCCATACTTCAACGCTTCTTCAGCCGTCATGTAATTATCCCTGTCAGTGTCGCGCGCAATCGTCTCAAAATCCTGGCCCGTGTGAGACGCTAAAATCTTGTTCATGCGTTCTTTCGTCTTGATTATGTTCTTGGCCTGAATCTCAATATCGCTCGCCTGACCTCGTGCTCCGCCTAATGGCTGATGTATCATGACTTCGGCGTTGGGAAGGGCTAAACGTTTTCCCTTTGAGCCGCCTGCTAACAAAATTGCTGCCATTGATGCCGCAAGTCCCACGCAGATCGTCGAAACTTGAGGCTTTATGTACTGCATTGTGTCGTAAATCGCAAGCCCAGCCGTAACACTTCCGCCGGGACTGTTGATGTAAATGTTTATGTCCTTGTCGGGATCCTCGCTCTCAAGGAATAATAATTGCGCGACGATTGAGTTTGCTACGTCGTCAACAATCTCTGAGCCGAGAAAAATTATCCTGTCTTTCAGTAAGCGGCTGTAGATGTCATAACTTCTTTCGCCGCGTCCTGTCTGTTCGATTACGTAAGGTATGTAATATGCCATATAAAATTTATTCTCCTAAATTTATAAGCAGCTAATAGTTTCTTTCACCGTGTCCTGTTCGTTTATTTATATCAGGAATTATAGAATTTCCTGTAATTATCACGGCTAATAGCTTTTTTCGCCGCGTCCTGTCTGTTTTGATTACATTAAGAATTATAGAATTTCCTGTAATTTATCACGATTAATAGTTTTTCGCCGCTCCTGTCGATTTCGATTACATCAGGAATTATTATTCTCCCTGTTCTGTTTGAGAAAGTTCGCTGACTTCTTTAACTGTCATGTGTGAGATTAAAGCATCAGCGACTTTTGACCACTTTAATTCGTCCGTGAGCCTGTCCATCTGATTTTTATTCTCATGGAAATATCTTGCTACGAAACCTTTGCTGACGTTCAACTGTGCGGCTCTGCGTTCAAATTCGGCCTCTAAGTCTTCCTGTTCAAGATGAATGTCAAATTTTCTTGCTGCCTCGTCCATGACTAAGACGTTGCGGACTGCTGTCTCTGCTCGGTCGCGTAAAAGTTTCTCGTAACCTGTTCGGCCTTCTTCGGTGTCGAGCGCGTAGGCTTCTTCGATAGAAATTCCGTTAGCTTTTGCCCAGTCCTCGTCCTCGTGGCGCATTGCGTGGATTTGGCGTTCTACGAATTTATCAGGAAGCTCAACTTTCGATTTTCCCGCGACGAGTTCAATCGCTCTGTCCTGGAAATCCCTTCTGTTTTCGTCGGCAACTTCATTTTCGATGTCTTGACGCAATTTTGCTCTGAATGCCTCTTCGTCTTTAATCTCGGTATCAGGGCCGAAGACATCTTTATAGAAATTTTCGTTGATTTCCGGCAGAACGTATTCTGAGACGGTCTCAATCTTCATCTTGTAGCTGACGTGTTTACCCGCTAAAGCTCTGTCGGCGTGTTTCTCTTCAACGTCGAACTCAGCGGAGGCCTCATCACCTTTGGACTTGCCGATTAATGCCTCGCGAACTTGGGCACGAATTGTTTCATCTGAGAGATTAATTTTCTCGTGTGTCGGTTCAGGTCTGAGCTGTTCCGCTTCTTCGGAGCCGTCAGGGTTAAGAGTTCTTATTGTGAGTTCGAGGTCAACTAAATCGCCGTCTTGAATTGGCCTGTCAACCTCTTTAATATCCGCAAGCTGAACACGTATTCTCTTTGCGAGTTTGTCAACGTCAGCTTCGGTTACGTTTGTTACGACCTTCTCAATCTCCATGCCGTCAATTTCAGGCAATACGACTTCCGGGCGGACTTCAAAGACGAGTTCGCACAATACGGGCTTGCCTTCCTCGATTTTCTCAGTAAGAGTGAGTGAAGGTGCTTCGATCGGCTCAAGGTCATAATCGTCAACAATCTGGCGAATTTCGTCGGGCATTAACTGTTCAAGAGCTTCTTGATAAATTGCATCTTTACCGTAACGCATCTCAAGTACGCTTCGTTTTACGTGGCCTTTTCGGAAGCCGGGAATATTAACCTGCTGGGATAATTGGTTTAACGCTTTGTTGAGGGCTTTGGTGAACTCGTTTGCTTCAATTTCGAGCTTAATTTTGACGATATTTTTTTCCTGGCCCAGCAATTCTGTTCTCATTGTTAAATCAGGACTCCTTTGTGGAATTACAAATTTGCCCTGAACGTTTAACAGGGCGTAAGTATGCACCAATTATATAACAAAATAAAATGGGTGTAAAAATGCAGGCTCATCATAAAAATATAACATGTTCTATTTTGC
>JAFTCP010000031.1 GCA_017454625.1 Synergistaceae bacterium
ACATGAATAATTATCTCGGCAATTAAATTTTCGAGCAAAAATAATTTCTCGTGATTTCGTATAAATTCATGGAGGGACGTAATGAGAATCACGAACAATATTTTGGCATTATCAGCTTTTAACGTTTTAAGCAAAAGTAATCCCAAGTTCCAGAAGACGTTACAGCAATTATCTTCTGGACTGAGAATTAATTCTGCTGCCGATGACGCTGCGGGTTTGGCTATCAGCGAGAGAATGCGTTCACAGATCGGCGGGCTTGACGTTGCGGCCCGTAACACTCAGGACGGAATTTCACTCTTGCAGACGGCTGAAGGAGGGCTTCAAGCTACGACATCAAATTTGCAGCGAATGCGGGAATTGAGCGTACAGGCGGCCAATGATGTATTAACTCAGCAGGATAGAGGTTATATCCAAGTTGAGATTGACCAGTTGAAGGAGGAGATTGACAGGGTAGCGAACACGACACAATTTAACAAGAAAAAGCTGCTTGACGGAAGCGCCGGAGCTTTATGGTCGAGCAGTGATAACGCTGTGAAGGCAAAAATTCACGGGGGAATTATGGGACTTGACCAGTTCGGGCAGAAAGTTAATCCTGAGGGAAATTATGAGCTCGAAATTAAAGCCTCGCCGGGACGCGGACAAGTTCAGAAGAGTAATATTTTCAACGTGAAGTATGACAAGGAAACAGCCGAATACTTCATCAAAGGCTATGAAGAAAAACGCACGACCGAACAAGTTACAAGCGTCAACTTAATCACGGAGTCCCACATAGAGCAAACAGATGTATGGGTAAATCTTAACAGGGGCATTGACGATTTCGGAAGGACGACCGGGCAAGGCTGGGAAGTTCATAATTCAGATTACGGCACATGTCTGGATATTAAACAAAACGGAAGCTACCAGATTTACGGTGAACTTGATGAAAACGGCACCCAAAAGTTAACATCTCACTACATAAGAGTATCTAAGGGAGTTACTGCTGATATACGCCTAAGAGATGTCAATATTGAAGCGGGTTCCTACGCTCTATATCTTGATGCGGGCGCAACTGCTAATATATATCTTGATCCGGGCGAATACGACAACGTCAACAAGTTTGTATCAACCGGGAGAAGAGGCCACAGTTCCGCAATTATGGCCGCTGTAGGAACAACACTGACAATAACGAGCATTGACGGTGATTATGACACTGCCGGAAGGTTATACGCTAAAGGCTCGCCATATCACGGAGCGGGCATAGGCAGTGCTTGTACGGTCGGTGATTCAACTACATCGCAGCGCTCTGCAGGAACTATCAAGATTTACGGCGGAACTATTGAAGCTGAAGGCGGATATGGTGCAGCAGGAATAGGCGGAGGAAGCGACGGCGGATGGACTCCGGGAAACAGCGGAGATATTACAATCTACGGCGGCGACATAACAGCTACAGGAAAACAAGGTGCCGGCATTGGTTCGGGGTCTGGTGCATCAGTTAACGGTACTGGAACAAACACAGGAACAATTAAAATTCTAGGAGGGTCTGTTACTGCTATAGGAGCCTCTGTTAATTCTAACGGGAACCAAAGAGGCGCAGGCATCGGCGGAGGTTACGGCATGAACGGAGGCACAATCATAATCGGAGATCAAGCTGATGTTACAGTCGACGGTTTCACGGATTCCAATCAAACAGAATCAATAGGCTATGGCGAGCTTGCTTCAAGCAGTAAAGTTACATATGAAGAATTTGAACTCCCGGACCCTAGAGACCCGTTTACGCCCCAGATTGAGACAGTCGTAATCACCGAAGAAGAATATGAAACAATAACTGAGGACGTGGAAAAAGTGGAGATTATCGAAACCAGCATTGCCCAAATGGAGACGTTTTACAAGCAGGACGGAACGTTTTTAGTTGAGGATCCCCAGAAGATTACGATTACTCAGGGCGACGGAAAAAGCGCTGATGTTATGCTCTATGCCTATGATACGATGTATTCGCTCGCTGAGAAGATTAACAACGCGATCGCTAACGATTTAGGCCAATCCAAATATACTGACGACGGCACGAAATTCTGCACGATTGCTGACGGTTCCGAAGGCACATCAGAATCAATCTATAATGAAATCCCAGTTTATGACGAATACGGCAATGTTGCGGGCTATAAATATGACGCTACAATGCTCGTTCGTTCTGTCGTAACCGGCAAAAATGGTGAGCTTACGTTTTCGGCCAATGAAGACTTGCTTAATGCTCTCGGCCTCAATACTCTTCAGGCTTCTTCGGAGACGGAATATGATATTACCGTTCGTGATGCCCACACCGGAGACACCGTAGCAATCGGCGAAAAAGTTACGGGCAACATTGCTTACGGATTAATCGATGAGAATATTGACGTTGAATTTGACCCTATGGCAGGACTTATTGCTTCTTGGAACGACGAACGAAAAGTTTATGATATGACATCAACAGGAAGCTATAAAGCCGTCCTTCACCTCGTCGATAATACTATGATGCTTCAAATTGGCTCTAATGAGGGCGAAGATTTTATCGTCAGAATTGGCGACATGTCAGCGAACTCACTCGGAGTAAACCGCGTTAATGTAATGTCTCATGACCGTGCGGCACGAGCGATTACGATTATTGATGAGGCACTCGACAAAGTTTTAACCCAGCGTGCTAATTTAGGCTCAAGCCAGAGTGCTCTTGAACACACCATGAGCAACTTAATCACTGAGCAGGAAAATTTAACTCATGCCGAGAGCCGAATACGTGATACCGACATGGCGAAAGCTATGATGATTTTCACGCAGCTAAACATAATGAGGCAGGCTAATATCTCAATGCTCGCACAAGCTAATCAATTACCCCAGCAAGTGTTGAGCTTAATACGTTAATGAAAAAATACTCGCGCAAATAAAATCCCCTCGCTCGAAAACGGGGGGATGTCTTTATCTTCTCTTGTCTAGCTGTAAAGTCTCTCGACTGCTCCGTGAACTTCTTCAAGTTTCGGGATATATTCCTGACGAGTACGACCGAAGCAAACGTCCATCTGCTCATAGAATGAAACTGTTTCAAGTCCGACAAATCTTTGTGCAATAGCTTCTGCTGTGGGCATGTAGCGGATTTTCCCGTCGTACATCTTCGTAACTGTAACGCCGCTAACTCCTTCGTCAAGAAGGATAACTGCCGCTGCTCCGATTTGTTTTCCGAAGTTAACGTCATAAGCCGAAGTTGCTCCGCTTCTTACGATGTGGCTCGGAATTACCTCTCTAATCTCCGGAATTTCAAACACGCCGGGAACATACATTCCTGAAGTCTTCATGAACTGTCTGATTTCAGGATCTTCACGCATCATGCTTTCGAGTTTCTCTTTGACGAACAAGCCGGCTCCTGCAAGTTTCGGATGTCCGAATGAATCAGCGGCTTTTCCGCCTCCGTCCGAGAATAACTGTCCGTCCTCGCCTCTAACGCCTTCAGCAACAACGATCGTGTAAGTTCCTGCGTGAACGTCTGAGTTGAGAATACGGCGAATGTAATAATGCTTCAAGTGAGCGTACACAGCGTTGAAGTCAACGGGAACTTCGGGGATTAATATACAGTCAGCATCTGCCGCAATTCCGCCCCTGAACGCCGTATGTCCCGCGTAACGTCCGAAAACTTCGATTACCATAATTCTGTTGTGAGTTGTTCCGGTTGTCTTGAGGTCATCGACGATGTCAGCGATTTTGTTGATTGCCGAGTCTCCGCCGACTGAGTATGTCTGCAAGTCCAAGTCCATTGTCTTTGGAGCATGAACGCAAGGAATTCCGTGCTCTGAAAGGTCAACAACAACGCTTCCTGTGTCATCACCGCCGGAAATTACAAGGCCGTCAAGGTTGTGTTTGCGAAGTCCCATCATAATGCGGTCGTATTTGTCCGGGTCGTTAATCTTCGAGATTTTTACTCGGCTGTGTCCTGCGTCGCTTCCTGCGAACTGGGAATTGACGTGGTCGGTGCGTTCTTCGTCGAGTTCAACGAGGTGATCGAAATTCACGAGGTTGTAAAGTCCTGCGTAACCGTTGGGAATTGTGAAGGTTCTCATTCCGCGCATGAGGGCAGCTTTTGCAGCACCACGAATTACGGCATTAAGTCCTCCACAGTCTCCTCCGGAAGTGATTATGCCGATGTTCTTCATTTTCTTTTTGTCTTCCAAGATTGACACTCTCCTTTATGATTTGTGAGAATTTTTTGATTAAGATAATTATACAAGGTTTTGAGCGGCTGAAAAGTTTTGCTGAATAAGTTTGCTGTAAATTTTTATCGCCAAAATGTCCACACTTAAAAATTTTCTAGGAGTAAATTTATTATGGAGAAATTCAAACGGTGAGAATTAGCGGTGATAATTATGCTAAAATTTTC
>JAFTCP010000032.1 GCA_017454625.1 Synergistaceae bacterium
GCCATTAATCCCCCGTCGTTAATCATCTGCTTTATGAACTCAGGGAACGGCTCAGCCTTATACGTCTTATTCTTCGTCTTGTTCGTGATTAATCCAGTGTCGAAATTCACGCTGACTTCATCGTTATCGTCAATATCTTCGGCGGCTTCGGGACATTCAAGGATTGCGAGGCCGATATTGATCGCGTTACGGTAAAAAATTCTCGCGAAACTCTTAGCGATAACACACGAAATCCCCGACGCTTTAATCGCAACGGGAGCATGTTCTCTTGATGAGCCGCATCCGAAGTTCAACCCAGCAACGATAATATCACCAGTTTTAATTTTGGCGTGAAAGTCTTTATCGATGTCCTCCATGCAGTGTGAAGCTAATTCCTTCTCGTCCTGACTTGCAAGATAACGAGCAGGGATTATTACGTCAGTATCAACATGATCTCCGTATTTATGTGCAATTGCCATGATTACATTACCTCCTCAGGGTGCGAAATATGCCCGGTAATTCCGGAAGCGGCGGCAACAGCAGGAGACGCAAGATAAACTTCACTCTTCGTATGTCCCATTCTTCCGACAAAATTACGGTTCGTCGTCGACACACAGCGTTCACCCTCAGCAAGAATTCCCATGTAACCGCCGAGACACGGCCCGCAAGTCGGAGTTGAGATTACACAGCCAGCATCGAGGAAAATATCAGAATAACCGAGCTTCATGCATTCCCTGTAAATTTTCATCGTTGCCGGAATAATTATTCCCCTCACGCCGTCAGCTAAATGTTTCCCCTTCAAAATTTCTGCGGCGGCTTTCATGTCCTCAATTCGTCCATTCGTGCATGAGCCTATTACAATTTGGTCAATCTTAATGTCCCGTCCTTCTTTTGCGGGTTTCGCGTTCTCCGGCAAATGAGGATATGAGACTGTACAGTCAACTTCATCAAGGTTAATCTCTACAACGCTCTCATATTCTGCGTCATCGTCAGGATAATAGGCTGTCCATTCGCGTGAAACTCTTTCTTTGAGATATTCACGCGTAATTTCATCGACAGGGAAAATTCCGTTTTTTCCGCCCGCTTCAATCGCCATGTTAGCAATCGTTAATCTATCAGCCATCGTCAACTCCTTCAAGCCCTCACCGGAGAACTCAAGCGATTTGTATAATGCTCCGTCAACTCCGATTTTGCCGATGAGATAAAGAATTAAATCTTTGCCGGAGACATAAGGCCGTTTTTTCCCAGTTACATTAACTTTGATTGCCGCAGGAACTTTGAACCATGTATAGCCAGCTGACATTGCCGCGCCCATATCCGTTGAACCTACTCCGGTCGAGAAAGCATTAACAGCTCCGTACGTGCATGTGTGAGAGTCAGCACCGATTATCGCCTCACCTGGAGCAACTAAGCCTTGTTCGGGTAAAAGAGCGTGTTCAATTCCCATTGTGCCGACATCGTAATAATGCTCAAGCCCAAATTTACGCGCAAAAGTTCTACATTGCTTGCACTGAGTTGCTGACTTAATATCTTTATTCGGGACAAAGTGATCCATTACGAAGACAACTTTTTTTGTGTCAAATACGCTGTCGAAACCCGCCGCCTCGAACTCGTTAATTGCTACAGGAGTTGTGATGTCGTTGCCAAGAACTAAATCAAGTTTCGCTTGAATTAATTGGCCCGCATGAACTTCATCAAGTCCGGCGTGCTTGGCGAGGATTTTTTGTGTCATCGTCATTCCCATTTGTGAAAAATTCCCCCTCATAAAATTAAATTCTTAGAGTTTCATAATTATACATATCTGAACAAATAATTTCTGATTGTGAACTCCGTCAACTCTTCGACATTAATATTTGCGTTAAGGCACCATTCGAACAAGCAGCCTTTCACGATAGAAGAAAGTCCCAGCGCTATTTTATGAACGTTCATTGAAGCCGGAAGATTTAAAATTTTTTCCTTAAGCGCAAGATTTAGTTCACGTTCGCTTCTTTCCATGACTGTGCCGGGTAAAAATTTCCCGTCTCGTTCTCCCATGTATGCGGACAAAAATTTATTCTCAGGATTGTAAAAGCTCCTCACGAAATTACGGCCTAAGTTCATATAGCGTTTTATCAATATCAAGTATAATTCTGAAATCCTGCCGGATAAATCTTTAATCGGAGTTACAAGCTCAACATCATTAAACAAAGGTTCTCGGATAAAGTTCATCATTAATTCATTCTTGTCATGAAAGAAATAATAAAATGTTCCTGTTGATACTCCCGCTTCACTGCATACAGAACGTACGGTTAAAGTTGTTGTACCTTCTCTTGCGATTATCGCGGCGGCGGCGTTGATTAATGCGGTTCTGCTGCTGTTATCAACTCCTGATTTTTTCGGACGGCCTGAATGTTTGCCTGCGTTTTCGTCAAAGGTAAATTCAGTTATCTTAGTCGTTCGTATTTTTTCCATGCCATTCACCCCCTTTTGAAAAATAGAACGTGTTATATTATAATCGCATCATAAAAATAGAACATGTTATATTTTCTAGCGTAATATATTTTATGCTCACAAGTCCAGCAATATTAAGCATACTCTCACGCTCACAAATCCCACAGTGTTTATCAAAACTAGAAAGCAATTGTCGAACAGTAAATTATTTTCAGATTGTAACTATTGACATTACACAATAAAGCTGTAAAATCTTCCTATGTTGTAAGAAAAACTATTACAAATTGGCCTATGAAGAAATTCTTAGCAGATTTTTTACGCAGGCTCAAAGATTGCACAACAGGTAGAATTATCATAAGGAGGAGTTATTCAACAATGAAAATAGCGGTAGTATGCGCAAACGGTAAAGCCGGAAGATTAATCGTTGATGAGGCATTAAAGCGCGGACTTGATGTTACGGCGGTTGTTCGTGGAGAAAACAAGACGAAAGCACCTCACACGCTCAAAAAAGATATTCTTGAACTCAAAGCCGAAGACTTGAAGGGATTTGACGTTGTTATTGACGCTTTCGGAGCCTGGACACCTGAGACGCTCTCAATGCACAGCACAAGCCTCAAAGTTTTATGCGACGCTTTAGCTGGGACAAACACACGTCTTCTTATCGTCGGAGGAGCCGGAAGCCTTTATGTCAACCCTGAACACACAATGCAATTGTTCCAGACTCCGGATTTTCCCGAAATGTTCAAGCCTCTTGCTATGGCTCAAAGCAAAGCCCTCGATGAACTTCGCAAACGCGACGACGTAAAATGGACGTTCATCAGTCCGGCCGGAGATTTTCAGGCAGAAGGTGAACGAACGGGAAAATATATTCTTGCTGGCGAGGAATTGACGCTTAACTCAAAGGGGGAAAGCGTGATAAGCTATGCGGATTATGCAATTGCAATGATTGACGAAGCGACGAAGGGAAATCATATTAAGCAGAGAATTTCTGTAGTAAGGGAGTAAATTATCATGAAGAAGATTTTGTGCGCATTATTCGTTGTATTTTTCGCGGCTTCAGCTGGTTTTGCGGCTGTGAATGTTCAGGAGTTCGAAAATAACGTTAAACTTCATACGTTCTCAACAGAAGACAACATGAACGATCAATGCTACATCGCCGAAAGCCCCGAAGGTTTAGTTTTGATTGAAAGCACAGCATACAAACCTGACGTTCAAGCGTTCGCAGAATACATTAAATCCCTGAATAAGCCGGTAGTTGGAGCGTTATTCTCATATCATCCAAACGGATACAAAACTTACGGGGATATAAAAATTTACGCGACCGAAGGAGCCTTAAAGAGCTGGCAGGAAAACGGAAGTGTCTGGGGATTAACACAAAGTTTCATTCAGGCGCTCGGTGATACTGTCGCTGGTGATTTGCCGGAGAGCGCGGAGATTATCAACGAAGGCCAGACTTTAAAGCTCGCTGGAATGGATTTTGTCATTCTTCATGAATCCGACGGAGAAGGCTATGGAGTTGAAATTCCGGCTTTCAATGCTGTTTACCGCCACATGATGGGCTCAAAAACTCATAATATTTTGCCCGCAATCCCGTATATCGAAGCCGAAATCGCAGAACTCAAAGGCTATCAGGCTAAAGGTTATGACTTAATTCTCACGTCTCATCATGCCCCCGAAGGTCAAGCGGCAGTTAGCGAGAAGATTGCGTATCTCGAAAAAGTTTTAGAGCTTGCGAAGAGTTCAAAGGACAGGGAAGAATTTATTTCAGGAGTTAAGGCGGCATTCCCGGATTACAGCGGCGAGGCATATCTTGAGATGAGCGCAGGAGCTATTTTCAAGTAGACATCATAAAAATTTTTGTAGTATCATTCAGGCAGGCTTTTGGTCGTAATTGGCCGGGAGTCTGCTATTTTTTTACGAGGGGATATAAAATTGCAGATTTCAAGCAGGTTCACAATAGCTGTCCATATTTTAACATGCATAGATTATTTTCACGATGAATACTCAATCACGAGCGAGTTTTTAGCGTCAAGCGTAGGAATTAATCCCGTGATAATCCGCCAGATAATTTTGCAGTTGAAGGCCGCCGGTCTGGTTGAAGTTCAACGTGGAAAAGGAGGCATGAACTTATTACGGCCTCTGAAGGATATTACGCTTTATGATGTCTATGAAGCCGTCGAGAGCGTAAAGGGAAAATTATTCAGATTTCACGAAAATCCTAATCCTGATTGTCCAGTTGGGAAAAATATACACTCTATGCTTGACAAAAGTCTTGACGAGTTACAGGAAACTTTAGAAGCTAAGATGAAAACTATAACGCTTGCGGACATAGCCAAAAATAACCCCCTGCCGTAATTCAACAGGGGGCCTAAAAATTTATTCGCCGGCCTCAAACATTTTGTTAATCCCGTTGATGTATGCTTGAAGTGAGGCTTCAACGATGTCCGTAGAAATTCCCGTTCCCGTATAAACTTCGCCGGTCGCCCCGCTTGCAACTTTCACGACAGCTTCACCGATTGAGTCCTCGCCTTCAGTAACTGCACGAATGCTGAAATCCGCAAGTCTCGCATCAACTCCGAGCATTTTATTCACAGCCTTAAACGCGGCATCAAGCGGGCCTGCTCCATATTCGACACCTTCGAGAACGTTATTATCCTTGCTGAGTTTCACGTATGAAATCTTCGGAATGTCGCTTCCTGAAGTTATCGAATGACTGACGAGATGACACGACGACGCTTTGAACTCTTCGGGCTTGGTTATTCGCGAACGATGAAGGGTTAAAGCCTCAAGGTCTGAGCTTGTAATCGTCTTCTTCTGGTCGGCCAATTTCTTGAAACGAACAAAAATATCTTCAAGTTCCTCATCAGGAATTTCATAGCCCATGCTTTCGAGACGTTCACGGATTGCGTGTTTTCCTGAGTGTTTGCCGAGAACTAAAGCCCTGTGCGGTACGCCTATCTCGTCAGGGTTCATAATCTCGTAAGTCTGTGAGTTAGTAATCATTCCGTGCTGATGAATTCCGGCCTCGTGAGCAAATGCATTCGCGCCAACAATCGGCTTAGTCGGAGCAATCGGAACTCCCGTTATGTTGCTGAGAAGTCGGCTTGACTTGTAAATTTCGCGGGTATTAATATTCGTCTCGGCCTCGTAATAATCTCTTCGTGTACGAATTGCCATTACAATCTCTTCAAGGCTCGCATTCCCCGCACGCTCACCGATACCGTTTACCGTGCATTCAACCTGAGTTGCTCCGGCCTTAACGCAAGCGAGAGAATTAGCAACTCCCATTCCCAAATCATTGTGGCAGTGAACGGAAATATCAACGTTGTCAATTCCTTCGACATGTTCACGAAGATACGCGATTAAATCTCCCATTTCCTGCGGCGTTGAGTAGCCGACTGTGTCAGGAACGTTAATTGTCGTTGCTCCGGCGGCTATTGCGTTTGAGAAGGCTTTAGCGAGAAATTCACGGTCTGAACGCGAGGCATCCTCAGCGGAAAATTCTATGTCGTCGCATTTTGCTTTAGCATAACTCACCATCTCTGTAATCGTTGACAAAACTTGTTCGCGGGACATTCTCAATTTATATTGCATATGAACGTCGCTGGTCGCAATGAATACGTGAATGCGCGGCTTCTGAGCTTCCTTCACAGCTTCCCACGCAGTATCAATATCTTTCGTGTTAGCGCGGGCTAAACTGGCAATCGTGCATTTCGGAGCGGCTGAGGCTATAGCTTGAATACTCTTGAAGTCCATCGGCGACGCAATCGCAAATCCTGCTTCGATAATGTCAACTCCGAGTTTCTCAAGCTGACGGGCCATTACGATTTTCTCGCTCAAGTTCATACTGCATCCGGGAGACTGTTCGCCGTCGCGTAAAGTTGTGTCGAAAATTTTTACCTGATTCATTAATAATCCTCCTGCTAAGATAAAGTATCTTTGTGTAATTAATCCTAAATGTGAGCTTGAATAAAAATTGCTTTATGATTATCAAGTTGACATTTCAAGATAAAGTATTTTGTGTAACAGCACTAGTTTTCTGACAGGCTCACCATATCCGGAAAATTGCCGACATTCATTGTTACATGCCGTTACATATTGCACATAATAAAACCGGGACTGACAAAAATTTTTTCATTTCATCAGATCCCGGTGTAATATGCTAAATTTTTTCAGCGCGTAATTATTCAGACGCACCCCGAAGATCCGCAGTACGTTCTGTGAGTAGTGCGAGTGCTGTCATTAACATTTTGCGAATCTCCTTTACACTTGAAATTTTATAAACGCGAGATATTTTACATGCAAAGATTTAACGTGTCAAAATTTATTTCATCTCATCAGCTGTAAATAATTTTGATTGAATTAACGGGGATTTAGCAATATAATTTTACAAAATATTCACATAAGGAGGATATTTCATGAAAAGTTATATGCGTTTAATAATCTGCATGTTCCTGATAGTCATTCTTGCCGCTGGAACATGCACAGCCGCTGAAGATAATAACTTGAGCGACAAATTATTTCAGGTAGCTTTGCTTCAATCATTGATGCAGGGTGAGTATGACGGTATGCTCTCAGTCGGCGACTTAAAGACTTTCGGAGATACTGGAATAGGGACATTTCAGGGCGTAAACGGAGAATTGATAGCTCTTGACGGGAAAATTTACCGCGCAATATGGGACGGAAGCGTTGAGATTGCTCCTGATGATGAGACTGTGCCTTTTGCAAACGTAACTTTCTTCGATGCCGACGTAACAAAAGAAAACGTGAACGCCGCTTCGATTGAGGAGCTGAAAGAAATATTGACTTCGACAGCCGCCGAAAATGGACGAAATCAATTTTACATGGCAAAAGTAACCGGCAAAATGTCATCAATCACAGTCCGCAGTGAGCTAGTTCAAGAAAAACCCTACAAGCCTCTCAATGAAGCCCTGAAGACAGACCAGCGCGAGTTTTCTTACGAAGACATTGACGGAACAGTTGTAGCGTTATATTGTCCTGATTACATGGACGGACTTAACACTCCGGGCTGGCATTTACACTTCATCTCATCGGACGGGAAAAAGGGAGGCCATGTTCTGACTTTATCCGTGAAAGATTGCAAGTTGGAAATGGACGTAATCAGTGAGTTCGCTATGATTATTCCTAACCGTGAGAGTTTCAACGAGAAGGATTTAGCCACTGACATGAAGAAAGCAATTGAAGAAGTCGAAGTGAAAAATTAGCCGATAAAATATACCCGCTCTCAAAGTATCAAGGGCGGGTTTTTTCTCACTTGAACTCCACAATAGTAACTCCGAAGCCGCCTTCTCCTTCGCCGCCTAATCTATAACTTTTCACATAGCTCAACTTCTTACACAAAGCATGAACCTCACGACGTAAAATTCCCTCGCCGCGTCCGTGAATAACCGTAACGATTGAATGATTAGAACGATAAGCCCGGTCAAGATAACTTTCAACTAGGGGCATAGCTTCAGCAACGAGCATTCCACGAACCATGATTGAAGGCGGCACACTGTCAGCTTTTAACATTTTGCTTGTGTCAACCGGAGGCGTGGCAACTTTGGCTTTCTTGTCCGTAGCGATTAACTGTGAGACTGGAACGTCAATATTCAACGGACCGGCTGTCATGTAAGCTCTTCCGTTTTTAATCTCGTTGATGATACCGACAATCCCGCTTCCTGCCACCATCGCCGTAACTCCAGGAGCTGGCTCAAAAGGTTTCGGGCTGTTCTCAATCTCGCGTTTCGTTCGGCTTTGATGCCGCTTGTCAATAATTCCTCGTAACTTGTTCAATTCTCTTCGTCTCACGTCGTAACCTTTTCTGGCTGAAACTTTCGCCGTCTCCTCAAGCTCACGGATAATCTCCTTCGATGTCTCCTCAGCTTTTGCGATGAACTTTTCGGCTTTCCTGTCAGCGGCCTGCATAATTTTATCGCGCTGGTAATCAATCTCAGCAACCCGGCTTTCATATTTTTTCTTCAACGTCTCGGCTTCCTCAATGTCCTGTCTCATTTTCTGTTCGGCGTTGTCAAGTGCGGCTCGTCTCTCGTTAAGTTCACTCATAATGTCCTCAGCTGTAATCTCTCGGCTGTCAAGTTCTCCCTGAGCAAGCCTCAAAACTTCTTCGGGCATTCCGTAACGTTTGGCGATTAAAAGCGCACTGCTTCGGCCGGGAATTCCCATTAACAAACGATACGTAGGCTCTAACTTCTCAACGTCAAATTCCATGCTAGCCGTCTCGACCCCGTCAGTTGTCAAAGCGTATTGCTTAATCGGATTGTGATGCGTCGTAGCAAGAGTGATACAGCCTTTCTCCTTGAGCGTCTCCAAAATTGCAACGCCGAGCGCGGCTCCTTCATGGGGATCTGTTCCGGCTCCTAACTCGTCAAGCAGGATTAACGATGAAGGCTTAGCGTTCTTGAGAATGTGAATAATTTTCTTGAGATGTGAGCTGAAAGTTGATAAATTCTGTTCAATGCTTTGTTCGTCGCCAATGTCCTCATAAATTGCGTCAAATGTCCCTATGACTGTGCCGTCTCGTGCTGGAACAGGAAGACCAAGCCAGGCCATAGCGATTAAAACTCCGGCAGTCTTGAGCGTTACGGTTTTTCCGCCAGTGTTTGAGCCGGTTATGACGAGAGTTGAGAATTTTTCTCCGCATGAGGCATCAATCGGAACGGCCTTATCTCGCAGCATTGGATGACGAGCGCCGACTAACTTAAAAATTTTCTGCTGAGTTAATTCCGGGATTACCCACTTTTTTACGCGAATTAAGAAATCACACGCGCATAATAAATCAAATGTCCCCGTAACTCTTTCGGCGTTGATGATTGCGTTCTCTCGTGTCAAAATATTTCGTGTTAATGCTAGCAATATGCTTCGTTCTTCGTCGTGTTCGTCGCGAGTTTTTATGATTAAGTTGTTGTTGACGTGTGATAAGGCTTTCGGCTCCATGTAAACCGAGTTTCCAGACGCAGAACGTTCAACAGCAAGACCTGGAAAACGATTAATATATTCCTGACGAACGAGCAATAAAAATCTTCCCTCGCGCCAAGTTAAATTTTTCTCCTGAAGCATATTGATGATATTAGCGTCCTCAAAAAGTTTTTGCGCAATCCGTCTTCCTGAACGTTTCAGCGTCTCAATCTCGGCTCTAATGTCGCTGAGTTTATGCGATGCGTTATCGGCCAATCTTCCGGAGTCCTCAATCACGCTCAATGCTTCAATCTCCGGCGTAAAATCCCTAATTCCCCGTCGTAAAGCATCAACACTCTCATAATTTCCCGAAATTCCGGCGAGACCCTCACGAATATTTTTAGCCGTATTCAGCAGTAATCTCACCTTCAGCAACTCTTCACCGGACAAAATCCCGCTTTTCTTGGCATTAGGGAACATCGGCGAGACTGGTTCAAGACTGGCGTTAAAGTTAAACTCTCCGTTGAGATCTGTCAAGTCAAGCCATTCACGTAATAATTTCTCTCGTTCCTTTAAAGCATCAAAATTTTCGGCAGGCTGTAAACTATCTAAAATTAACTCCCCTAATTCTCCGCGCAAATTCTCACGGAAGGGGAGCAGGTTTTTTCGTAACTCTAAAATTTCACTTACATCTTCAGCAAGTATCATTAAAAACTTTATATCTCCTTATGATAAGTTCCGGCCTGAAAATTTTACACGAGACCGGCCGGATAAGTCTCTATTTATAACTTTTACATAAATTCCAGCAGGATTTTACGAATATTCTTAGCCGTGTTCAGCAATAATCCCAATTTCTTAATCCTGAACATGGACTTTTATCAATATCAAAAATTATTGTTGCTGCCCAGTCAATTGCGAGAAGTCTAATATCCCGTGAGCTTCCATGAAATCCCGGACATAAGGCCACACGTAAGAAGCTCCCTTCATGCTGTAACTGTCAGTCTGCCAATCGAATTTTATTACGGGTGAGAACGAGATTAACACGCCGTAGACGAACAAAATTATGCAGCAAGTTTTCACGAGACCGACGATTAAGCCGAGAAAGTGATCCATGACCGACAACTGAGTAACGCTGACGAGATACGAGAGAATGAACCCGATTATCGCAAAAATTATCTCGACAGCAAAGAAGATTACGACGGCACAGATAATCGCGGCTATTGTCCGGTCAAATTTCTCAGGATTGGGAATGTAACGATAAAATAATTCTATTGCAGGTTCCAGAAAATTCCACGCACAGAACGAAGCCACGAACAAGCCGACTAGCCCGATAATTTCCCCCGAAAAGCCCTTAACAAGTCCACGATAAAGAAAAAATATCAGGATAACGCCCATAATTCCGTCAATGATTAATCCAACTTTCATTATAAATTTCCTCCTTCATTAATTCACTCCCTGAGGAGCGCGGTAATATAAAACTTTGAGTTCTGCGGGATTTACAGCGAGATTAATTTTCTCACAAGCAAGCTCACATAAACTTTTCATGCTGGGCCTGACCTGTGAGATTTTCAAGCCTTCATGTTTCTGGTCATCCGAGATTAATTTTGCGTCAGTCTCACTCGAAAATTTCAACTCTAAACGTTTCGGGTCATCAGAAATAATTTTTGCGTCGGGGTTTTTGTTGAGCCATGAGAGAATTTCAGCGTGAGAATATTCGCCAGCTTTCAGAAAATTTTTACACTCAGCGTAAACGAAGCCATGACCAGCATAAACGACAACTAAAACTTTTTCATGTGAGCCATAAGCAAGAAGTTCAAGCGATGAGACGGGAATAATTTTCACTCCGCACGCATAAGCTAATCCCGAAGCATAAGCCGCTCCGACGCGAATACCCGTGAAATATCCCGGCCCATTGGTCAACGCGACATAATCAAGCTCCTGCCATGAGAGATTATTTTTCCGCAAAAGTCTTTCTGTCATCTTGGGAAGCTCAGAGGATTGAAGACGGCCTAAATCTTCCTGCTCAAAGTCAAATTTATCATCAAGCATCAAAGCCGCTCCCGTTAATCTCAGACAGCAATCAACAGCAAGTATCTTCATGCGTCAGCCTCCTGTTTCAAGCTCACAATTCTTATCTCGCGTTCATTCTCATTCAGAGCCGTGAAAAATATCTTCGTCGAATTGGCCGGAGGATTTTCCCAGCGTTCTGGCCACTCAACGAACAACACGCAATCCCTTTCATCAACGTATTCTTCAAGTCCCAGCGCGTAAACTCCCTCGTTGTCAAGCCGGTATAAATCCGAGTGAATGATATACAATCCCGACGGTGATTTATACTCGTTAATCAGCGTGAAAGACGGACTGCGAACTCCGGAAATCCCTAACACCTCACAAACTCCGCGAACAAATACGGTCTTTCCCGTCCCTAAATCGCCGAAGAGTAAAATTGTCATGCCAGCGTGAAGACTTTTTGCGAACTCAACCCCGAAATTTCGCGTGTCCTGTTCGGAATGCGAGATAAACACTCTTTCACTCATCATGATTTCTCACACTTTTTATTACGATGGACATTATGCATGAGACGCTGAAAGATACGGCGAACAAAAATATCTTCATGCCTTAACCCTGAAAAATTTTCACTCATCTTGACTTTCACGCTTCTTGTTACGATGACGGACGATTGCTCGGAAGATTACGCACGAGACGCAGAAGATTACGGCGAATAAGATTGAACGCGGAATTTCAACGTTAACGCCCTCGCTACGTGTAACTCCGAAGATAAAAGCTATCGCCATTCCAAAGCTAAGCGCGCTCATGATTAACCCCTTGCGTTTAATCCTCTCGGTCTTGCGAATTTCCTCGTCCCAGTCAACGCGTTTTCGTCTGGTCGTCATTTGCTCGTCCTTAACTCGTGAATAATTTTTCTCAGCGTGTGAGCAATATCCGAAGCGAGAACTCCGTCAATTCCCGTTTTGGCTAATAAATCTCCGGCCATTCCATGAACCGAAGCTCCGAGTACAGCCGCGTCAAATGCATCAAGCCCGTTAGCGAGAAAAGCCCCTATGCATCCTGATAACACATCGCCTGAACCAGGAACAGAAAGCTCCGGACCGCCGTAATTAATCTCAGCAAATTTTTCGCCTGAAGCTATTAACGTTTTATGTCCTTTGAGAACGACACATCCCCATCTTTCTGATAATTCGCGGACTGCTCCGGGCCTGTCGGATTTCACATCAGCGGGAGTTATTCCGAGTAATCGCGCGGCTTCTCCTTCGTGTGGTGTCAGGACAGAATCACTTCGCGGCTTCAAATCATCTTTCGACATTGCTAATGCGTTCAAACCGTCGCCGTCAACTAAAATTTTCTCCGGCCAATCCCGCCACATTCTTGACGTGAAAACTTCGGCGGCTACTGTCCTGTCAAGTCCCGGACCGATTACGAGAGCATTAATATTCTTGAAAGCAAGGGCTAACTCCATCCATCTAAAACGGTCATCTTCGGCACAGTAAACGACTTCAGGAAGTCTGCAAGCACACGTGTAACAAACTCTTTGAAGCGATAACAGCGTAACAACTCCTGCTCCAGACCTTAAAGCTCCGAGTGCGCTCATTGCTGGGGCACCCGGATATTTTTCTGAACCTCCGGCGATTAAGAGCCTTCCGCGAAATCCCTTGTGCATGTCAACGGGACGCGGCGGCAATAATTCCTTCAAGTTAATGCTCATTTACACTCTCACCATGTTAGGCGGCTCTTTTCCCTCGAAGACGGCCTCAATGTTGCGAATTACCATGAAGCCCATAGCCTTACGAGTTCCGAATGTTGCTGTTCCGACGTGAGGCATTAACACAACGTTTTGAAGAGTTTTCAACGCGGTCTCAACTTCCGGCTCATTCTCGTAAACGTCAAGTCCGGCACCGGCGATAACTTTTCGTGTCAAGGCATCAGCTAAAGCCTTCTCATCGACAACGGGGCCTCTTGAAGTGTTGATTAATATTGCGTCGGGTTTCATCTTGGCAAGTTCCGAAGCTCCGATTAAGTGTCGAGTTCCGGGATTTAAGGGCACATGAAGCGATACGAAATCCGAACGTTCAAGTAACTCTTCAAGTCCTACGCGGCTTGCTCCAACAGCCTCAAGCTGTAAAGAATTTCTGCGGCTGTAGTATAAAACTTTCATATTGAAACCTAACGCGGCTTTTTTCCCGAGATTTGCTCCAATTCTGCCAGCTCCGATAATTCCGAGCGTCTTTCCCGTAACGTCATAGCCGAGCATGTATTTCGGTGCCCACGCGAAAGTCCCGGTACGAACGATATTATCACCTTCGATTACGCGCCGAGCTGAGGCCAATAACAACGTGAACGCCAAATCAGCCGTAGCATCCGTGAGAACGTCAGGAGTGTTAGTAACGTAAATTCCCTTCTCCTTCGCGGCCTGAACATCGATATTGTTAAAGCCGACTCCGTAATTAGCAATCAGCTTCAAGTCAGGCCCGGCAGCGTTGATAACTTCAGCGTCGATATTGTCATTCAACATCGTGATAATCGCAGCATAATTCTTCACGCCGTTAATTATCTCCTCACGCGTCGCAAGTCTCTCTTCGGGGTTAACGTCGTATTCGCAGATGTTGCCGAGCGTCGTCATGACGGAGTTCTGAAGTCTGCGGGTAACATATACTTTTCTATTCATGATAATTTTCTCCTGATTAATTTACTCTTCAATCGTAATTTTATTAATCACAACGTCTTCAACCGGCCTGTCATTACGTCCAGTTTTCGTATGGCCGATTTTCTCGACAACTTCCATTCCTTCGATAACATGACCGAAGATTGCGTGATGTCCATCGAGCCAAGGGGTTGGAACAAGAGTAATGAAGAACTGTGAGCCTCCTGTGTTAGGACCGGCATTAGCCATTGAGAGAATACCTTTTGCGTTATGCTTCAAGCCTTCGCCGAACTCGTCAGGAATTGAGTAACCAGGTCCGCCCATTCCTGTTCCGGTTGGATCTCCGCCCTGTATCATGAAGTCATCAATTACACGATGAAAGATTACTCCGTCGTAAAAATTCTTTTTCGCAAGGTCAACGAAATTTTTTACAGTTATGGGAGCCAAATCCGAATACAACTCAATCTTGAAATTTCCCATTGACGTATCGAAATTCGCAACAGGACGTTTAACTTCCTCGTCAGCAAACGCAGGAGCCGCACACAGCATTAACGCGAGGACTTCACATAAAACTTTAAGCATGGTAAATATTTTTCCTCCTTCATAAAATCTGGAATGTCTGAATATAATACCACGCACGAAAAATTCTACTTTGAACTTGAGCCGGAGTTTTATTAACGCCACAAAAATTTTCATCATTATATTTCTCACGTCATCGGCCAATCTTAGAGTGAACACCCCCAAAATATTCACGGATATTCTTCATCAGCAGCATTCTATTTCTAACTTCATGACAGCAGCAAAATATTCTCAAAACTTTTCATCGTCATACTTCTCGCTTCATCAGTTATGTATAGGCAGCAAAAATTTTCATCAGCATCATATTTCTCACTTCATGGTATCAACACAAAAAATCCTCCTCCGCTTTTCATGACAGAGAAGGAATTTTCATCAGCACCCTTTTTATTTCCCTATGATTACGTCTTCAGCTGTATTCTTGTGATTTTCTCAGCTAAACCCGAAGCATCATCAATGTCAACAATCACGCCGTTAAACGCTAAATCCTCTTCACAGCCTTCAAACTGAGACGGAAGCCCATCAAGAAATTTCGGCAGGACACTTTCATATTTAACTCCGATAACTCCGCCGTGTCCTCCTGTCATTCCAGCGTCTGAGAGGTAAGCTGTCCCCTTCGGAAAAACTTTCTCGTCAGCCGTCTGAACGTGAGTATGAGTTCCGACAACCGCAGAAACTCTTCCGTCAAGATAAAACGCCAACGCTAATTTTTCGCTCGTAGCTTCCGCGTGAATATCAACGAAAATCGGCAAGTTCTCTCCACCCTCAGCCTTCAAGCTCTCAATCGCGGCATCAGCACACAAAAACGGGTTATCAATCGGAGGCATAAAAATTTGTCCTTCGAGATTGAGAATGCCTATTTTTTTGCCTTTTCTCTCGATTATTCCGTAGCCGCGTCCGGGACATGAAGGAGCGTAATTAGCAGGCCGAAAAATTCTCGTCTCAGCGTGTAACGTCGGGTAAAATCCCATCTTGTCCCAAATATGATTGCCGGAAGTCATCGCGTCAACTCCGTATGAGATTAACTCAGCAAAAATCTTGTCGGTCATTCCTTTTCCGTGTGCCGCGTTCTCGCAGTTTACAATTATGAAGTCGAAGCCTCCGTGTTCCTGTTTCAAGATGGGGAGAGCCGTTTTCAATGCTTTACGTCCTGAACTCCAAGCTACATCGCCTGAAAATAAAATCTTCATGATTACTTTGCGTACTCCGTTGCTCGTGTCTCTCGTGAAACGTTGACTTTAATTTGTCCGGGATATTTCAGTTCGGCTTCAATTCGTTTTGCTATGTCGAAAGCGAGTTTATGAACTGCTCCGTCGTCGGTTTGCTTGGAATTAAGGATTACGCGGACTTCTCGGCCTGCCTGGATTGCGTAAGCTCTGGTAACTCCTTCAAACGTTGAAGCTAACTCCTCAAGTTTTTCCAGACGTTTAATGTAAGCGTCGATGCTCTCACGTCTTGCGCCTGGTCGTGCGGCACTGATAGCGTCGGCCATTGCTACAATGACTTCATAGATTGAGTTGATTTCGAGATTATCATGGTGCATTGCTATACAGCTCACAATCTCCGGTTTCTCGCCTAAACGTTTTGCAAGTTCAGCGCCGATTTCAGCGTGAGGGCCTTCAATTTGATGGTCAATAGCTTTTCCGATGTCGTGAAGTAATCCGCCTCGTCGTGCGATTTCCTCATCAAGTCCGAGTTCAGCCGCGATAATCCCTGCGATTTGTGCAACTTCCATGCTGTGAGCTAAAACGTTTTGGCCGTAGCTGAAGCGAAATTTTAATTGGCCGATTGTCCTGACGAGTTCATTGTTCATGTTCTTTATTCCGAGTTCAAGCGTTATGTTCTCGCCCTCAGTAATCATCTCATTGTCAATATCTCGTGCGGCTTTCTCGATTAACTCCTCAATTCTCGCCGGATGAATTCTTCCGTCGACAACAAGCCTTTCCATTGCTCGGCGTGCAATTTCTCGTCTGATCGGATCAAAACTGGAAAGAGTTACGGCTTCAGGAGTATCATCAATGATTAAGTCAACGCCGGTTAAACTCTCGAATGTCCGAATATTTCTGCCTTCACGTCCGATAATTCTTCCTTTCATCTCCTCAGACGGAAGCGGGACAACGCTGATGCTGGATTCTCCTGCGCTTTCAACAGCACAACGCTGCATTGCTCCAATGATAATGTCGCGGGCTTTTCGGTCGGCTTCACGCTGGGCTTGTTCCTCTAACTCTTTGAGCTTAATTCCGAGCAAATGTTTTGCGTCTTCTTCAGTTCTGTGTAAAAGGATGTCTTGAGCTTCGTCCTTCGTCATTTCGGCGATTTCTTGAAGTTTCTGCTCCTGTTTCTGGATGGTATCTTCAAGGGCGGCACGTCGTTTTTCGATGTCCTCATGCTTTGAGCGTAACTCGTCTTCTTTTCGCGAAACCCTGTCAATTTTCTTGTCTAAGTTCTCTTCTTTCTGCTCAAGTTTTCGTTCGGTTCGCTGAATTTCCGTTCGGCGTTCCTTAATATCCTTCTGAGCTTCCTGACGCATTCGGTTGACTTCCTCGCGCATCTCGTTAATTTTCGCCTGTTTCATTCGCTCAGCGTTTTCTTCTGCTTCCTTGAGCATATTGCTAATTTGATTGTTCACGCCGTTAATTCGTGAGTTGTCCCACGCTTTCAGAGCCGCGAAGCCCAGCCCCGAGCCGGCCATGAAGAACAATACTGCTAACACAACCTGCATAATAAAATCTTTAATCCTTTCTGTCTATTAATTATTAACGATGAAAAATTTATATTCCCCAAAAAATGAAAGGGGTGCTGAATTAGTTAAATCCATATCCCGAAAATTAGGGTAGCTGTAAAATTCTACATTTTTACGCAACGTTTAACAAGTAAAAATTTCTTCACTTTTTCGTAATTCTTCATATTTTCCCGTTAAATCTTGTTCGTCTTCCTGTGCCGTCAATGCTGAATTTCTCATCAGGCATGTGATTATCATCAAGTCTCGCGAAAAATTCTCTCGTAGCTTCTCCGTAAAACCCTGTTCGTCTTCCTGTTTTGTTGATGCCGAAATCCCTATCAAGTCGCGTAAAAATTTTCTCATGGCTACCCTGTAAAGCGTGTTCGTTAATGCCGAATTTCTTATCAGGTGTGTAATTATCGCAACGTCTCGCAAAAAGTTTTCTCATGGTTTGCCTGTAAAGCGTGTTCGTCGTCCTGTTCCATCGATGCCGAATTTCTTATCAAGCATGTAATTATCTCCCGGCCTCGAAAAATAACCGTCCTTGACCGTTTCGACTTCTCCCATCGTTAATAACTCGCTGACCTTCACGAATTTATACCCTTTAGCTTCAAGTTCATTCACAACTTCACGCAACAAATTGGCCGTTCCCTTAGGGACATTATTAGCATGAAAGAGTAAAATGCTTCCGGGCTTAGTCATGCTCACGACGATTTTTGCGGAACGTTTTGCTCGGCCCGGCTTGGTGTTGTCAGCTCCACTCTCAGCGGCAATGTCCCATTGAATTATTCTCAGTCCCAAATCAGCGATAATCTTCAATGATTTCTGAGAGTTTCTGCCGTAAGGAAGCCTGAACAGCGTAATCATTTCCGGAATATTCTCATCGTTTAGTTCTTCACGTAATAGTTCATATTCTGCCTGAGTCCACAAGATTTGAGCCTTCAAGCCGTCTTCAGTCAACAACGCGCAATTCCCATGAGACCAGTTATGATTAGCAATCTCGAAAAGTTTATACTCGCTCATAATTTGCTTAACACGCCGCGAATGAGTTCGCATCCATTTTCCGCCCATAAATAAACTTGCTGGGATTTCACGTTCCTTCAAAAAGTTAATCACGTCCATATCACAGCCGGTTGTTGTCGTGTCGAGTTCGCACATGTCAAACGTCAACGCAATAAATTTCATATCATCCGAGAGCTTCACACGACGTATAACTCCTTCGATGCTTGATAACGGCTGTAAAGTTTTTACGGGGCTTAATCGTTCAGGAGGATTTGTATTGTTGGGAAATGCCCGGCGTAAGTCTAATTTATCGGGCTTCCAGGAGTTATTAATAGCTTGGAGGTCTTGCGATGGCTGGGAGTTATTAACGAGTTGCAAATCCTTAGAGCGGCGAACATTATTACCTTTATGCAAATCGTTAGTGTTATCGGAATATTGCAAGTCCTGAGATTTATCGATGGGCTGTAAATCTTGAGACTGTGAGACATTATTGATATGCTGCAAATCTAGGCTGTCAGGTTTATCTTGGGCAAGTGAGCTTGTCGCCGTAAACATTATTGTCATCATACAGAAAACTTTTAACAACTTCATAGTGAAATTATCTCCTCTCAGTGAAATATGTAATTTTGGGGGTAAATGAACTCGTCGACGCTAGCCTAAAAACTTTTGACAGCGTGAAATTTTCCTCTTAGTGAAATCCAAGATGTATTTGTCAAATCCCCATAAACCTTGAGCAAATGAACTTGTCGACATCAGCCAGAAAACTTTTAACGGCTTCATAGTGAAAATTATCTCCTTTGCGTGAAATGTGAAATACAAGATATTATGAAGTATAATTTTTTCAATCACAATAATTTACGAGGTGAATAATATTATGCCCGTACCTAGCACTCAGGAGATCCGTAAACCTTTACTTGAGGCTTTCAAGGGTGGCGGCCCGCATAGTTTCGCTATAAGCAATTTTCTGGAGATTATCGCGGGACATTTTGACATAGACGTTAACGAGATGTCATCAGGCGACAAAAATATTTTCCGTAATAGAATCAACGAGGCTAAATCTGACTTGCGGAAATTTAACCTTTTATCTAATCCGTCAAAAAATACTTACATGATTACTCGCACAGGCTCAGAAGTTCTTGACGAGAACCCTGACGTTATTACCGATGAATATATTTCACACAGAGCCTCAAAGCATTTATCGCCGGAAGAAGCTCTTTCGATTGAAGCTCCTGTTGTCGAAGTTCCCACAATTGAAGCTCCTGCTAATGAAGCTCCTGTTGTGGAACCTGAAGCGGCAGGAATTGTTGAAGAAGTTCTCGAAGAGGCCGAAGCTCCCGAAGAGATACCTGAACTTCCCGAACCTGAACCGGAATTAACGCCGAGTGAAGATTTTTCGGACAAGAAATTTTCGGAAGCTCCAGAAGAGATTGTTGCGCCAGAGCCTGAAATTTCACCAGAGCCAGAACCTGAGCCAGAACCAGAAATCTCACAGCCTGAGCCGGAAACTCAAACTCAAGAAGTCCACGAAGAGCCGGCATTACCAGAACCAGAGCCGGAAGATTTTAACGTTTCGACGCGGGGAATTGAAGAAGTCTTGACGAAATATAATGCTGACTTGGCCGAAGAAATTTTGAACAAGGCCGCGAAAATTCATTCTGACAAGTTCGAGAAGCTCGTAATTGATTTACTCTCTAAAATGGGTTACCGAGCATTCCAAAACGCACGTTACACGACTGAGACTTCCGGGAGCGACTTAATTCACGGCGTAATCCTTGAGGACAAAGCGGGCTTAACTCCGATTTACATTCACGCACGCAAACTTTCACCGAATAGAACCGTCGGACGAGCTGACATTGAGGATTTAGCGGAAGCCTTGAGGGACAAAGGAGGCAAGGGAATTTTCGCGACAACCGGGAGTTTTTCGGAGCAAGCTGTTGTAACGGCGGCTGATGAACGAATTATGCTGATTGACGGGCCGAAACTTGCGGGATTAATGGCGGCTAATAATTTCTGCGTCAACGTGGAAAAAGTTTTTGAGCTTAAGGCGATTGACACCGAGAGTTTCAGCGAATACGAAGAGTGAAAATATTTTTTGTGAGTATGGGCTGTGCTAAGAACACGGCTGACAGTGAGAAATTAATTGCCCAGTTGAAGTTTTCCGGACATGAGATTGTTGATGAAGTTTTCGAGGCTGAAGGAGCAATAATCAACACGTGCGGATTTATTCAAGACGCTGTGAAGGAGAATATTGACGCAATTTTAGACCTGGAGAAATTCAAACTTGACGGCCTAATCAAAACTTTAATCGTCGCCGGCTGTCTCGTTAATCGTTATGAGAAGGAATTACGCGAGGAATTTTCAGAGAGCGTTGATTTGTTCGTGCGTTCTGAGGAATGGGACAAGGTGATAAATTTTCTCGGAGGCTCAGCAAATTCAAACTGTCAATTAACTTCTTCGGCGATAAACAAAAATTTCTGGACGCGTTACCTGAAAATCAGCGAGGGCTGCAACACTCTATGTTCATACTGCGCTATACCGTTAATTCGCGGCAAACTCCGTAGTATTCCTATTAAGACGCTTATTGACGAAGCTATGATGTTATGCGCGGCTGGAGCAAGAGAGATTTGCTTAGTTGGTCAGGATTTAACGGTTTACGGTCAGGATTTTAACGATGATACGAGCCTGAAAAAGTTAGTCCATGAGCTTAATTCTGAGCTTCCCAAAGATACTTGGCTGAGACTGTTATATTTGCATCCTTCCAGAGTTGACGAAGCATTGATAGATTTTCTTGTGTCGAATGAAAAAGTTCTGCATTATCTGGATATTCCCATTCAACACTCAGACCCTGAGATTTTAGCGCGAATGAACCGGCCAATTCAAGAAGGACATTTGCGAAAAATTTTTAATTACATTCGGAGCGTCGATGAACTTTTTACACTCAGGACAACGATAATGACGGGATTTCCCGGCGAGACAGCAAAAAGTTTTGAGAGAGTTATAGACTTCGTGAGTGAGATTGAATTTGACAGACTAGGCGCGTTCGTTTATTCCCCCGAAGAAGGAACAAAGGCCGCAAAATTTTCCGGTAAAGTCTCGAAAAAAACAGCAGAAGCCCGATGTGCGCGATTAATGGAAGTCCAAGCGGAAATTTCACAGGAACGAAGCGAATTATTCATCAATCATGAACTCGACGTGTTAATCGAGGAAATTGACAATGAAGCTCATGAAGCATGGGGCAGAAGTTACCGTGATGCTCCGGAAGTTGACGGCTTAGTCTGCGTGTCCGGAATCGACGAAAAAGTTTTGAAGCGCGGCGAAATTGTTAGAGCAAAAATTTATGATGCCAACGAAAATGATTTATTCGGCGAAATATTATCATGAAAAATTAGCTGTCAGGAACTCCGGAAGTTGACAGTTTAGTCTGTTTGACGAAAAAGTTTTAAGACGCGGCGAAGTTATCAGAACAAAAATTTACGAATGAAATTATTTATTTCGTGAGATGTTATCATGAAAAATTAGCTGTCAGAAGCTAAGAAAGTTGACGGCTTAGTCTGCGTTTCAGGAATTGGCGAAAAAGTTTTGAGAGCAAAAATTTATGATTGAAATATTTATTTCGTGAGGTGATTAAAGAGTGAAAAAATACCCGTTTTACGTATGGATTGCTAGCGTGTTCGGTTTGGGCTTTCTGCCTTCAGGAATGCCCGGAACTGTAAGCTCAGCGGCGGCTTGTGTCGTCAGCGCGTTTGTTGATGTCCCGATGTGGGCAATAATTCTCGTGTCTATAATCGGCGTTTACGTTACAGATAAGTCCGAGAAATTTTTCGGCACAAAAGATCCGAGCTTCCTGAACATTGACGAAGTGCCGGGAATGTGGCTCAGCATTTATTTACTCCCAAAAAGTTTTATAATTCCCGGATTTTTCCTGTTCAGACTGATTGACATTCTCAAGCCCTGGCCGGTCTCAGCAATGGAAAAATTACCCGGAGGCTGGGGGATTATGGCCGACGACATTTTAGGCGGAATTTTTGCGAACATAATTCTTCAGGCTCTGAACGCGTATTTGTATCATGCAGGATGGATTTATGGCTTGATGGAGGGTTTGAGCATATGAAAAGTGAAGCGAGCTATGAAAGCTGTAAATCCCTCGCAGAAGCTATATTGAATGAGGCGAGAATTAAGCATGTAAAAATTTCCTGTGCTGAATCCTGTACGGGCGGACTTGTCGGAGCGGCTTTAACGGAGATAGCTGGAAGCTCAGACGTTTTCAACGGTTCAGCCGTAACTTACAGCAACGAAGCCAAGCATAAAATTTTAGGCGTTAAGAATGAAACTCTTGCAAATTTCGGAGCTGTTAGTGAGGAATGCGCGCGTGAAATGGCCTCAGGAGCAAGAGAAATTTACGACGCTGATTTTTCCGTCTCGATTACGGGAATTGCCGGGCCTGACGGAGGAAGCGAATTAAAGCCGGTCGGGACAGTCTGGTTTGGATTGGCCTCAAAGGAAAAAACTTTTGCAATCATGAAAAGATTTTCGGGCAATCGTCAAGAAGTCAGAGAACAAGCCGTGAAATTCGCATTATCAGAACTTTGGCGAAGTATTCATAACGGGAAAATTTTATCGTGATATACTTAACGCTCAAAAAATTTTTATGGGAAGGTGATTACTCTGGCTAAAGCTGTAAAGAAATCTGCTCAGACCCGCGAAGAAATTTTAGAGGCAGCAATCGGCGATATTCGCGGCAAGTTCGGAGATGGAGCGATTATGAGGCTCGGAGACACTGCGAATAAAAACGTTGATGTAATTTCCAGCGGCATACTTCCTCTTGACGTTGCTTTAGGAATTGGCGGCTATCCCAACGGAAGAATTGTAGAGATTTTCGGCCCGGAAGGTTCAGGAAAAACGACAACAGCATTATGCGCGATCGCTGAAGCTCAGAAGGCTGGAGGAATTGCGGCTTTTATCGATGCTGAACATGCGCTTGATCCGAGACTTGCTAAGACTTTAGGCGTAAACATTGAAGATTTGTATCTTGCACAGCCTGACAGCGGCGAACAGGCTTTATACGTTCTTGATGAGCTTGTTCGAACTGGGGCGGTTGATATTGTCGTCGTTGATTCGGTTGCGGCTTTGACACCTCAAGCGGAAATTGAGGGAAGAATCGGCGAAAGTCAATTAGGCTTGCAGGCACGCTTAATGTCATATTCACTTCGTCGTTTAGCTTCGGTTATCGCCAAAACTAACTGTGTAGTAATCTTCATCAACCAGTTACGCGCAATGATCTCAACCGGATATGGTCAGGGGCCGAGTGAGACGACAACAGGAGGACGAGCCTTAAAGTTTTACGCGTCAGTCAGGCTTGAAGTCAAACGCGGCAAGAAAATAGACAAAGGCGAAGTTACGATCGGGCATGAATTATTCTTGAAGGTCGTAAAAAATAAACTTGCTCCCCCTTTCAGGACAGGACACACGAGCTTAATTTACGGCAAGGGAATTCCGAACGAAATTTCAGTTGTCGATATGGCTATAGATTTCGGCGTAATCGTGAAAAAGGGTTCATGGCTTGCGTACAAAGGCGAAACTTTAGCTCAGGGGAAAGAATCAACGGCGCAATATTTGACTGAACATAAGGAGCTTCAAGAGGAAGTCATGAAGGGAATTATGGCGAAAGTCAGCGAGGGCTTAGGATTTATCCCGGCGGATTCTGAAACTCCGGACAATAACGAAGACGATATGCCTCCTGATGAAAATTTAGAGGTTGAAGACGGAATACTTGAGATTTCTGACAGTGAAGCTGATGCTGAGTGAGTGAATAAATGTTTTCCTCTCGTTTTTTAGTGTGATATTTTATGGCGAAAAATTTCATTTCACTTCTCCCCAACCCTTTCAAGATGATGTGCAAGATCCTCTCGTGATTAAAAGCGGGAGGAATTTTTTCATTACGTCAATATATATTTCACCGTCTCAAATAATAATCTATGCAGATAATAAAACTTGCTCATACCGTATTTCTTGTAAATCCCGTAAATCTCATCAAGTCGTTTCTTGGCTTCCCGAAAACTTTTCTGCGTGCTCATTCCTCCAAAAGTGAAATTGCTGATGACCTTATCAATCGGCATAATCTTTTTCCCGTCAAGATAAACATGCGTCGCGAAGTCAAAATCATCATGGGAATTTATTAACGGGTAAGGATATTCCAGCAAAATTTTTCTCGAAGCGAACGCCGCCGGATGACACCAATGCGAAGTTGTCCATAGCAGGCCTCTTTTCGCGTGCTTAATCATATTTCCGTTTTTCGTGATTACGTTTATGCTCCCCCAAGCCAAAGCATAATTTTCACGTTCATATAATTCCGCCATCGTTTGCACAGCATCAGGCTCGTAATAATCATCAGCGTTAATCTGTCCGACAATCTCACCGTGTGCAAGTCTCGCGCCTTTGTTGAGAGCGTCATACATTCCTTTGTCAGGCTCAGAGATAATCTTCATGCTTCGTCCGGATATTGCATTGAACTTTTCGAGATATGAGCTTGCAATCGAAACAGTATTATCACTTGAAGCCCCGTCAATCACAAAATATTCTATGTTCGGATAAGTTTGATTTATCACTGACTCAATCGTTCGTGCAATCGTTTTCTCACTGTTCAGCGCAACCGTTAAAATCGTTACTGGAATGCTCGTAGTCTCTTCACCTCGTCAAGATAAAATTATTGATGTGATTATAGCATTGCGAATTTAATCAAATAAAAAGAGGATAGAGCTATTTATAAAATTTGTGTAATCCTGAAAATCACATGAAAATATTATAATCTTACGTAATAGCAATTATGTCGCGTAAATTATTGTGATTTAGTGTGTTACAATCAAACAAAAGGAGGATAGAGCTATTACGAATTTGTGTAATCCTGAAAAATCACGAGAAAAGATTACGCATCTCACATAATAGCAAATTTATATGGCAAACAATATTTTACTCTTCACAGCTTTTTCACTCGCAGTAATCCTCATTTATTATTGCGTTCCGTCGTCAATCCGAAAGTTCATTCTTCTTGCGGCAAATGTCGTATTTTATTTCGGTATTTCTACGTACACGGGGGGGGGGCTAATCTTTTTAGCGGATTTAATTTTCTCTTTTTATCTGTCAAAACTTCTCGATAAATACAAAAATAAATTTTTTCTCGCTTTAAGCATTCTTCCTTCACTCTCACTATTCATACTCGCAAAATATATAAACTTTTTCCCCGCATCTCTCTTCAACCCTTCGGCCTTAAAGTTAATTCTTCCGATTGGAATATCATTTTTCACACTCAAGATAATTTCATGCCACGTAGAAATTTATCGCGGAAATATTCAAGCTCCCTCGTTGTGCGATTATGTTCTTTACGTCTCACTCTTCACGCAAATTTTGAGCGGCCCGATTATGCGTGTGAACGATTTTCTCCCTCAGCTCTCGAACCCTAAATTTAATCCTGAACAGGCACGAGCCGGAGCATTCATGATAATCATGGGTTTATTCAAGAAATTATTAATCGCTAATATGGCTATGCCCTTCGTTGATAAAGTTCATGAAAATATTTCGGGAGTTCCTGCTCTGGCTCTATGGATGGCGGCTTTTCTTTATGCTATGGAGCTTTACGCCGACTTCTCAGGATATTCTGACATTTCAAACGGCATCATGAAGATTATGGGAATTGACGTTCCGGCCAATTTCAACGCGCCGTATTTTTCTTCAGGATTTCGGGACTTTTGGGGAAGATGGCATATCTCGCTCTCGTCATGGCTTAGGGATTACGTGTATATTCCTTTGGGAGGCAGTCGATGCTCGGAGCTAAGAAGATTTGTGAACGTTATGATTACGTTTATCGTTTCGGGATTATGGCATGGAACAGGCTTAAACTTTTTACTCTGGGGAATTTCTCACGGCCTGTTAGTCTATCTTTCAACAAAAATAAAACTCTTGCGAAGTCAGCTCATAACTTTTTTGCTCGTAATGTTCTTATGGATACCGTTTAGAGCTGAAAATATCTCTTCGTTTGCAAATTATCTCGTCCGAATGTTCAGGGATTTCAATATTTCGTTCGGAGCAATTAACTCATCATTAAGGCTCTTCGTCCTCAACAGCACAAGCATAAATTACGCGTTGAGTTTGTTCACGGGGATATTCGTGCTAATCCTTCATGACTTCTTCGCAAAACGTGAGAAGGATTACGGAGCTGTTTTTACGTTCCTGTTTGTGAGCCTGACAATTTTATTTGGGCGGCTCGGAGCTTCGGCGTTTATCTATGCTGGTTTCTAAGGAGGGAGAAATTATGAAGTTTAATGTTAAGGCGTTTATTCTTGCGTTGGTTTTCTCAATTGGCCTAATTTCCGTAAAAAATGTTTATTCCTGCGAGCTTAATAAAAATATTGAACGGGGCTTAAACGGAGCGTTAAGAATGGGTGAAGTTGACGGTCTTTATGCGGGGTCATCAATGTTCAGAGGTTTAGACTTTTACATGCTTGAGGAGAAAACGGACCGTGTTTTTCTCGTGCAATACGGCGGCTCAGATCCAACAATGAACTCGCTTATACTTGAAAATTTAATCTCGCGCGGGCTTGTCATCAAAAATTTCTATGTCGACATGTATGCTTGGGCGGCGGCAAAAGCTCCCTGGCCTTCTGATGCAATTTTATTCTTCGAGGCTCCGTTTAACATGAAACTGAAAATCTGGGATGCTATGAAGCAGAACAAGAACGCTGATTTACTCTCGGCAGCTTGGGAAATGTTCATGCAATCGGGAAATGATATGTTTGTTTTCTGGCCGATTTATTCAAGAATGGCCGCAAAGTCATATCATAAAGGTGGAAGCGTGAAAAGTTCTCATGATTTGAAGATAAAGCCGTCTTCTCTTGACGTAAAATTACCTTCTCAAATGGCACCACTAAAGGAAGTTCCAGAAGAAAGTTTTGATATGGGAGTTAATCCAGCTCAGAGAAGCGCAGTTGTCAAAATTATAAATCTCTGCCGCGAAAATAATATCAATCTAACTTTCGTTGAGACCCCGAAATATTTAGCAACGCATGACAGCAAAAAATATCAAGCAGTCATGAAAGAATATCTCGATATCATGAATGAGTATAACACAAGGTGCATAATGTCAAATTATACTCTCGAAAAAATTCATGCTGAGAAGAGCGATAACGTTATCAGCTACGACTTTGAACTCGACAACTTGAATTATTACGGAGATTATGTTCACCTTTCAGGCTTGGGCAATATGCTATTCACCGACATTCTTAATCACATAAATTAATTCGTAACTCCTCCTGAGCAAAAAGTTCGGGAGGAAATTTTTTAATCACAGCATAAAAATATAACACGTTCTATTTTGCCGCAAAATTTTATTTGTGTTGACATTTTTTAATCACTCTGCTAATCTTATCAGCGTTAAAAATTTATTGGCACTCGTTAATAAAGACTGCTAAAAATATTTTTTCAGGAGGTGAGTAAAATTGACAGAAAGACAGTTAAGCATAATTCTCGCGGTCGTCTATGAATACATCAAGACAGGCGAGCCGGCAGGTTCCCGAACGATAATGAAGAAGTACATTAAGGGTTTAAGCCCCGCGACAATCCGCAACGAAATGGCCGACTTGGAAGAACTCGGATATTTTTATCAACCTCATGCTTCATCCGGAAGACTTCCAACAGCACGAGCCTATCGCGTTTACGTTGACTCGGTTACGGCAAGAGCAAGAAGTCATTCACACGTTGAGGACATTCGCCGCGAAATTCTCGGAAGCCGGAGTGGAATTGAAGAGCTGCTCAATCATGTAACTCACCTCATGGCAAGATTAACGAATTGTGTAGCCGTCGCCGCAATGCCTACTCTCGATGACGCGGAAATTCAGCACATTGACTTAATGCTCATGGGAGGAAATAACGTTTTGGCGTTGATTGTCCTTAAAGGAGGACTTGTTCATCACTCGCAGTTTAATCTTCCGTATGACATTGAGCAGGGAGCACTTGAGGAGTTAAGCCGGAGAATTAACACGGTGGCTTGCGGGCATTCTTGGAGCGAGGTTCGCGACGTTTTGTATCAATATGTTCTTGGAGGACTTGAAGAAGCAGAAAATTCATGTCGTGAAGCGATAAAGGAACTCGATAAATTCTTGACCGAGCAGAACTATAAATTTTTCAGCTCAGGCGCAAAACAGATTTTGGGACTTCCTCATTTTCAGGCTTTATCACGCTTACAGGCAGTCTTGAACTTGCTTGAACAGGAAAAGCCGCTCGCTCACATGATAGAAAAATGCCGACAAAGCTCAACGCTCAAAATCTCACTCGGCGAAGAGAATGAAACCGAAGGCATGGAGGATAACGCGATGATCTTAATTCCAGCCAGGCCGCGACAACAAAAAGCAATTCTGGGGTTAATTGGCCCGCTAAGAATGGATTACGAAAAATCTATAAGTGTATTAGAAAGTGTTGCTGATGCTCTCGATGAAGATGCTGGAGGATAAGCAAGACGGCAAAAAGTTTATCGTTCGGAGTTGATTACGAAAAATTCTTGAAAGTCTTGCTGAGGTATCAGATAAAAACTCTTAAGTATGATAATAAGCAAGACAGCAAACGTTTAAGAATGAGCCTATAACTGTTGCGAATGCTTGTGATGTTGGCTCTGTAGGATAAGAAACAAGCAAGACGACAATAAGTTATCGCTAAGAATGAGTTATGAAAAATCTATCACCATTCTTTATGATAAAAGTTTCTGAAAAATTTTTAAGGGAGGTGAAAAAAGTTGGACAAGGAAGATTTCAACGAAGACGACGCAAAAATTGCAGACCAGGAAGATGAAAATTCTGAAGCTGAAGCCGTCGAAGCCGAAGACGAACGAGATAAACGCATAAAGTCTCTCGAACATGATTTAGCCGTTCAGCGCGCGGATTTCTACAACTTCAGACAGCGCACGATTAAGGAACGTCAGGAAACCCGTAAACGTTCGCAAGAAGAAGTGATAATCGCAATATTGCCGGTGCTTGATAATCTTGATAGGGCGCTCGAAGCCGCAAACTCTGAGGACGCAAAAAGTATCCTTAAAGGCGTTGAGATGGTGCAAAGACAGTTCGTAAATACGCTCGAAAACTTAGGAGTGAGCATCATCAAGACTGAAGGCGAAAATTTTGATCCGGCATTGCACGACGCTTCAGGGACAGAAAAAGTTGATGATCCCAAATTAGACGGAAAAATCATCACTGAAAGATTAAAAGGTTATCGAACACAAGAAAGAGTTTTACGACCGGCACAAGTTACGGTAGGAAAAATTTAATGCAGAAGTTTGCTGATGGCTCGTGTGAACAAAAAAGTTTTGCTCTCGGTGTAAGTTTCGATTGGGAAGATATAAAGCAGGCCGAATGTCAGAGTTTTACACATGACATAAGCAAAGTAAATTTCTCTCGTATGTTCTGGCGGCTATCTGAGCATTACGAGAAAAGCTAAAGTGTTTTACATCAAATACAAGTTAACAAGTGTGAGCAATAAATATAACAAATTAAAGGGTTTCACACGCCCGCATAAAAAATTACAGGAGGAAAATTTATAATGGCTAAAGTAGTAGGAATAGATTTAGGAACAACAAATTCATGCATCGCTGTACAAGAGGGAGACCAGACTACAATTATTCCCAACAACGAGGGCGCACGCACGACACCTTCAGTTGTCGCATTCACGAAGGACGGCGAAAGATTAGTCGGACAGCTCGCGAAACGTCAGGCAATCGTCAACGCTGACCACACAATTATGTCAATTAAGCGTGAGATGGGGACGGATTACAGAGTTAATATCGACGGGAAAAAATACACGCCTCAGGAAATTTCAGCGATGATTTTGCAGAAGTTAAAGAGAGATGCTGAGGATTATTTAGGCGAGACCGTAACACAGGCAGTAATCACAGTTCCGGCATATTTCACCGATGCTCAGCGTCAGGCCACGAAGGACGCAGGAACAATCGCGGGCCTTGAAGTCTTGCGCATAATCAACGAACCTACGGCGGCATGCTTGGCTTACGGCGAAAACAAGAAGGACGAGCACAAAATCTTAGTGTTCGACTTGGGCGGAGGAACTTTCGACGTTTCCATTCTTGACGTTGGCGAAGGAGTTTTTGAAGTCCTTGCGACGGCCGGAGATAACAGGCTTGGCGGCGACGACTGGGATAATCGCATTGTTGAGTGGATCGTTGACGGCTTCAAGAAGTCAGAGGGAATTGATTTACGCAATGACAGCATGGCTATGCAGAGATTACGTGAAGCTGCGGAGAAGGCAAAAATTGAGCTTTCGAACATGACCGAGACGACAATATCGCTCCCGTTCATCACGGCTAATCAGACGGGCCCGAAACATCTTGAGATGAAATTAACCCGCGCAAAGTTTGAGGAAATGACGGCTGACTTGCTCGACAGGACGATTAAGCCGACACAAAGAGCACTTGAAGACTCCGGGCTTAAAGCAAGCGAAGTTGATAAAATCTTGCTCGTAGGCGGCTCAACTCGTATGCCGATGGTTCAGAAGAAAATCGTTGACTTACTCGGCAAAGAACCCACAAAGGGCATCAATCCTGATGAATGCGTCGCGGCTGGAGCTGCAATTCAGGGAGCAATCCTCAAAGGAGACCATAAGGATATAGTTCTCGTTGACGTTACGCCGTTGACACTCGGAATTGAGACGCTCGGCGGAGTTATGACGAAGATGATCGAGCGCAATACGGCAATTCCGGCACAGCAGAGCCAGATTTTCACGACAGCGCAGGACAATCAGCCTCAAGTCGAAATCGCAGTGTTTCAGGGTGAACGTCCAATGGCAAATGATAACGTCAAACTCGGCCAATTCACATTAGACGGCATCGCTCCAGCACCGCGCGGAATTCCTCAGATCGAAGTTACGTTCAACATCGACACCAACGGAATTTTGAACGTCAGCGCTAAGGACAAGGGAACTGGCAAGGAGCAGAAGATTACAATTCAATCATCGAACCTGTCGAAAGAGGACATTGCACGAATGAAGCGGGACGCTGAAGACCACGCCGCCGATGATGAGAAGAAACGTTCAGCCGCTGAAACCCGCAACGAAGCCGACGCAGCAGTTTTCGGAGCAGAAAAGTTAATGCGCGATTTAGGGGAAAAGATGACACCGGAAGAAAAAGGACGTGTGAACGCGAAAGTTGACGCTCTGAAAAAAGCCATCGAGACAAACGACGAAGC
>JAFTCP010000033.1 GCA_017454625.1 Synergistaceae bacterium
ACCCGCTGAAATTGGCCGGACGTTCCTTGTTGATACGTTTCATGACGAATGCGAGGAAGCCTTGAGACTTGCGCGTGAAATGGGAGACAGGCTCGGAGCTGTTCGACTTGATACGCCCGGAGAACGCGGAGGAGTTACAGCCGAACTCGTCAAAGAAATTCGTTACAGGCTCAATCATGAAGGATTTAACCGCGTAAAAATCGTTGTGTCAGGAGGACTTAACCCCGAACGAATTAAAACTCTCGCAGAAGCCGGAGCTGATATTTTCGGTGTCGGAAGCTACATTGCTCATGCTGTCCCAATGGATATGACTATGGATTTGAAGCAGGTCAACGGAAAAGATGTTGCAAAACGCGGAAGACTTCCGGGAATGTTGGAGAACAAAAGGCTTGTTACTGTGAAGTGATTTGCTTATGGCCGGTGAAAAATTTACGTGAGGAGAAATAAACTCGCAAAAACACGCTTAATTTCACAGAATACGCGAGAACAAAAGGCTCGTTACGGTAAAATAATTATCTCATTCTCGAGTATTTGTGTGTAAAAATAATCGCAAAAATCCGGCCAGATTACAAGAATGCTTGAAAACAACCGGTTAATTACGGTAAAATAATCATTCATGCGGACAAGCCCCCGTTCGCTCTATTAATTTTTGCAGGAGGAAATTTTTTATCATGACGGGTAGCAGCTCTTACTTGGCAAAACCCGGCCAGGTCGATCGAAAATGGTACGTTATTGATGCGGCTGACAGGTCAATCGGAAGACTTGCGGCTGTAATCTCTCGAATTTTAACGGGCAAGAACAAGCCCACATACACGCCTCACGTTGACACCGGCGATTATGTAATCGTAATCAACGCGGCAAAAGTTAAGCTCACCGGCAAAAAAGCGGCGCAGTCCACATGGCATTATCACTCAGGACATCCAGGCGGTTATAAGTCAAAAACTTGGGGAATTCTTTTACAGTCAAAGCCCGAAGAATTATTCAGGCATGTTGTGAAGGGAATGCTTCCGAGAAACCGGCTTAAATATGACAGCAAGCTCAAGATTTACGCAGGCTCAGAACATCCGCATACAGCGCAGAACCCTGAGACACTCGAAATTTAGCACACTGGAGGAAAATTATAATGTCAGACGATAAATACATTTGGGGAACAGGCAGAAGAAAGAATGCTGTAGCCCGCGTAAGAATTTGCTCAGGAACCGGCGAAGTGAAAATCAATAACCGTTCAGTTGAGGAATATTTTCCGCGTTTATTATGGCAGTCTCAGGTTTACCAGTCATTGAAGACAGCAGGCGTTGAAGGACGTGTTGACGTGTTCGTTAATGCTTCAGGCGGCGGCTTAACTGGTCAGGCTGGAGCCGTGAGAATGGGAATTGCTCGTGCACTCGTGAAGATGAACGAGGATTTGAAACCTGCGCTTAAGAAGGAAGGATTATTGACGAGAGACCCGAGAATGGTTGAACGCAAGAAATTCGGCCAGAAGGGCGCAAGAGGAAAGAGACAGTTCTCAAAGCGTTAGA